>CAIOJR010000040.1 GCA_903858685.1 uncultured Caulobacterales bacterium | reverse complement strand
CATGGACGGCAAGATCAATATCGACGATCTGGTCACACACATCCTGCCCCATAGCGACATCAACAAGGCTTTCGACCTCATGCATCACGGCGAAAGCATCCGCACCGTGGTGACCTACTAAGCGTCTTCAGGTCCCATGGCCGTCCGGATCCGGGCGACCATGGGCGGGCGCCGGCATGGCCAGACTTTGCCGTCAGGCCGCCAGACGACGCGCCGCCTTGTGCAGGGCCGTATGAAGATGGTGCGCAAAGCTCGGGGCGGTATAGATCGACAGTCCCGCGTCAGACACAACGTGCAACATGACGGGCGCATGATGCTGCAGGCTCGCTGCAAGGCTGCCTGTTTTGAACGTCGCGCTCTCGACGTCCAGCAGGCCCTCTATCGTCATCATGGTGCGCCAAGCTGAGCCCTTGATGTCAATCCGCCGCCAAGCGCCGGATACGTCGCTCACGGCGGCGACGTCGCCAAGGCCGGCTTCCAGCACAGATGCGTCGCCCTCCACCAGCCAGGCCTTGGCCTCTGCCCAGAGGAGCACGCCATTTGGCCCTTCGACGCCCTGACCGGCGTCTGGCAGGGCGCGCCCCACAACCTGCTCGAAGGCGAGGCGGAAGTGTGGCGTCAGGCTGAAGGCCTCGATCCTGACCAGTCGAGTGGTGCAGATGTCGCCGATCGTCAAAGGCTCAATCACGGTAACGCTCCCCATCCAGATCATGGAAATGCGGTTCGCAAACCCGAACCGTCGCGTGAACACCGCGTGTGGGCGAAGAGGCGACAAACACCTCGCCCGATCGCAACCGACCGCCCCTGAGCAAGCCTAACGCAATGAAGCCTTCTGACAGTGTGCGCACTCCAGAGCCTGTGACATGGCCCTGCGCCGGAGCGCCAGGTCTGGACACCAGCATGGAGCCCTCAGGGATCGGCCCTGACAGCGATTCCAGCCCGACGAACTGCAACCGGTCCGGATCGGCGAAGGCCTCCCTGCCCTGTCCCGCCGCGCCGAGATAGCCGCCGCGGGGATTTAGCATCTTCTCAAGCCGCAGATCATGCGCCGAGGTGCGGCCATCGATTTCACCGCCCGTCTCGACATGGCCCTTTTCGATGCGCAGGATTTCCAGAGCCTCCAGCCCGTAAAGCCCGCCGCCCTCCTGCGCCGCCGCATGGGCCAGGGCTGACCAGACCTGGACCGCCGCATCGCTCTTCACATAGATTTCAAAGGCGCGCTCTCCCGAATAGCTGGCGGCGAGCACCAGAACCGGCGTGTCCGCCATCATCCCTTGGGCCAGCGACATATGGCGCGGCAGGTCGACGCCGCTGACAGCCCGACCGATCACGGCGCGTGAGCGAGGCCCAGCAACTGCGATCGCGGCATAATGTTCCTGGACATTGGCGACGCCGACCCTCAGCTCCGGATGGAGAACATTGCGAACATAGGACATCAGATGCGCCATACGATCGGCGCCACCCGTGGAGCTGGTCAGCAGAAAACGGTTCTCGCCCGTGCGCCAGACCGTGCCGTCGTCATTCACGAGGCCATCTTCGCGCAGCATGAACGTGTAACGCCCCCGCCCGACCGCCAGCCTGGACACCGAGGTGGCGCATATCTTTTCAAGAAAGGTCGCGGCGTCAGGACCGGAGACCTCGAACTTGCCGAGCGTGGAGACATCGACCACCCCGACGGTGGTGCGCACCATGCGCGCCTCCCGCAGGCCCGCCTGGGCCAGGGTTTCTCCCGGCCGCAAATAGGCGCGCGCCCGACGCCAGTAGCCGACAGGCTGCCAGGGCGGATCGTACGCCGCATGAACATCATAGAGCGGTAAACGGCGCAGGAGGTTGACGTCGAAGCCCGTATCCTCGCCCGCCCAGACCCCCAGAGTCGTGGGCGTGAATGGGGGGCGAAACGTGGTCAGTCCCACCTCGGGCGCCGACCGGTTCTCGTGATGCGCCAATCTCGCCAGCCCGAGCAAATTGCTGGTTTTGCCCTGATCCGTAGCCATGCCCAGCGTGGTGTAGCGCTTCAGATGTTCGACCGAGCGATAGCCTTCACGCCACGCCAGATCGATATCAAACATCGTCACGTCGTTCTGCGGGTCGATGAAGGTCTTCTTCAGATCGGCGCCGGGTGGTGGCGTGAACCCCTGTACTGCGCCAATCGCCCTGTCTTCATCCGAGGTCGGCGGCGCGCCAGGATTGCGGGTGAACCCTGCCTTTGCCGACGCCGCAACACCGGCGCGCCAGCCTTGAGCCAGAACCGACGCCAATCCTTCCTCGCCGTTGCAGGCGCCGACGCTGACCTGGCCCTGGCGCCCTGTTCCGGGCGTGAAAACGCCACGCGCCTCATCCCAGTCCAGAGCCCCGCCTGCCTGCATATGCAGATGAACACTGGGTGTGAACCCACCCGACACCGCCGCCAGATCCGCCTCGAACGTCTCGATACGACCTCCCACCTGCGCCTTCAACCTGGCCAGACCCTTGGCCCCGCCCTCGGCCGAAAGCAGTTTGGCGTTGGCGTAGACCGGGAAGCGCGCACCCGCTCGACCCGACAGGTCCGACGACACGTCAGCGGCGTCACGGCTGTCCAGTAGCGCCACAATATTCACGCCGGCTTGCGCCAGCGCCATGCCCGTCCGATAGGCGTCATCATGGCAGGCCGCGATCACAACCCTGGAGCCGCACGCAACGCCGTAGCGATGCAGATAGGTGCGCACAGCGCCTGACAGCATCACGCCGGGCCGGTCGTTGTTTGCGAACGGCAGCGGCCGCTCGATCGCGCCCTGAGCCAGAATCACTTGCGCCGCCCGAAGGCTCCACCGTCGCTGGGTCAGCCCGTCCGCCCCCGGTGGCTCGCCCGGCTCGACGACCCGTTCCGCGATGTGGACAAGGCCGTGATCATAGAAGCCAAACGCCGTGGCGCGGGTGAGGATCCGAACGCCGAGGGCGGTGAGTTCAGCCGCGACCTCGTTTATCCAGTCGCGCTCAGGCTTGCCGTCAATGAGCGCCGGATCGCCCAGAAGCGATCCACCCAGGCAGGCGTCCAGCTCCGTCAGAACGACGCGGGCGCCGGATCTGGCAGACGCCAGCGCCGCGCTCAGCCCCGCCGGCCCCGCCCCCACGACCAGAACATCGCAAAACGCGGCGCGACGCTCATACACGTCTATGTCCGCCAGATGCGGCGGCTTTCCCAATCCTGCAGCGGCGCGAATGAAATGCTCGTAGACCTTCCATAGCCTGGGCGGTCCAAGGAAGGTCTTGTAATAGAATCCTGCGGGTATGAAGGGCGCGAGCAACTGGTTCACCGCCCCGAAATCCACGCCCAGGGACGGCCAGGCGTTCTGGCTGCGGGCGTTCAGTTCTGGATAGAGAAACAGATCCGTCGCCCGCGTATTCGGCTCAAATCTTGCTCCCTCCCCAACGCCGACAAGGGCGTTGGGCTCTTCAACTCCCGCAGACAAGACACCCCGCGGCCGATGATATTTGAAGCTTCGGCCCATCAGGCTGACGCCGTTGGCCAGAAGCGCCGAGGCCAGCGTATCGCCCTCCAGGCCCGACATGGATCGTGCGTCGAACTGGAACGACACGGGCTTGTCGCGCCTGACCCATCCCCCTGATGTCGTGCGAAAGGGCCCGGTCATGCTTCGCCGCCCAATGGTCGAATGTCGCTGATCTCATGGGTCGCGGTGTCCCGAGTGAGGGTCAGCCAGGAACGGCAGCCATAGGTATGGCGCCAGAGTTCTCGCGATGGCCCGCGTGGGTTGTCGCGCTCAAAAAGAGTTTTCACCAGGGTCGCTGTATCGGCGTCCGATCGGGTGATCGCCTCCACAGGACGATCGAAGCTGAACTCGGGCAACGCGCGAGGTCCGCAATAGGGGCAAAGGATCAACATCATGTCGTTATGCGCCTCACCTTGCCTGCGGCATGGGGCCAGCCCCGTTTTCATCGATCGTTCGTCCGGTCTGGAAACGGTCCAGACGGAACGGCGCGGCGACGGCGTGCGCCTCGTCCTTGGCCAGCAAATGGGCATATTGCCATCCCGAGCCCGGCGTGGCCTTGAAGCCGCCATAGCACCAGCCCCCGTTCAGATAGAGGCCGTCCACGGGGGTGCGGTCGATGATGGGCGCCCCGTCAAAGCTCATATCGGTCGTCCCGGCCCAGGCGCGCAGGACCCGCAATCGCGACAGGGCGGGAACCAGCGCCATCGCCTCGGCCGCCGCTTCCTCGATCCGATGGGGCGACCCGCGCTGGCTGTAGGTCGGATATTGATCCGGATTGCCGCCCAGCACGATCTCGCCCTTGTCAGACTGGCTGATATAGCAATGCAGCGACTGGGACATGAGCACAGTGTTCACCATCGGCTTGACCGGCTCGGACACGAAGGCCTGCAACAGATGGGATTCGATGGGCAGGCGCAGCCCCGCCATGGCCGCAACGCGACCGGAATTGCCCGCCACACAGATGCCGACCCTGTCCGCGCCGATGACGCCTTTGGAGGTCTCCACAGCCTCGACCCGTCCTCCCCTGATGGTCAGGCCCGTCACTTCACAGTTCTGGATGATGTCGACGCCCAGCGCGTCCGCCGCCCTTGCATAGCCCCAGGCCACGGCGTCGTGGCGAGCCGTTCCACCCCGCCGCTGGATCAACCCGCCCTGAATCGGGCGCCGGGCTGCGGCTGACATATCCAATTCGGGCGCCAGCTTGCGCACCTGATCCCGGCTTAAAAGCTCCGCCTCGACACCCGCCGTCGCCATGGCGTCGCCGCGTTGCGCCAGTTGCAGCATGTCGCTGTCCGAGTGGCCCAGAAAAATCGCGCCGCGCTGACTGAACATGACATTGTAATTTATCTCATCGCTCATTCCTTCCCAGAGCTTGAGCGAAAACTCCATCAGGGCCTGCATCTGGGGGAGCCGGTAGTTGGAGCGGACAATCGTTGTGTTGCGACCGGTATTGCCGCCGCCAATCCAACCCTTCTCCAGGACCGCAATATTGCGAACGCCATGCACCTTGGCGAGGTAGTAGGCCGTCGTCAGGCCGTGGCCGCCGCCGCCGATGATCACCACGTCATATCGCGATTTGGGCGTCGGGTCGCGCCAGGCTCTGGCCCATGCCTTATGTCCGGTCAGGCCGCCACGCAGCAGGCTCAGGGCTGAATATCTCATTCGGCGAAGGCTATCCCAACTGGAGGCGCACACACGGCGCAGCTTCGCCTGCCATCGGCGCTTCTGACAGAGGTAAAATTAGATCAACCTGTGCCGAAATTAGATCGAGATCAATTTGCGCCCATCGCTTGCGCCCGGAATTCGGCGGATCGCAAACGCGAATGGTCTGCGGTTACGACTTGCTCATTGCGTGAGGCTGTCGCAGTCTAGAAAATTGAACCACCGTTCAATCGAACTGATCGAGCTTGGGAGCGCCTATGAAGCGGCTGGCTTGGCTGCGGCGGATACTCACGACGCTAGCCCCGTTGTTCATCGCAGCGCAGCCGGTTGCAGCGGCTGACAGCGCGCACCCTCAATGTCAGACCGTGCGTCTTTCCGACATTGGCTGGACAGACGTCACCGCCACCACGGCGCTGACGAGCGTCATCCTGACCCATCTGGGCTACCAGCCCAAGATTACGGTGCTGTCCGTGCCCGTGACCTACGCCGCCATGAAGAACAAGGACGTGGACGTTTTTCTCGGCAACTGGATGCCCTCGATGGCGCAGGACAGGGCGCCGTTCGTGAAGGACGGCTCTGTCGAGGTCGTGCGGGAAAACCTGCATGGCGCCAAATACACCCTGGCCGTGCCGGAATATCTGTATGCGGCGGGATTGAAGGATTTCAACGACATCCAGAAGTTCTCAGGCCCGCTGAACCGCACCATCTACGGACTGGAGCCGGGCAATGACGGCAACCGCCAGGTTCTGGGGATCATCAAGTCCAACAGCGACAATCTCGGCGGCTTCAAGCTGATTGAGTCGAGCGAGCAAGGCATGTTGGCCGAGGTGGAACGGGCCATGCGCTCAAAACAGCCCATCGTGTTCCTGGGATGGGAGCCTCACCCGATGAATACGCGCTTGCGCATGAAGTATCTGACGGGCGGCGACGCCACCTTTGGCCCCAATTTTGGCGGTGCACAGATCTTCACAAACGCCCGCGCCGGCTATCTCGCCGAGTGCCCCAACGTGGGCCGCCTGTTGCGAAACCTGCAATTCACCCTGTCTGAGGAAGACGCCCTGATGGGTGCGATACTGGACGCGCACCAGGAGCCCAAAGCCGCCGCCGCCGCCTTCCTCACCGCCCATCCTGACACCCTGAAAACCTGGCTGGATGGCGTGGAGACCTATGACGGCCGACCGGGCGAGGCGGCCATCCGGTCCATCATTCCGACCGGCCCGGTCGGTCTGGACAACTGGATCATCAGCCACAAAATCCCGATCGGACCGTTCATGTCCGACCTGGTGGACTTCGTGAAGGTGCACTTCATGGGGGTGTTCGACGCGATCTCTGCCGGGGTGCATGGCGCAGTCGACGGGCTGACGGCGCTGCTGAAAATGACCCCGCCCCTGGTCTTGATCGCCGCCGTCGCGGGCTTGGCCTATCTGCTGCAGCGCTCCTTGGCGCTGTCGCTGTTCGTCGGGGGCGCGCTGCTGCTGATCATGAACCAGGGCTATTGGGACGCGATGCTGGAGACCCTGTCGCTCGTGATGTTTTCGGCCCTGATCTCTACGCTGATCGGCGTGCCGCTCGGCGTGGCGGCGGCGCACAGACCCTGGCTTTACAATGCCATGCACCCGGTGCTGGACCTGATGCAGACCCTGCCAACCTTTGTCTATCTGATCCCGACGCTTGTTCTGTTCGGCCTTGGCGTGGTGCCGGGACTGATCTCCACCGTGATTTTCGCCCTGCCGGCGCCGGTGCGCCTGACACATCTTGGCGTCTCCTCCACGCCAAGGCCCTTGATCGAGGCCGGAGAGGCGTTCGGCGCGACGCGCGCCCAGCTTCTCTTCACGATCGAACTTCCCAGCGCCATGCCCACCATTGTGGCGGGGATCACCCAATGTATCATGCTCAGCCTGTCCATGGTGGTGATCGCCGCCCTGGTCGGGGCTGGCGGGCTGGGCGTGCCGGTGGTCAGAGCGCTCAACACGGTTCAGGTGGGCATGGGCTTCGAAGCCGGCTTCGCCATTGTGCTTCTGGCGATCATATTGGACCGCATCACCCGCCCCACCCGCGCCAGACCATGAGCCTCACCTAGGACGAATGCGACACGCCGCGTCGCATTCGTCCCATAAGGTCGGCGCATCCATTCTGTGCGTTCCACGCCGCCCGGCCCTATCGTTCCAGCCATCGCCCCGTCCCGGCCCGCATTTTCGATCAGGAATTCAAGTCCATGCAATCACATGCACGTGCGGTCGTCATCGGCGGCGGGGTGGTCGGCGTTTCCACCCTGTATCATCTGGCCAAGCTAGGCTGGACGGACTCTGTCCTGCTTGAGCGCAAGGAACTGACCTCTGGTTCCACCTGGCATGCGGCGGGCCTGCTGCCCCTGTTCAATCTCAGCTACTCTGTCGGCCAGATGCACAAATATTCGGTCGGGTTTTATCCGACCCTGGCGGCGGAAACCGAGCTCAATGTCGGATTCTCCCAGGTCACGAATATCCGCCTGGCCCGCACAAGGGACCGGTGGGACGAATACAAATATTACGCCGGCGTGGCCAAGACCATCGGCGTCGATGTGCGCTTCCTGACCCCGGCCGAGGTCAAGGACATCTGGCCCCTGTGCGAGGTGGACGACCTGATCGGCGCCATTCAGCACCCCGATGACGGCTACATCCAGCCCGCGGACCTCACCCAAGCCCTGGCGCGCGGGGCCCGCAATCGCGGGGCGACGATCCATCGCCACACTACGGTCACTGCGATCACCCAACAGCCGGACGGCCAGTGGCTGGTGCAGACCGACAAGGGCGACATGACCTGCGAGCACGTGATTTCATGCTCTGGCAACTTCGCCCGCCGCACCGGAGCCATGGTCGGACTGGACGTGCCTGTCATCCCGGTCGAGCACCAGTATATCGTGACCGAGGCCCACCCCGCCATTCTGGCCCGCAAGGCCGCTGGACTGCCGGAAATGGGCGTTCTTCGCGAGTCCGACGCCAGCTACTATATGCGCGAAGAAGCGGGCGGCCTGTTGCTGGGGCCTTATGAGACGGGGGCGCCCGCCTGCTATGTCGACGGCCCGGACCCGCAGTCGGAATACGAACTGTTCCAGGAAGACCTTGACCGGCTCGCCCCCCACATAGAGGCCGCAATTGCCCGCGTTCCGGCCTTTGCAGAGGTCGGCGTCAAGAAGGTCTATAACGGCGCCATAGCCTATACGCCGGACGGAAACCCCATTGTCGGCCCCGCCTGGGGACTGAAGAACTTCTGGCTCAACGAAGGCCATAGTTTCGGCGTTACGGCGGCCGGCGGCGCGGGCTGGCAACTGGCGCACTGGATCGTGGACGGCGAGCCGACCGTGGACATGATGGGCGTCGATCCGCGCCGTTTTGGCGCCTATGCCAGCCGGGGATATTTGACGGAAAAGAACGAGGAGGCCTACGCCAAGGTCTTTACGGTCCACTATCCGGATGAAGAGCGCGGCGCGGCGCGGCCTCTGCGTCGGATGCCCTGCTATGACCGGATGAAGGCCAAGGGCGCCGTGTTCGGCACGGTGTTCGGCTGGGAACGACCCAACTGGTTTGCGCCGGACGGCTATGGGCTGACCCCGGCCGACCTCGACAAGCCCGACGTGATCCTGAACGAAAATCACGCCGATCCTGATGAAGGCGGGGTCGTGCGCGAAAAGTGGAGCTTCCGCCGCTCCAACTATTTCGAGCATGTGGGCAATGAATGCCGACACGTGCACGCCAAGGTCGGCCTGCAGGACATGAGCGCTTTCGCCAAGTTCGAAGTATCGGGTCCCGGTGCGCAAGGCTGGCTGGACGGCCTGCTCACCAATAAGGTTCCGACGTCGGTGGGCAAGGTCAGCCTGACCTATCTGCTCAGCTCAAAAGGCGGCGTGCGCGCGGAGTTCACCGTCTATCGCAAGGCGCCGCAAAGCTTCTATCTGGTCTCGGCTGGCGCGCTGGAGCGTCACGACCATGACTATCTGCAAAAGGCGATGCCGACGGACGGCACGGTGCGCCTGGAAAAGATCACCACAGCGCATGGCGTGTTCGTGCTGGCCGGGCCACGGTCTCGCGATGTGCTGGCCATGGTCACCGATGCTGACCTGTCCAATGAGGCCTTCCCCTGGCTGACCGGGCAGGACATCGATATCGGCGCGGCGCGGGTCACGGCCCTGCGGGTCAATTTCATCGGCGAGCTGGGTTGGGAAATCCACCATCCGATCGAGATGCAGAACTATATTTTCGACAAGCTGTTCGCAGCTGGCGCGGCGTTCGACATCAAGCCCTTCGGCATTCGGGCCATGGACTCGCTGCGCCTGGAAAAATCCTACAAACTGATACCGAGAGAGCTTTCCATCGAATATTGCGCGCTGGAATCCGGCCTCAGCCGCTTCATCTCGATGAAGAAGCCAGGCTTTTTCGGCAAGGATGCGTTGCTGGCGTGGAAAGCGCGAGGCTTCGCCAACAAGGCCGTCACCCTGGAGGTTCATGGCGTGACCGATGCGGACGCACGGGGCTCAGAGCCGATCTATCATGGCCCCGACCTCGTCGGGCGCGCAACATCAGGGGGCTATGGCTGGCGCGTCGAAAAGTCTCTGGCGCTCGCCATGGTCCGCCCCGATCTGGCCGAAATCGGAACCGAACTTGAAATCGTGATCCTTGGCGAGCGGTACCGGGCGACGGTGATCCCCGATAGCCCGTTTGACCCGGAAAACAACGCGCTCAAAGGCCTCTGACCTCTCTTTCCCGTCGGCAGGGAAAGGACGAAGATCGCTTTACGCTTCAGGCTTGGGAGCCACGCCTTTGACGAACACCGCCGCAGTCGAGTTCAAGGACGTGGATATCCTGTTCGGCAAGACGGGTGCGTCACGTCGCGACCCTTCGCTCAACAAGGCCCTTGATCTCCTGGCGGGCGGCGCGGACCGCAGCCGGATCGCCGCCGACACCGGTGTCGTGCTCGGTGTGGCGGGGGCGAATCTGAGCGTCAGGTCTGGGGAGATATCCGTCCTGATGGGCCTGTCAGGCTCTGGAAAATCCACCTTGTTGCGCGCGGCGAATGGACTGAACACGGTCACACGCGGACAGGTTCTGGTGCGACACGATGGCGGCCTGGTCGATGTGGCGGCGTGCGGCCCCGCAACACTCAGGGCCGTGCGGCGCAAGTCCATCGCCATGGTGTTCCAACAGTTCGCCCTGCTGCCCTGGCGCACGGTCCGGGAAAATGTCGGGCTGGGCCTGGAGTTTCAGAGGGTGGACAAGGCGCAACGCCACCAGATCGTGGATGAAAAGCTGGAGCTTGTCGGCTTGATGGATTGGGCCGACCGCAAGACCCAGGAACTGTCCGGCGGCATGCAGCAGCGCGTGGGGCTGGCGCGCGCCTTTGCCACCGACGCCGACATCTTGCTGATGGATGAGCCATTTTCAGCGCTCGACCCCCTGATCCGGTCGCGGCTGCAGGACGAACTGCTCAGCCTTCAGGACAGGGTCCAAAAGACCATCATCTTTGTCAGTCATGATCTGGATGAAGCCCTGAAGCTCGGAGACCAGATTTCAATCATGGAAGGCGGGCGGATCGTTCAGACCGGCACAGCCCAGGACATCGTCCTTCATCCCGCCAATGACTATGTCGCCCAATTTGTCCGGCACATGAACCCGCTATCGGTGCTGACGGGCGCCGCCGTCATGCGGGCGCTGGCCGAGGTGTCCGGTGATGCGGGCGTCGCATGGCTGGACGGACGGCGCAGCTATCATCTGGAACTGGATGCGGATCGACGCCCGACCTCTGCGCGGATGGACGGAGAAAACCTGTCGCTCGTTTCATTCGACGAAGCCTCCGGCGCGGTGATCGCCGACGGAATGATCCTGGCCGAAGCCGGACTGCCGCTCTCCACCATCATTCGTCTGTGCCAATCCAACAGCCATCCGGTGCTGTTGATGGACAGGGGTCAGGTGCAAGGCGTATGCGGCCAGAGCGAAATCCTGCGCGCCCTGTCCGGCGCTGGAAAGGCCTAGAGTATCCGATCAGGCGCCGCCAGCCTCTGCGGACGCGCTCACCTCTCCACCACCAGATCGCTGGTGGGTTTGGCGCAGCAGATCAGGATCAGGCCCTGATCAATCTCCCGCTGACGGATGCCGCCGGCATGCGCCATGTCGACCGTGCCCGAGACGAGCTTGCACTTGCATGTGCCGCACATGCCCTTTGTGCAGGAAGACGGCAGGCGCATCCCGGCCGCCTTGGCCGCATCGAGCACAGTGGTTCCGGCGCCGCAATCAATGGTGCGGCGCGTGGTCGCGAACGTCACCTTGAAGGTCTGTTCAGTCTGGTCCGGAACCCGGGGCGTTTCGTCCTGCTGCGTCAGTTCGGCAAAATCGAAGCTTTCAGAATGATACCGGGCCATGTCAAAGCCTGCCGCTTCGAACATCTCACGCACTTGGGCCATATAGGCCGACGGGCCGCAGACGAACGTCTCGCGCTCGCGCCAATCGGGGGCAATCAGCTCAAGACGCGCCAGATCGATGCGCCCCCTATAGCCATTCCACGGCTGTCCGGGGGCCTCGTCCTCGCACAGGCTGGTGACGCGCAACGTCGCCATATTGGCCGCCATCAGCGTCAGTTCGCGGTCAAAAATCAGATCGGCGGGCGACCGGGCGGAATGAACAAAGGCGATATCGGCGCCGCTGGCCAGATCATAGGCATGGCGGGTCATGGACATGAGCGGGGTGACGCCGCTGCCCGCAGACAGGAACAGATACTTGGAAGCAATATGTCTTGAGGACGTGAAATCTCCCATCGGCCCCAGCGCCCTAACGGACACGCCAGGCGTGAGCGTTTCGTGCAACCCGTTGGAGACCGGTCCGCCTTCGATCCGCTTGACCGTGATGGACACACGATCGGGACGGGTGGGCGCCGAGGCCAGGGTGTAGCAGCGGTTCATCGACTGGCCGCCGATGGACAGTTCAAAGGTCATGAATTGACCGGGCTGATAGGCGAAACGCCTTGGCTCACGCGCCTCGAAGACGAAGGTCGTCACATCGTGGGTTTCACGGCGCACCGCACAACAGACAAGCGTCTCGTCCAGCTCCGGATTCCACAGGGGCGGCGAGGCCGGGCTCAAGCAGGCTGGCTTTCGGATAGGCCGGCTGACAGGCGACCCAGATACCACTGGCAGAACTTCTCCACCAGGCCTTCCGTATAAGGAGAATATGGGCCCGGCTCATAGGCCGGACTGCGCAGGCCCGCCTGGGCGACCTCGACAAGATCGGCGTCCTGGCGGTTTGTCGCCTCCCAAACCTCCGTCACCCGGTCCAGATCATAATCGACGCCTTCCACCGCATCCTTGTGGACCATCCAGCGCGTGCGGAGCAGCGTTTCTTCCGCGCTCACCGGGATGACGCTGAAGCTGACAATATGGTCGCTCATGAAGTGATGCCAGGAGTTGGGTTGCGTCCAGAACGACAGGCCGCCCATAGCCGGATCGGTGATCTGGCCCAGCAACTTCTTGCAGGCGACCTTGGTGTCCATCGTCTGGCTCTGACCCGATTGGTCGATGGGCAGCCGCTCTGTCCGAAATCCGGTGACGCGATCCGCCAGATGCTCAAGCTCCCGCGACGGAACGCCCGCCCCTTCCCAGCGTGCATGGGCGTCCGCCACCAGCGCCTCGTATCGCTTGGCCTGTTCCAGTTCGCCAGGATCAAGCGTCTTGGGTGAAAAACCAAAGCCGTAGGCGAACAAGGGAATCGTAAGCTCAGGGTGGTTGGCGCCGCAGTGATAACACTCGCGGTTATTTTCCATCGTGACCTTCCAGTTCCCCTTTTCAACAAGATCGACGCTCTTGATGATCTTGGTGTTGGGCAGGTCATGGTGCTGCAAATAGGGCGTCATGGCCTGGGCCATCGCCTCGATGTCCTGAGGCGGTTCATCGGCAAGACAGATGAACAGCAACCCGGCCACAGACCGCAGGTGAACCGGTTTCAGGCCCTTGCAACTCTTGTCAAACGCTTCGCCCATATGGTCAGCAAAGATCAGATCCCCTTCAAGATTATAGGTCCAGGCGTGGTAGCGGCAGACGAGATTGCCCACCACGGCCCGCCTTGTCGTCACCAGTCGCGCGCCCCTGTGGCGACAGACATTATGGAAGGCTCGCAACTGCATATCGTCGTCGCGCACGATCAGCACGGACCACTTGCCAATATCGACCACATAGACATCGCCCGGTTCAGGCGCTTCGGACTCCACCGCCACATAGATCCAGTGGCGACCGAAGATGAGCTCCATATCCAGATCGAAGATGTCTGGTCGGGTGTAGAAGTCCGCTTCCAGGCTATGGCCAGACGGGCGACGCGCGATCAGGGTCTGAACCGAGGGGACGTCGCCTGGGAATGATTGGGTCGCCGCGGTCATGATCGCGCCCCTGTGCTTGGGCCAATGGGTGCGGGCGCAGGCGCCCGTCCGAAACAACTCTGTGGACAGCGAGTCTACGCTCCCAATCCGCGACAGACTTATCTATAAGCGACGTATCCGCATGAAAATACGACATGGCTCAAGGTGTCGCGGGGATCTTGCGCCTGACTGGACTGATGCGACATCCATGTCGCCTGCATTCAAGGGGAGCGCCGCCTGCATGATGGCCCCAAACATCGGCAGGCCTCATCCTGTCCCTTGGTTCATCGGGCGAGGCCCATGCAAAAGTTTTCAGCATTCGAGCTCTTTCGCCAGGGCCTGTCCGGTCAGACCGGTTGGAAGCCGCAATGGCGTTCACCCGAACCCAAACAGGCCTATGACGCGGTGATTATCGGCGGGGGCGGCCATGGCCTGGGCGCCGCCTATTATCTGGCGAAGCAGCACGGCCTGCGCAACATAGCCGTTCTGGAAAAGGGATGGATCGGCGGCGGCAATACGGGCCGCAACACCACCATCATACGCTCCAACTACCTCTTTGACGAAAGCGCCGGCCTGTACGACCACTCGGTCAAGCTCTGGGAAGGATTGTCTCAGGAGCTGAATTACAATGTGATGTTCAGCCAGCGCGGCGTATTGATGCTGGCCCATACCGTGCATGATGTTCAGGTGTTCAAGCGTCACGTCCATGCCAACCGGGCCAATGGCGTGGATAATGAATGGCTGACGGCGGAAGAAGCCAAGGCATATTGCCCGCCGCTGAACATATCCAACAATATGCGCTATCCGGTTCTGGGCGGGGCCCTGCAACGTCGAGGCGGAACGGCGCGCCACGATGCGGTGGCGTGGGGCTATGCGCGCGGCGCTGACGCATTGGGCGTGGATATTATCGAAAACTGCGAAGTCACCGCCATTCGCCGCAGCGCCAGCGGCGCCGTCCAAGCCGTAGAGACGACGCGCGGCGTGATCCGGACCCCAAAGATCGGCGTATCCGCTGCGGGGCACACCAGCATGGTGCTGGGCATGGCGGGCGTTCGACTGCCGCTGGAAAGCTATCCGCTTCAGGCCCTGGTGTCGGAGCCGATCAAGCCGGTCTTCCCTTGCGTGGTCATGAGCAACACGATCCACGCTTACATCAGCCAGTCCGACAAGGGCGAGCTGGTGATCGGGGCCGGCACCGACATCTATACCAGCTACACCCAGCGCGGCGGGCTGCACATTTCTCAACACACGCTAGAGGCGATCTGCGAACTGTTTCCCGCATTTCGGCGCATGAAAATGCTGCGCAACTGGGGCGGCATCGTCGACGTCACGCCGGACCGCTCGCCCATCGTGGCCAAGACCCCGGTTGCGGGGCTATATGTGAACTGTGGTTGGGGCACAGGCGGCTTCAAGGCGACGCCGGGGGCGGCCCACACCCTGGCCTGGACCATCGCCCGGGACGAACCTCACCCCATCAACGCCCCCTTCACCATCGAACGCTTCCGCGACGGTCATTTGATCGATGAAGCCGCAGCCGCCGCCGTGGCGCATTGAGGCCCTGATGCTGCTGATCACCTGCCCCTACTGCGGCCCCAGACCAGAAATCGAATTCGCCTATGGCGGCCAGGCCCATATCGCCCGACCCGAGCGCCCGGTCGAGCTTGATGCGCAGGACTGGGCAGAGTTTCTGTACATGCGCACCAATCCGAAAGGCGTCCATGCCGAGCGTTGGCGCCACACCCATGGCTGTGCCCGCTTCTTCAACGCCCTGCGCGACACGACGACCGATCAGTTCATCGCCACCTATCGCACCGGCGCGCCCCGGCCTGACGCGACAGAGACCGCCAGATGAGCCAGACCTTTCGCGCGCCAAGGGGCGGTCGCATTGATCGCGACGCAAAGCTTCGCTTCACCTTCGACGGACGCAGCTATGAGGGACAGGCCGGAGACACGCTGGCCTCCGCCCTGCTCGCCAACGGCGTTCATCTCATGGGCCGGTCCTTCAAATATCACCGCCCGCGCGGCGTGCTGTCGTCGGGGTCGGACGAGCCCAATGCGCTGGTGTCGATCCAGCGCGATGCGGCGCGATTCGTTCCCAATCTGCGCGCCACGCAGGTCGAACTCTATGACGGCCTGGTCGCGCAAAGTCAGAACCGATTCCCAAATCTGCGCCTTGACCTTGGCGCGGTGAATAACCTGCTGGCCCCCTTCATCCCGGCTGGCTTCTACTACAAGACCTTCATGTGGCCGCGCAAAGCGTGGGACCGCTTGTATGAGCCCTTGATCAGGGCTGCGGCCGGTCTGGGACGCGCGCCGACTGAGCCCGATCCCGACACCTATCTGAACCAGTATGCGCACTGCGATGTTCTGGTCGTGGGCGCAGGCCCCGCTGGTCTGGCCGCCGCTCTGGCCGCCAGCCAGAACGGCGGCCGGGTCATGCTCGTCGATGAGCAATCAGAGCTCGGCGGATCGCTTCTTTCGAGCGTCTCGGCCCGCATTGACGGCAAGACAGCGCCGGATTGGCTGGCCGCAACGCTGCGCACCCTGGCCGCCAATCCCGCTGTCACGCTTCTGCCCCGCGCCACGGCTTTCGGCTATTTCGCGCACAACATGATCGCGATCACAGAACGCCTGAGCGATCATCTGGCCAATCCGCGCCCCGGCGCGCCGCGCGAACGGCTGTGGCAGGTTCGGGCGAAACAGGTCGTGATCGCCACGGGCGCCATCGAGCGCCCCCTCGTCTTTCCGGACAATGACCGTCCGGGGATCATGCTGGCAGACGCCGCGCGCAGTTATCTGAACCGTTACGGCGTCAAGCCGGGCAAGCGGGTTGTGATCGCCACAGGCCATGACGGCGCCTATCGCGCCGCGCTGGAGCTGGCGGCGGCTGGCGTCGAGATCGCAGCCATAGCCGACATGCGTCAGGCGCCGACCGGCCCGCTTGTGGAGGCGGCGCGTGCTGCGGGACTGACTGTTCGCACCGGATGCGCGATCACCGGAACGCACGGCTCCCTGCGTGTGACCGCCGCCCGCCTGTCGCCCCTGTCGTCGGACGGAAAGCTTGGCGCGCCCCGGATGGTCAGTTGCGACGCGGTGCTTATGTCCGGCGGATTCACCCCCAGTGTGCACCTGTTCAGCCAGTCTCGCGGGAAGCTGAAATGGGATGACCAGCTTGACGCCTATCTGCCCGACCTGTCGGCTGAGCAGGAGCGTAGCGCCGGGGCCTGTCGGGGCCGTTTCGGACTGACTCAGGCCCTGTCGGACGGCTATGCGGCGGGGGCAAGCGCGACGGGGGCTGAGGAACAGCGCCATTTTGACGTGGAAGCGCTTGAGGCGGATCCGCGCGGTGTGGTCGGCGCCGTGCCGCATGATCGCGGACCGGGCGCGCGCGCCTTTGTCGACTGGCAAAATGATGTGACCACCAAGGACCTGAAGCTCGCTCTGAGCGAAGGTTTTCAGTCCATCGAACACATCAAGCGTTACACCACGACCGGCATGGCGACGGATCAGGGAAAGACGTCCAACATCAATGCGCTGGCCGTGGTTGCAGACCAGTCGGGGCGCACCATTCCCCAGGTCGGGCTGACCACCTTCCGTATGCCCTATACGCCTGTCACCTTCGGCGTTCTGGCCGGCCACGCGCGCGGCGATCTGTTCGACCCGATCCGCCGGACACCCATACATGACTGGGCTGTGGCGCAGGGCGCGGTGTTCGAAGACGTCTCCCTCTGGAAAAGGGCGCGATATTTTCCTCAGGGCGCTGAAGACATGGACGCAGCGGTGGCCCGGGAATGCGTGGCGGTCCGCAACAGTTGCGGCGTATTCGACGCCTCCACCCTTGGCAAGATCGAGGTTGTGGGCGCCGACGCGGCTGAATTCATGAACCGCATGTACATCAACGCCTGGACCAAGCTGGGCGTAGGCCGGTGTCGCTATGGCGTGCTGTGCCGTGAAGACGGCTTTGTCATGGATGACGGCGTCGTGGGCCGCATTGCTGACGACCGGTTTCACGTCACCACCACCACGGGCGGCGCGCCCCGGGTCCTGGCCATGATGGAGGACTACCTTCAGACGGAATGGCCAGACCTCAAGGTCTGGCTAACCTCCACCACCGAACAGTGGGCCGTCATCGCCCTGCAAGGCCCCCGGGCCCGGGACATTCTGAGCGGTCTGGTCCAGGGCGTGGATCTATCGCCTGAAGCCCTGCCCCATATGGCGCTGGCGCAAGGGCGCATCTGCGGCGTGCCGACAAGGCTGTTCCGGGTCAGCTTCAGCGGCGAACTGGGCTTTGAAATCAATGTCCCCGCCGATCATGGCCGCGCGGTCTGGGAAGCCATCTGGGCGGCGGGCCAACCCTACGGCCTCACCCCCTATGGAACCGAGACGATGCACGTGCTTCGTGCGGAAAAAGGGTTCATTATTGTTGGGCAGGAGACGGACGGAACGGCGACGCCCGATGACGTCGGACTAGGCTGGGCTATCGGAAAGGCTAAACCCGATTTTGTCGGGAAGCGGTCTCTGGCCCGACCAGCCATGTCAGACCCCAACCGAAAGCAGTTGGTGGGATTGTACACCGCCGATCCGCATCTGGTGCTTGAGGAAGGCGCCCAGATTGTCGCCAGCGCAGGGCAAACGCCCCCCATGAAGCTGATCGGTCATGTCACGTCTTCCTATCACAGTGCGGTTCTTGGGCGATCGATCGCTCTGGCCATGGTTCAAGGCGGGCGGGCGCGGATGGGGCAGACCCTCTATTCTCCCCAGGCCGGCGGCGACATCAGCGTCACCGTGACCTCGCCGGTGTTTTTTGATGCGGAAGGAACGCGGGTGAATGTCTGACATGATCATGACCGCCCCTCGCATCGGCCCGCTGGAGGGGCGCCAAGGCGCGCCCGAACTGGGACTGGTGACCGCCCCGCCCATGACGCGACTGGTGCTGCGCGCCCGGGAGGCCGCGATTGCGGCGGCTGAAGCCCAGTTGGGCTTCACATTGCCCCGTCAGGCCTGTCGCTCCGCCGGGGCAGCCGGGACCCACGCCCTTTGGCTCGGTCCCGATGAATGGCTGATCCTGTCGGCGACCGACGAAGGGCGGATGGACGCCCTGTCAAGCGCCATTGGCGACACACCCCACGCGCTCGTGGATGTCAGCCACCGTCAAACGGCGATGGTGATCGCCGGCCCGCGGGTAGAGGCGCATCTGGCCACCCTCTGCGCGCTGGATGTCTCGATCGAGAATTTCCCGGTGTCGATGTGCACCCGCACGCTGATGGGCAAGGCCGAAGTCGTGCTTTGGCGCATGAGCCAGACGGCGTTCCACCTGGAAGTCTGGCGCTCCTTCAGTCCCTATCTTTGGGACCTTCTGGAACTGACGGGTCAGCACCTGCCCTGAGCCAGTGCGACTTTGGCGAAGGTTGCAGCGGCGAACAAACGCGCGCTTGCAATATCGGGCATTGAACGGTCATCTAACGACATGGACATCTCTGCGCCGGACATGGTTGATGGCAAGCCCGCTGGCCGGGCGCCGCTTCGTGTCGGCATCATTCTGGCGGACAATTTCACCCTGTCGGCCTTCGCCCTGTTTGTGGACCATTTGCGCTTGGCCGCCGATGAGGGCGATCGAAGCCGCCCTCTGAAAGTTCAATGGTCAATCATGTCCAGCCGGCCCGATCCGCGTCGGGCCAGTTGCGGCGTCATGACCTCCCCCACCAGCAATTTTGTCGACCCGCGCAATTTCAACTATGTGGTTGTCGTCGGCGGCGTGCTGCACGCGGGCCAGCAGATTGACGAGGCCACCCAACGTTATCTGCACCGCACAGCCGAAGCCGGCGTCAAGCTGATCGGCATGTGCACGGGAAGCTTCATCCTGTGTCGCGAAGGCTTGATGAAGGGGCGCAAGGTCTGCGTCAGCTGGTATCATTATCAGGATTTTCTGGACGAATTTCCGGACCATGATGTGGTGGCGGACCGCCTCTTTCTGGCTGATGGCGACCGCATAACCTGCGCAGGCGGCGCCGGGACGGCCGATCTGGCCAGCCATCTGATCGAGCGCCACCTGGGCTGGTCGGTCGCGCAAAAAGCCAGCCAGGTCCTGCTGTTCGATCGCACCCGCGCGGGCGCTGATGCGCAACCGCACCCGCCCATGTCCGAAAAGGTCAGCGATCCGCGCGTGCGGCGAGCTCTTTTGCTCATGGAGCAAAACCTGGCTGGGCCGTTGCCTATAGCCCATGTGGCCGAAAAGCTTGGACTTTCCACCCGTCAGTTCGAACGGCTGTGCCACGCGACCCTGGGCGTGAGCCCGGCTTGCGCCTATCGCAAGCTGCGGCTTCGCTACGCTCATTGGCTGATCGGCAATACCGACCGGTCCGTCACGGAGATCGCCCATGCGGCGGGTTTCGCAGACTGCGCCCACTTCTCCCGCCAGTTCAAGGAAACCTACGGCACATCCCCGTCAGGCACGCGCCGCCATGCCTCTGAGTCCAGGAGCGATGCTGAAGGGGACACCAATCTCGCCTCCATGCGGGTGTTCGGTTAGCCCCGCCAGAGACGGTCCGCCGCGACGGTCCGCCGCAAGGCGGACCGCGCCGATCATTTCTCAGAAGTGATAGGTCATGGTAGCGCCCCAGCTTTGCGGCTTGGCGTAGACACTGGGAATCTGACCTGTAAACCCGGCGACATCATAAGTGTAGAGACGGTAGATTTCGTTTCCAATATTATTGATAAAGACAGATGCATCCCACTTCTTACTGTCCGGCGTCCAGGTCAGCCGGGCGTTATAAACGGTGTGGGCGCCCTCCTGCTCGACAGGCGCACAGAGCACTGAGAAACAAAACTTTCCCGTATATTCCACGTCGCCCTGTACGGCCAACAGACCGGGCCCCGCAGCAAATTCATAGCGAGCCAGGCCCTGGAGCGAGGTCTTGGGCGCCTGGGGCAGGTGGCGATCCACGGTGGGCTGGCCCGGCGTCGGGCTCGGCAGGGTGACGCCCTTGACCACATTGTCGAGGAATGACGCATTTCCCGACAGTGTCAGGCCCGTCATCGGATGGGTGATCAGTTCCGCCTCGAACCCCTCTTCCGTTGCGGCCTTGTTGACCACGGCCTCCACGAACTCATTATAGGTAAAGGCCTGATAGTTCTTGTAGTCGTAGTAGAAACTGCTGAGATTCAACGTTGTACGCAGCGGCAAGGTCGCCTTGATCCCCACTTCCAGTGCATTCAGCACTTCGGGTTTATAGGGCGTGTCATTCAGGAAAGCCGCTTCGGTTCCAGCCGTCGGCGTCGCCGTGTTCAGCGTGAACCCGCCGCTCTTGGACCCCCGATTGAAGCTGCCATAGATCAGCATGTCCTGGTTCGGCTTGTAATCGAGTTCAGCCCGCAGCGAATAATCGCCAAAGGTCTTGTCGGCGTCACTGGGCGTGACATTGATACCGGTCGTCACCGGCAGACCCGTGGCATAGTTGAGCGCATAGACCTGATGCGTGTTGAAAATGACCTGCTCACCATAGGTGTCTGTTGCGTTATAGTTGACGCGCCGCTCATCGCTCCAGTAGCGCGCACCAACAATCGCCTTGAAATTGTTCGGCAAGGTCCATTCGTCCTGGGCAAACACCGCCCATGAACGTGTCAGCTGGGAGAACGCGACATTGGGCACATAGTTCCCGTCCCAGGACAGGTTTGGCAAGGCGTAGGAGGCCGTATAACGCCCGCCGACAGACATGGCGAAGGCGCCCACCACCAGCTCGTGATCGCCAAATTTCCCGGAAGCGCGCACTTCTTCCGAATATTGCCTCACATTGCCCCCCTGTTCAAAAGAGACAAAGGTGGTGGGCGAGGCGCTGGCGTCTTCCTGATAGTGCTTGGTGTCGGTCTGGATATCTGTGATCGAGGTGAGATGGAAAGCGCCCAGATTGGTCTCCGCCTTCAGATTGGCGCCAAACAGGGTTCGGTCCGTGAACGACACGCCCTGGGTTGCAATCAGAAACGGATTTCCTCCGCGTTGAGCGTCGATCGCGCTGTTATTATATCCGCTAAAGTCCGCGCCTGGCGCCATGCCGGCCGGGGCGTTGACGCCGTTCGAGTTCGGATTGACCATATTGGCGGGCAAATAGACGCCCTGCCCGTTTGAATTGGCGTATGCCGCCTCCCACGAATACATGCCTGCAGAATGCTCATGCGGATTGCGGGCGAAACGGACGTTCAGCTCCATCCTGGTGTCGTCATTGATTTCCCAATCCGTAATGGAGCGAAGCGCCCAATGGTTGGAAGCGCCACGGTTGGGATAGGCGGCGTTCAGGCTTTTCAAATAGCCGTCGCTCTCGTCCTGCATCCCTGACAGTCGCGTCTGGATGTTGGCCGTGATGGGCCCCGAGATGGCGCCCTCCAGATTGTAGTCCTGCCAGCTTCCGACGCCCGCCGTCAGATCGCCGGTCCAGTCCTTGGTCGGCTTGTTGGAAATGAACTGAATGGCGCCGCCGGTGGCGTTGCGTCCGAAGAGGGTGCCTTGCGGGCCGCGCAGCACCTCGACCCGCGCCAGGTCGAACATGGGAAAACCGGATGAGATGAAGGACGAGGCGTAGCTGTCATCCTGATAGACCGCGACAGGCGGCTCCTGCTCATCCCCAAAGTCATTCTGGGAGACGCCCCGGATGTTGAACACGACCGCCGACGGCGTGTATTCGTTCATCTTGAGGCTGGGCACGTCGCGGATCAGGTCTGTCGAATCCTTCAGTCCAAGCTGGGCGATCGCCTTGGCCCCCACAACCGAAACAGCGATGCCCACATCCTGCAGCTTTTGCTCCCGGCGCTGCGCGGTCACCACGACCGTATCCACCTGATCCGAGGTCGGCGCCGCGGCCGCCGCGGCGGGCGCATCCGCATAGGCTGGCGCAGCCATCAGGGCGCCAATGCCGGCGCTGACCAGAAGTGCCGCCCGCAGGGCGGCCGTCTGACACGTCGCAGATCCATGCTTGCCTGATTTCATAACCATCGAGTGCGCCCCTTATTATACGGGTGCGGTCACGGCGGGTTCACACCGGGAATCGGCGAGATCACGTCGAACAGCCCTGAACGGACAGGAGACTATGGGCAGGAACAGTCATTTCAATTGAACAAAT
>CAIOJR010000039.1 GCA_903858685.1 uncultured Caulobacterales bacterium | reverse complement strand
TCAAGGCCGAGATCCATAGGGGACCCGCTTCGCCGGATTCGGCCCTGCGGCGCGCTTCCGCATTGGTCGAATCGACCGTTTCCAGCATCAGGATCGGAACCGGCGGGCCCGTGAACTCGGCCCGGGCCGGCGACGCGGTCACACTCACGCCAGTCCAAAAGCCTTGGCGGCTGCAGCCGTCAACGGATCGAGGAAGGCCAGGCCGATCATCACCAGCGGGAAGGCGAAGGCTGCGGCGCCCAGGGCCACGATCCGCGCATCCGCGGGCGGGACATCGGTCTCGCCAATCGGCTCATCAAACCACATGGTCTTGATCATGCGCAGATAATAGAAAGCCGCCGCGACGCTGAAGACCAGTCCGTAGACCGCCTGCCATCCCATGCCCGGCGTGGAAACGGCAGCGCGGAACACATAGAATTTGGCCCAGAACCCGGACAGGGGCGGCAGGCCCAGAACGGACAGGGACAGGATGGTCAGAGCAATGGCGATGCCCGGACGCACCCGCACCAATCCGGCCAGAGACGGAAGGGTCTCCATCGGCTCCCCCTTGCGGTACAGGGCCAAGAGGCAGGCGAAGAAGCCGGTCACATCGATCATGTACAGCACCATGAACATCAACATGGCCTGCATGCCCTGCTGCGATCCGCTGGCCAGACCCAGAAGTGCATAGCCTATATTGGCGATCGAGGAATAGGCCAGCAGACGCTTGATGTTCTTCTGCACCAGACCGCCCAGAGCGCCGACCGTGACGGAGATCAGCGCGACCGCTGTCACCACCTGGCTCCACTCGGGGATGGCGTGGGCGAAGCCCTGCGCCAGAACCCGCGCAAACAGAACCATGGCGGCAAGTTTCGGGGCCGCCGCCAGGAAGGCGGCGACGGGCGTCGGCGCGCCTTCATAGACATCAGGCGTCCACATGTGGAATGGCGCGGCGGACACCTTGAACGCCAGACCACAGATCAGGAACACCAGACCAAAGATCACGCCCGCCGAGACACTGCCATGGCTGGCGGCCGCGGCGATGTCTGCGAAATGGGTCGAACCGGCAAAACCGTAGATCAGCGAACTGCCGTACAGCAACAGCCCCGACGACAGGGCGCCCAGCACGAAATACTTCAGCGCTGATTCCGACGCCTTGGCGTCATCCCGCTGGAAGGCGCACAGGACATAGAGAGCCAGGGACTGAAGCTCTATTCCGATATAAAGGGAGATGAGGTCGCCCGCTGACACCATCATGCCCATGCCCAGCGCAGCCAGAACCACCAGCACCGGATATTCGAACTTGGCGTTGCCAATGCGGGTCAGCCAACGCTCGCCCAGGAAGATGGCGACCGCGCTCGCAATATAGATGGCGACCTTGGAGAAGACGGACGCGTCGTCAGCGATAAAGGCGCCGTTGAACGCCACGCCCTTGGCGCCAAGCCCTGCCGCAATGGCGGCGAACAGCAGGACGATCACAGAGCCGCCGGACACCACAGCCATGCTGCGCTTGCCAAGGAATGCTCCAACCACCAGGAGCAGGATCGCTCCCAGGGCCAGAACCAGCTCAGGGAGCGCG
Organism: uncultured Caulobacterales bacterium; assembly: GCA_903858685.1. GTDB lineage: Bacteria > Pseudomonadota > Alphaproteobacteria > Caulobacterales > Caulobacteraceae > CAIMFV01. The sequence continues at coordinate 48,708 of CAIOJR010000039.1, read as the reverse complement.
ATCAGGTGCGCGCTATCGAAACCCATAATGTCTCTCTCCCTCAGCCGCCGACGCCGGCGCGCCAGACCGACACCAGATTGGCGACCGACGCTTCGGTAAAGCTGAGCGCCATGTGCGGATAGATCCCCAGCGCCAGGGCGCCGATGATCAGGGGGGTGAAGATGACCACTTCCCGAACATCAAGATCAGTGATGGTCATCAGCTTTGGATTGGTGATGGCGCCGTACATGACGCGGCGATAGAGGGTCAGGGCGTACATGGCCGACAGGATCACGCCCGAGGCGGACACCAGCGCCGTCCACGTTCCGGCGGCGCTGGTCGAACCATAGACCCCGGTCATGGTCATGATTTCACCGACAAAGCCGCTGATGCCCGGCAGCCCCACATTGCCCATGGTGAACAGGAGGAAGGTCGCCGCATACCAGGGCATGCGATCCGCCAGACCGCCATAGAAGGCGATCTCGCGGGTGTGCATCCGGTCATAGACCACCCCGACACAGAGGAAGAGCGCGCCTGAAATGACGCCATGGCTCAACATCTGGAACACCGCGCCCTGAATCCCCTCCAGATTGCCGGAGAAGACGCCCATGGTCACAAAGCCCATATGGGCGACGGACGAATAGGCGATCAGCTTCTTCATGTCCGTCTGACGGAAGGCGACCAGAGAGGTGTAGACGATCGCAATCGCCGACAGGGCGAAGACCAGGGGCGTGAAATAGGTCGAGGCATAGGGGAACATGGGCAGCGAAAAGCGCAGGAACCCATATCCGCCCATCTTCAGCAGCACGCCCGCCAGGATTACTGAACCGGCCGTGGGCGCCTCGACGTGAGCGTCGGGCAACCAGGTATGAACCGGCCACATCGGCATCTTCACCGCAAAGGAGGCGAAGAAGGCCAGCCAGAACAGAATCTGCAGGTGCGGTGCGAAATGATACTGCATCAGGGCCGGGATCGAGGTCGTCCCCGCGATGGTGGCCATGGACAGGATCGCCGCCAGCATCAGGACAGAGCCCAGAAGCGTGTAGAGGAAGAATTTGTAGGCCGCATAGACCCGGTTCTTCCCGCCCCACACCCCGATGATCAGGAACATCGGGATCAGGCCGAACTCGAAGAAGGCATAGAACAGCACGATGTCCATTGCGGTGAAGACGCCGATCATCAGCGTTTCGAGCACCAGAAACGCGATCAGATACTCCACCAGCCGCTGACGGATCGAAGACCAGCTGGCCAGGATGCAGATCGGCATCAGGAAGGTCGTCAGAACCACGAACAGCACCGAAATGCCGTCCACGCCCATGGCGTAATGGATCATGGAGAACCACCTGGCGTCCTCCACGAACTGGAACCCTGCCGATTTGGCGTCGAACTGGGCCAGCATGATCACCGACAGGGCGAAGGTCGCCACAGTGGTTCCCAGTGCGATCCACAGGGCGCTGCGGCCTGCGGCCTGCTCCCCGCTTTTGCCAGCGACGGCGCGCAGGATCAGGATGGCGAGCGCCCCAACCAGAGGGGCGAAGGTGGTTAGCGTCAGGATATGGCTCATCTGCATCCCCCTCAGTGAGCCCAGGCCCAGAGCGCGTAGGACAGAAGTCCGGCCACGCCCAGCAGCATCACGAACGCATAGTGATAGACATAGCCGGTCTGGGCCTTGCCGAGCTGACGCCCTGCGAAGCTGGCGAGCCAAGCGATACCGTTCGGTCCCAGCCCGTCAATGATCTTCTGATCGCCGACCTTCCAGAAGAGATCGCCCAGAGCCTTGGAGCCCTTGACGAAGGTGGCGTTGTACAACTCGTCAAAGAACCACTTGTTGTAGAGGAACGTCCATAGCGGCCCTTTGCGGTCTGCGATCCGCTTCGCCAGCCCCTCGTGGAGCAGGTAGAAATAGATGGCGATCAAGGAGCCTGCGACCGACATGACCAGCGGCGCCAGGCTGACCCACCTGGGCAGGCTTTCAATCTTCTCCAGCACCTCGTTATGCTGACCCACAAAGATCGCGCCCTGCCAGAAGGCTTCGCGATGTGCGCCGACAAAGGCGGGGGCAAAGACGAAGCCCGCCGCGATGGCGCCGAGCGACAGGACAAACAGAGGGATCAGCATCACGATCGGGCTCTCATGCGGCGTATGGGCGCCGTGATGGCCGTGATCGTCGTGAGCATGGTCATCGTGAACGTGATCATCCCCATGGGCATGGACAGCATGATTGTCATGATGCGCCGCCTCGCCCCATTTGGCCGTTCCATTGAAGGTCATGAAGATCAGACGCCATGAATAATAGGCCGTCAGACCGGCGGCGAAAATGCCGATGCAGAAGGCGAAATACCCGAACGGGGCGTGATCGGCGCCGGCGGCATAGGCCGCGCCCAGGATGGTGTCCTTGGAAAAGAAGCCGGCAAAACCCCATTCCACACCGGGAATGCCCAGACCGGTAATGGCGATGGTCCCGATCATCATGACCGCATAGGTGATCGGCAGAGCCTTCCAGATGGCGCCCATCTTTCGCATGTCCTGCTCGTGGTGCATGCCGTGGATCACCGAACCGGCGCCCAGGAACAGCAGCGCCTTGAAGAAGGCGTGGGTGAACAGGTGGAACATGGCCGCCTGATAGGCGCCGACGCCGGCGGCAAAGAACATGTAGCCCAGCTGCGAACAGGTCGAATAGGCGATGACCCTCTTGATGTCGTTTTGCGCCAGACCGACCGTGGCCGCGAACAGGGCGGTCACCGCGCCGATCACCGTAATGATCGCACGCGCCACGGGCGCATGCTCATATAGCGGCGACAGAAGACAGACCATATAGACCCCCGCCGTCACCATGGTCGCGGCGTGGATCAAGGCTGAAACTGGGGTCGGGCCTTCCATGGCGTCCGGCAGCCAGGTGTGAAGGAAGAACTGGGCCGACTTGCCCATGGCGCCGATAAACAACAGGAAACCCGCCAGATCGAGCGCACTCCAGCTCTGGCCCAGGAAGGTCCAGTTGGTCCCCGCCCTGGACGCGATCAGCGGGAAAAGTTCGCTGAAGCGGATGGTGTGGAACATCCAGTAGATGGTCATGATGCCGAGCGCGAAGCCGAAATCGCCCACCCGATTCACGACGAAGGCCTTGATGGCGGCGGCGGAGGCGGTGTCCTTCTTGAACCAGAAGCCGATCAGGAGATAGCTGGCCAGGCCCACGCCTTCCCATCCGAAGAAGAGCTGCATGAAGTCCGCCGCCGTCACCAGCATCAACATGGCGAAGGTGAACAGGGACAGATAGGCGAAGAAGCGCGGCTTTGACGGATCGTCCGCCATATAGCCCCAGCTATAGAGATGAACCAGCGCCGACACCGTCGTCACCACGATCAACATCACCGCCGACAGGGTGTCCAGTCGGACCGACCAGGCGGACTTGAAGTCGCCGATATTGATGAAGGGCAGCACCTCGAAGGTCTGGGGATGCCCATGGCCGCCCCAGAAGGTGCAGAAAGTGCTCCAGGCGAGCGCGCAGCTCAGGAACAACAGGCCCGTGGTGATGCCCATGGACAGGCGGTCGCCCAGACGACGACCAAACAGTCCAGCCAGCATGGCGCCGACCAGAGGTCCAAAGACGGTGATCAGAAGTGTAGGCTCGACGCTCACGCTCAGCCCTTCATCATATTGGCATGGTCAACCGCGATGTCGCCGCGGTTGCGGAAGAAGGTGACAAGGATCGCCAGACCCACCGCCGCCTCGGCGGCCGCCACGGTCAGCACGAACATGGCGAAGATCTGCCCCACCACGTCATGCAAGAAGACCGAAAAGGCCACGAAATTGATGTTCACCGCCAGAAGGATCAGTTCGATCGACATCAGAACGATGATGATGTTGCGGCGGTTCACAAAGATGCCAAAGACACCGATGGTGAACAGAGCAGCCGCAACGGCCAGATAGGACGGAAGCCCCACGCTCATTCCGAGACCCCTTCACCAATATTGACCTTGACCACCCTCAGACCGGACTTGCGATCGCGCGCCGTCTGGTCGGCGATATTCTGACGCTTCACACCGGGCTTGTGCCGAAGGGTCAAGACGATGGCGCCGATCATGGCGACCAGCAAAACCAGACCCGCCGACTGAAAGAAGTAGATGTAGTCAGTATAGAGCACCCGACCGATCTGTTCGGTGTTGCTCACGCCCGACACCAGACTGTTCTTGACGACAGAGACGGCGCCGCGCGCCGCAACCGCGCCAGAGATGAGGATCATCTCGATCAGCAACAGCCCCGATACGACCAACCCAATCGGCAGGTAACGCGCAAAGCCAAACCTGAGCGATACGAAGTCCACATCCAGCATCATGACGACGAACAGGAACAGAACCGCCACGGCGCCCACATAGACGACCACCAGCAGCATCGCCAGGAACTCCGCCCCCAGCAACACGAACAGCCCGGCCCCGGTAAAGAAGCTCAGGATCAGGAACAGCACGGAGTGAACCGGGTTCCGGACCGTCACCACCAGCAGGGCTGCGCCCAGCAGAATGGCGGCGAGTAGGTGAAAGGCGATCGCAGTCAGATCCATTGCACTTTCAAACTTTCTTCCGGGATCGCAACATCTGCGCCGCGCCCCCGATTGCCCCGTCCAGATCCGGCCCCGCCATTAGCGATAGGCCGCATCCAGTTCCAGATTCTTTGCGATTTCGCGCTCCCAGCGATCCCCGTTCGCCAGAAGGCGGTCCTTGTCATAGAACAGCTCTTCGCGGGTCTCGACAGCGAACTCGAAATTCGGCCCCTCGACAATCGCATCCACCGGACAGGCCTCCTGGCACAGACCGCAATAGATGCACTTGGTCATATCGATATCATAGCGCGTGGTGCGGCGGCTGCCGTCGGCGCGCGGTTCGGCCTCGATGGTGATCGCCTGAGCGGGGCAGATCGCCTCGCACAGTTTGCAGGCGATGCAGCGCTCCTCCCCGCTGGCGTAGCGGCGCAGCGCGTGCTCTCCCCGGAAACGCGGGCTCAAAGGCCCCTTTTCGAAGGGATACATGATCGTCTTCTTCGGCGCGGCCATATACCGCAGGCCCATCCCGAAAGCGCCTATGAAATCCAGAAGCAGAGCCCCTTTGGCGGCCTGCCCGATGCGGGAAAAGAAGGACATGTCGTTCTTTCTCCTCAGACGCTGGTGAACACGCGCCAGCCAGCGACGGCGGCGACGGCGACGAGCGAGGTCGGCAAGAATATCTTCCAGCCCAGACGCATCAGTTGGTCATAGCGATACCGCGGAACCACCGAGCGGACCATGGCGTTCGCGAAGAACACGGCCACGGTTTTGATAAAGAGCCAGAAAAAGGCGAACAGGCTCACAAGGGTTGGCGGCCAGCTGGCCGTGAACGGCGTGGGAAACGGCGCCTGCCAACCGCCCAGGAACAGGACCGCCAGCAACATCGACATCAACAGAATGTTCGACATTTCCGACAGATAGAACAGCAGATAGGGCGTCGAACCATACTCAACCGCATAGCCCGCAACGAGTTCCGATTCCGCTTCGGGCAGATCGAAGGGCGGACGGTTGGTCTCCGCCAGGCCTGAGATGAAGAAGATCACCGTCATCGGGATCATCACGACCATCAAAGGCAGGTTCTTCAGCCCGCCGCCGAACATGTTCCAGTTCCAGAAGCCGCCGCCCTGAGAAACGACGATCTGTTGCAGGCTCATACTGCCCGACAGAAGAATGGCTGTAATGACGATCAGCCCGATGGACACCTCATAGCTGACCATCTGCGCAGCCGAACGGAGCGACCCCAGAAAGGCGTATTTCGAATTGGACGCCCAGCCGCCCATGATGATCCCGTAGACCCCCATGGACGAAAACGCGAAGAGATACAGCACGCCCACATTGATATTGGCCACGACCCAGCCCGGCGCAAAAGGCATGACCGCCCACGACCCCAAGGCGAGAACCACGCTGATCAGCGGCGCCAGCAAGAAGACCGCGCGGTCGGCGCCAGCAGGAATGATCAGTTCCTTCACCAGGAACTTGCCAAGGTCGGCAAAGGACTGAAGCAGACCAAAGGGGCCGACCACGTTCGGGCCCTTGCGCATCTGCACGCCCGCGAAAATCTTCCGATCCCCATAGATCTGAAAGGCCACCGACAGCAACAGCACCACCGTGACCAGAAGGATCTGGCCCAGGGTGAGCAATGTCCAGCCGACGGGCGTGGTCCAGAAATCCATAGGTCTACTCCGCCGCCAACAGCCCGCGCGCAGCTTTGACGCTGCGGGAGCATTCGGCCATGGTCACGCTGGCGCGCGCAATCGGGTTGGTCAGATAGAAGTCATTGATCGGACTAGCAAAAGGCGCATCCGCCAGCACGCCGTCACGGCCCAGCGCGCCCACATCAAAGGTCGCCGCCGAGGCATGGCCCGGCGCGTGGTCAATATGGCCGAAGGTAGGATGGTCGTTCAGCAAGGCCCGGCGAAGGGCTTCCAGGCTGTCATAGGGCAGACGCTGGCCCAGATCGTCGGACAGGGCGCGCAGGATGGACCAGTCTTCCTTGGCCTCGCCCTTGGGGAAGACCACCCGGTCGGCCAGCTGCACGCGGCCTTCTGTATTCACATAGAGGCCCGGCTTTTCGGTATAGGCCGCGCCGGGCAGAACCACGTCAGCGGCCTGAGCGCCCGCATCGCCATGGCTGCCCTGATAGACGACAAACGTCCTGGCGAGCTTGGCCGTATCGATCTCGTCCGCGCCCAACAGATAGATCAGGTCCATCTCGCCCGCCTCGGACGCCGCCAGCATGCCGGCCACCGTCTTGCCGCCCTCGCCCGGCACGAAGCCCATGTCCAGACCACCGACGCGCGACGCGGCGGTGTGCAGGACGCTGAGACCGTTCCAGCCTTCCTTGACCACGCCCATCGACTTGGCGGCTTGCGCGATCAGGTGCAGCACGGCGTCAGAGTCAGGACGGTTGAGAGCCCCCTGCCCCACCAGCAGCATGGGCCGTTCCTTGGAGATCGGGCCGTGGTTGGCGAATGCCTTCAGCGCCTCCGGACCCGCGCCCAGATAATTGTACTTGTAGCCCAGATCGGCCTGCTCTCCGACAACGCCCACCAGCAGCTTGCCGGTCAGCCAGCGCTTGCGGATGCGGGCGTTGAGAACCGGCGCTTCCAGCTTCGGATTGGCGCCGATGATCATAATGGCGTCAGCCTCGTCTATTCCAGCAATCGTGGAATTGAAGAGCCAGCTTTCGCGCGGACCATGTCCCAGGACGGATCCGTCCTGCCGGCAGTCAATATTGGCTACCCCCAGCGAACGGAACAGGTCCAGCGCGGCCTTCATGGACTCTGCATCCTGAAGGTCGCCCGCGATCAGGCCCATGCGTTCTGGTTTGCTCGCCTTGACCATTGCAGCAATGGCGGCGAAGGCCTGCCCCCAGGAGGCGGGCTTCAGCTTGCCATCGATCCGCACATAGGGGCGGTCCAGACGTTGGCGCGACAGGCCGTCCACGGCGTGGCGCGTCTTGTCGGAGATCCACTCTTCATTCACGTCGTCATTCACGCGCGGCAAGACCCGCAGCACGGCGGGCCCGCGCGCATCCACGCGAATGGCGGAGCCGAGCGCGTCCATCACGTCCACGGTTTCGGTCTTGGTCAGTTCCCAGGGACGGGCGCTGAAGGCGTAGGGCTTGGAGGTGAGCGCGCCGACCGGGCAGAGATCGACCAGGTTGCCGGACAGTTCAGACGTCACGGCGGCGGCCAGATAGGTGCTGATCTGGGCGTCTTCACCACGGTTCAGCAGGCCCAGTTCCGACACGCCCGCCACTTCCGTGGCAAAGCGGACGCAGCGCGTGCACTGGATGCAGCGCGTCATGACCGTCTTGATCAACGGCCCCATGAACTTTTCTTCGACGGCGCGCTTGTTTTCGGTAAAGCGCGACCCGGCGCGGCCATAGCCCACCGTCTCGTCCTGAAGGTCGCACTCGCCGCCCTGATCGCAGATCGGGCAGTCAAGCGGGTGGTTGGCCAGCAGGAACTCCATCACGCCTTCTCGGGCCTTCTTGACCATGGGCGAGGCGGTGAAGATTTCCTGATTGTCAGCGGCGGGCAGAGCGCATGAAGCTTGCGGCTTGGGCGGGCCGGGTTTCACTTCGACCAGGCACATGCGGCAATTGCCGGCGATGGACAGGCGCTCATGATAGCAGAAGCGCGGGATCTCTTCCCCGGCCAGTTCCGCCACCTGGAGCACCGTCATGCCGGGCTCGAACTCGACCTCTTTGCCATTGACCTTGGCCTTGGGCATGTCGTCGCAATCCTAGTCTACTGCGCATAGGCGCCGGGCGCCGTGGTGGCCCACTTTGCCCCGTGTTTCAAGGGGCCAGAACCAAGTCAACCAAAGGATCAACCGGTAATGGCCTATTCTTAGCCGTCAGCCCCTATTCAGCGGCGATGGCGTGACCCTGTACGTGCGGTTTACCCGCCCGATAACTGGTGATCCGCGCCTCCACTTCCGGGCGGAAGTGACGGAACAGACCCTGAATCGGCCAGGCCGCCGCATCGCCCAGGGCGCAGATGGTATGACCTTCAACCTGAGACGCCACGTCGAGCAGAAGGTCGATTTCCTTCATCTCGGCGTCGCCGCGCACCATGCGTTCCATGACGCGCCACATCCAGCCGGTGCCTTCGCGGCACGGCGTGCACTGGCCGCAGCTCTCATGCTTGTAGAAATAGGCCAGACGGGCGATGGCGCGCACCAGATCGGTCGACTTGTCCATCACGATCACCGCCGCCGTGCCCAGACCTGAGCGCAGCTCACGCAGCGAGTCGAAATCCATCAGGGCGGTTTCGCACTGTTCCGCCGGGATCATCGGGACGGACGATCCGCCGGGGATCACGGCCTTCAGATTGCCCCAGCCGCCGCGAACGCCGCCGCAATGCTCTTCCAGCAGCTGTTTCAGCGGAATGGACATGGCCTCTTCCACATTGCAGGGCTTGTTCACATGGCCCGAAATGCACATCAGCTTGGTGCCGGTGTTGTTGGCCCGGCCAATGCCGGCAAACCAGGCCGCGCCGCGACGCAGGATCGTGCCGGTCACGGCGATCGATTCGACATTGTTCACCGTGGTCGGGCAACCATAAAGGCCCGCGCCCGCCGGGAAGGGCGGCTTCAGCCGGGGCTGGCCCTTCTTGCCTTCCAGGCTCTCCAGAAGCGCGGTTTCCTCGCCGCAGATATAGGCGCCCGCGCCGTGGTGGATATAGAGGTCGAAATCCCAGCCGTGAACATTGTCCTTACCGATCAGCTTGGCCTCATAGGCTTGGCGGACCGCCTCTTCCATCACCTCGCGCTCGCGCACATATTCGCCGCGCAGATAGATGTAGGCCGCGTGGGCCTGCATGGCGAAGGAGGCGATCAGGCAACCTTCGATCAGCAGATGCGGGTCGTGACGCAGGATTTCGCGGTCCTTGCAGGTGCCCGGCTCCGACTCGTCCGCATTGACCACCAGATAGTGAGGACGCGCGCCCACTTCCTTGGGCATGAAGGACCATTTCAGGCCGGTGGAGAAGCCCGCGCCGCCGCGACCGCGCAGGCCGGACGCCTTGACATTGTCGATGATCCAGTCGCGGCCCTGTTGCAGAATCTCGCGCGTGGCGTTCCAGCAGCCGCGCGATTTCGCCCCTTCAAGACCCCAGTCATGAAAGCCATAGAGGTTGGTGAAGATGCGATCCTTGTCTGCGAGGATGCCTACCATGAGTGAACTCCGAAACGACATTGACCGGTTGGCCGACCAACGGCGCAAGCTGAGACCCGAATTACCGAAGCCCGATCTCGATGGCCCCGCTTCCAAGGTTGCGACATAGCGCGACGCCCCCCGGAAACCAACCTCGAAACGCCGACTTCGTCGACTTCAATAGACCGTTCGCGACCTAGGCGCGTTTTGCGCCGCGCAGGGCGCTGACGAACCAGACCTGAACCGCAAAACCCGCCAGCAGGGACAGGACAAACCCCACCAGCCCCCACCCCAGATGGACGGAGAAATACAAGACCATTGAGACCGCCGCCGCGATCACGCACGCCATGTCTGCGGCCACCATCACCACAAACCGCTTCTTCAGAGCCGCCAGCGCGGCCATCTCATCTGCGGCCATGTCGTCAGCGGTCGTGTTCACGGCGCCGGACACCTAGGCGGGCGCCTTGGCGTTTGGCAGAGCCGTGATCGGCTTGGCGCGCGATCCGTCAAAAAGGCTGGGATCCGTCAGGGTCAGCGCCCCATCCGCAGGTTCTGACGAATGGCGACCGGCATAGGAGCCCGGCTTTGGCGTTTCACCGCGGCGGAACGCCTCAATGATCCCTTTCAGGCTCTCCGGCGTCAGATCCTCGTAATAATAGTCATTGATCTGGGCCATGGGCGCATTGGCGCAGGCGCCCAGGCATTCCATTTCCTGCCAGGTGAAATGACCGTCCGCGGAGACCTGGTCCTTGGCGCCGATCTCGGCCTTGCAGACCTCCATCAGTTCCAGCGAGCCGCGCAGCATGCAGGGCGTCGTGCCGCACACCTGAATCAGAGCGGTCTTGCCCACCGGCTCCAGCATGAACATGGTGTAGAAGGTCGCGACTTCGAGAACGCGGATCTTGGGCATGCCCAGAAGGTCAGCGATGGCGCGGATGGCGGGCTCGGACACCCAGCCCTCCTGTTTCTGGACCAGCCACAGAATAGGGATCACCGCCGACTGCTTGCGAGCTTCCGGATACTTGGTCATCCACCAGTTCGCCTTTTCCAGCGTCTCTGGCGAGAAGCTGAAGCTTTCAGGCTGATGGGGGCTGAGGCGACGTGAAGACATGTCAGACGGCTTTCTTGTCGATGGCTTGCTTGGCCGCTTTCTGGGCGGCCTGCGCGGCCAGGCGACTGTCGGTCAGTCTCTGGCTGGCGGGCGCAAAGGGCGGGATGCGGCGCAGGGCCACGCGCAGCACAAAGGCCACGCCAAGCCCGCCCAGAACAAAGGGCGAAGGCGGCGCATGCGGATTGGACAGGATGACGATGCGGAAGATGAGCGCGGCGATGATCATGGGCGCGAAGGTCGCGGTAATCAGCACGGCGTCCTTGAAATGGCCGTCACGCCCCGCCGGGTGATGCTCCCAGTGCGACTTCGACAACCACCAGCGCACCGCCGTCACGGCGATCAGCACCGTGACCGAGATCAAAGTCAGGCCGAGGGCGGTGAGCACGGGGTTCATGCGGCGGCGCTTTCGACAGATGCGGACCTGCACTGATCAAGTCGCGATCCCGCCGCCCTGTAGGGTTCGGAGACAACATATCCCAACATCGGGACCATGACCGCGAACAGGATGACGCCGATCCACTCCAGACCAAAACGCGCGCTCAAGCTGAGCCATGCAATCGGCGCAAAGAAAACCAACGTCGCAGCGGGCGTCATGATCACGGCGCTGTCGACAAAATAGCCCCGCCAACCGCGACAGTGCCTTGCCCAGTCATTCGGCCCCACCCAGGCGCGCCCGGCCATCACGCCAAATGCCATGGTGAAGAGGCCCACTGTGGCGAGGAACGAGATGACTTCCGTCACCGGTCGATCTCCCCGAACACAATGTCGAGCGATCCCAGAACAGCGGCGACGTCGGCGACCTGGTGACCGCGGGTCATCCAGTCCATGGCCTGAAGGTGCGGATAGCCCGGCGCGCGGATCTTGCAGCGATAGGGCTTGTTGGAGCCATCGCTGACCACGAACACCCCAAACTCGCCCTTGGGCGCCTCGACGCAGGCATAGACCTCGCCGGCCGGGACGTGGAAGCCCTCTGTATAGAGCTTGAAATGGTGGATCAGCGCTTCCATCGACCGCTTCATCTCACCCCGGCGCGGCGGGGCGAACTTGGAGTTCTCCAGCAGCACAGGGCCGGGATTCTTGTCCAGCAGATCAAGGCATTGCACCATGATCTTCACAGACTGGCGCATCTCTTCCATGCGGACCAGATAGCGATCATAGCAGTCGCCGTTCTTGCCCAGCGGTATGTCGAAATCGAGGTCGGCATAGATCTCATAGGGCTGCGACTTGCGCAGGTCCCAGGCGATGCCCGAGCCGCGCAGCATCACCCCGGAAAAGCCCCAGGCATAGGCCTCTTCCTTGGTCACGACGCCGATGTCGACATTGCGCTGCTTGAAGATGCGGTTCGGGGTGATCAGGGCGTCGATATCGTCCAGAGCGCGCGGGAACTCCCGGCACCAGGTGCGGATATCATTCACCAGATCCTGGGTCAGGTCCTGATGCACGCCGCCGGGACGATAATAATTGGCGTGCAGACGCGCGCCGGACGCCCGCTCATAAAAGATCATGAGCTTTTCGCGCTCTTCAAAGCCCCACAGCGGCGGGGTCAGCGCGCCCACGTCCATGGCCTGGGTCGTCACGTTCAGCAGGTGCGACAGGATACGGCCGATTTCATCAAACAGCACCCGGATGACCTTGGCGCGGTAGGGAACATCAATCCCCGCCAGCTTTTCCACGGCCAGCACGAAGGCGTGCTCCTGGTTCATCGGCGCCACATAGTCGAGGCGGTCGAAATAGGGCGTATTCTGGAGGTAGGTGCGCGCCTCCATCAGCTTTTCCGTGCCGCGGTGCAACAGTCCGATGTGCGGGTCGACCCGCTCCACAATCTCGCCGTCCAGTTCCAGCACCAGACGCAAAACGCCGTGGGCCGCCGGGTGCTGGGGCCCGAAATTGATGTTGAACTTGCGCACGCCCACTTCGGGGGTCGTCGCGTCTGACGCAGTGTTCAGGGCGACTGCGCCGGGATTGCCGTCATCCGCCATGGCTGAGCTCCAATCCATTACTTTCCGGCGCCGGCTTTCTCGTCGCCAGGCAGCACATAGTTCGCCCCTTCCCAGGGCGAGGTGAAATCAAATGCGCGGTATTCCTGGACCAGCTTGACCGGTTCATAAATCACGCGCTTCAGTTCTTCATCCCACCGCACTTCGACATAGCCCGTCATGGGGAAGTCCTTGCGCAGCGGATAGCCGTGGAAGCCGTAGTCCGTCAGGATGCGGCGCAGGTCCGGATGGCCGGAGAAGAACACGCCATACATGTCGAAGGTCTCGCGCTCGAACCAGTTGGCGCTGGGATAGACCTCCGTCACGGATGGAACCGGCGTATCCTCGTCGGTCTGGACCTTCAGGCGCAGGCGCACATTCTTGACATAGGAAATCAGGTGATAGACCACGTCAAAGCGCTGTTCGCGCTCGGGATAGTCCACGCCGCAGATGTCGATCAGCTGGTTGAAGCGGAACGCCTCGTCATCGCGCAGGATACGCAACAGCTCGACACGGTGATCAATGGTGGTGGCGACATTCAGCTCTTCATGCGCCACCACATAGCCGGTGGCCCGGCCGCCCGAGCGCTCAAGGATGCTGGCGCCCAGGGTCTCAAGCGATTCGGCGACGGTGGTCTGGATGGCGGACATGATCTCCCCTTCCCTCAGCGCTCGACTGTGCCGGTGCGACGGATCTTCTTCTGTAGTTGAAGAATGCCGTAGACCAGAGCTTCAGCCGTGGGCGGGCAGCCCGGAACATAGACGTCCACTGGCACGATGCGGTCACAGCCGCGCACCACGGAATAGGAATAGTGGTAATAGCCGCCGCCATTGGCGCAGCTGCCCATGGAGATGACGTAGCGCGGCTCCGGCATCTGGTCATAAACCTTGCGCAGAGCGGGCGCCATCTTGTTGGTCAGGGTGCCGGCCACGATCATCACATCAGACTGACGCGGGCTGGCGCGCGGGGCGAAACCGAACCGCTCCACATCGTAACGCGGCATGGAGGCCTGCATCATCTCGACCGCGCAACAGGCCAGGCCGAAGGTCATCCACATGAGCGAGCCGGTGCGCGCCCAGTTGACCACGTCCTCCAGCGCCGCAACCACATAGCCGCGATCGGCCAGAACGCCGTTCAGCTTGTCGAAATAGGGATCGTGGAGCTTGGGATCATAGCCCTGCACGCCGGAGCGCGCCGCTGATCCGGCCGGAACGATGAGACCGCTGTTTGAGTCCGCGCTCACTCCCATTCCAGGGCCCCCTTCTTCCACACATAGACATAGCCCAGGGCCAGATCGATCAGGAACGCCATCATCGACACAAAGCCCGCCACGGCGGCGCCGTGCGGCTGATGCATCAGGCTGACCGCCCAGGGGAACAGAAAGGCCACTTCCAGATCAAAAATGATGAACAGGATGGCGACCAGGTAAAAGCGGACATCGAACTTCATCCGCGCATCGTCGAACGCATTGAAGCCGCACTCATAGGCGGAGATCTTCTCCGGGTCCGGGCGTTTGGGCGCCAGTAGCCAGGCCCCGACGAGAAACGCCAGGCCAAGCACAAGGGCGACAGCCAGAAAAACCAGGATCGGAAGGTATTGCAGCAGAAACGCGTTCATCACGCCCTCATATGCGGACTCGTGGCGGCTTGTAGCCCAAGCCGCCCCCTCCTTTAAAGGGCGTTCGCAGGAAAAAGCGACTCAAGTCGCGGTCACATTCAAGATCGTCGCAATCCTGACCAGCGCTTCACGCCGCGCAGGCACGCCGATCGCGTCATATCTACGCCGCAAACCCTGCAGAATGTCCGAACGCGCGGTCGATGGCGTTCCGCCCATGCCAATGGGTTGAGGATCATATTCCAGAGCCAGCCGGATCATTTCCGCCTCGTCCCGCCCTCTCAGGCGCTCGATCACGGCGAAAGCAAAGTCGATGCCGGCGGTGACGCCGCCGCCCGTGATTCGATTCCGGTCGATCACCACCCGATCCTCGACCGGATAGGCGCCAAACAGGGGCAGAAGATCGCGCCACGCCCAGTGGCACGTCGCCTGATAGCCCTTGAGCAGGCCCGCCGCCCCCAGAACCAGCGAACCGGTGCAGACCGAGGTCACATAGTCCGCCCCCTCGCCGGCCCTGCGGATGTAATCAAGGCTCGCAGGATCGGAAATGAGCGTGTCGACGCCCGCGCCGCCGGGGACGCAAACCATATTCAAAGGCGGCGCGGCCGCAAAGGTTCCCGTGGGCAAGAGCGACAGGCCGCAGTCGCTGGGCACGCCATCCATTGACGCGGCAAGGAAATGCAACTTCGCGCCGCTCATCCGCGACAGGACCTGAGCCGGACCGGTCAGGTCCAGCTGGGTCAATGCGGGAAACAGGATGAAGCCGATATGAAAGGTTTCCGCCATGGGCGCCTCCTGTCGAAATCATAGGCTTATGGAAACGATCACGCCAAGGCGCTTGACAGGCGATCCTGCGGGGGGCTATTCAGCGCCCCTCGCCGGGCGGCCCAGCCACTCAGCGAGATGCGCGGGAGTAGCTCAGTTGGTTAGAGTACCGGCCTGTCACGCCGGGGGTCGCGGGTTCAAGTCCCGTCTCTCGCGCCATTTATTCCTCTGAACTTTCAGAGTTTTGAAACGGACCGCTCTGCGGTCCGTTTTGCGTTTCAGGGTCCCTTTTCCGCCCTGCCCCCTCAGATCGGATCCTCAACCGACCGCGCCAGAGGCGTGAAGGGCTGCGGGCCGGTGTCGGTCATGCGCCAGCAGTCTTCCAGACGAATGCCGAACTCGCCGGGGATATAGAGTCCGGGTTCGTCGGAGAAGCACATGCCCGGCGCCAGAGGCGTGGTGTCGCCATGGACCAGATAGGGCGCCTCATGGCCGTCGAGCCCGATGCCGTGGCCCGTGCGGTGGGACAGACCCGGCAGCCGATAACCCGGCCCCCATCCTTCCCGCTCATAATAGGCGCGCACGGCGTCGTCGATCTCGCCCACCGGTCGACCCAGGCTTGCGGTCTCCAGCGCGATCTGCTGGCCCTGCCGAACCGTGTTCCAGACCCTGCGCTGGCGGGGGCTGGCCTCGCCATGAACCCAGCTTCGGGAGATGTCGGACTGATAGCCCTCCACCGTGCAGCCGCAGTCCATCAGGATGACGCCGCCCTCGCGCACGCTCTGCGGCGTGACGGAGCCGTGGGGAAAGGCGCTGGCTTCGTTCAGCAACACGAGGGCGAATTCGGGCCGGCCGCCCAGCTTCGCCGTCGCGTTGTTCATCAGACCGGCGATGTCTCCAGCCGTCATGCCGGTCTGAACCGCGCCATGAACAGATTTGAGAGCCGCGAGCGTGATGTCGTTGGCGATCTGCATCAACCGAATCTCTGCTGACGATTTGATCAGGCGACAGGCGCGCACAAGGCGCTCTCCGGAGACCAGTTCCAGGCCCGGCGCCTGGCTGCGGACGCCATCGACGATGAAGAACCGGATGGTCTGCTCCACCGCCACCCGCCCGGATCTGACACCCAGATCGCCCAGAGCCTGCACGATCAGCGCAATGGCGCTTTCATGCTCGTTCCAGGGACGCACATCCCCCGCCACGCTCAGGGTCTCGCGGATCGACGGCGCTTCGAAAGCGGGCGTCACCACGACAACGGCGCCCTTGGCGGGGATGATCGCGGCCGTTATGCGTTCCGAGCGGCTCCATCTCACGCCGGTGAAATATTCCAGGCTCGAGCCTGACTCGACCAGAAGTGCGCCGACGCCCTCGCGCAGCATCCGTTGCTGGAGCTGTTCGATCCGCCCGTTGCGCTCCACCGTCGAGATCGGCTTGACCCCAGCCGTCATCGGCCCGGGCGGGGGCGGCGGTTGCGATGCGGCCAAAGCGCGGCCCGCGCCAAAGGCCATAGGCGCGGCCAGGGCCGTCCCGATGGATGCGCCGATCAATTGCCGTCTCGACAGCATTTCGCTCTCCCAGTCTGACCTGGCCCGACCCGCTGGCGCGGATCAACACAGCCATACAGCAGATCGGATACGCTTTTGACCGGCTCGGCTACAAGAAAACGGGTTGGATCCGCCACAGGGTCGCTGCGGCTGATGCATAGCCGCCAACCGCTTGTGGCTGACGGCGAGCGAATCCGTTCAAGTAGATCATCCGTGAGCCCTGGATTGGCAAAGGCCAAGCATGTCCCGACTTGATTGCGCCCTCGCCGAAACGCTGATCCAGCCGCGAGACGTCGCCCCCCTGCTCAGCTTCTTCGTCCCGACCTATAATCGCACCCCTGAAATGGTCGAGACCGTGACGCGAATCGCCACGCAACTGCGCGACGGTCTGGAAACACGAGTGGAAATCGTCATTTCGGACAATGCTTCGGATGAATCCGGGCGCGATGCTGTGCGCGAACTGGCAAGACGATTCCCCACGGTGAGCTATTATATGAACGCCCGGAACGAGGGCGGCTATCGACAGCTTTTCATGGCGCCGTGGCGAGTCAGGGGGCGATATAGCTGGACATTTGGCTCGGACGATATCCTGTTCCCCGGCGGGGTCGCCGATATTGTCGGCCAGCTCGACGCCCATGCGCCAAGCTTTCTGACGATGAACAAGCGCATTCTGAACAAAGACCTCTCGAAAGAGCTCGTTCACCGCGTCAATGGCGCCCCCGACCATCTGTTCGCCAACTTTCTGGATCTGTTCTGCGGGGTAGGCGTCCATCAGGTGGCCTTTTTGTCCAGTTCACTGGAACGGACCGACGTTGCCCGCGCCCTGGACCCCACGCCCTTTCTGAGCGCGGAAACCCTGCACAACTATCTCATCGCCTATATCGCCAAACACCGATATGCGCCGTGCTACTATTCAAGTGCAAACTACCTGGGACATCGCGTGGAAAACGCCGACCTGCACGACTATGCTGGCCTGACCTATGAAGACATTGGCGTGCGTTTTCCGATTATTTTGATGCAATTCGCTAAGGTGCTCGACCTGCCCGCCGACGTGTTCGAGCAGATCAACGGTTCGCGCTACATCAACGATTTCGCACCGCCTGAAATCACCTATGTGGACAACATGCTGGAATACATGGTCCGCGCTATTTCCAAGGGACGCCCTATCAATATTCTCAACAAGTTCCCGATGGAACAGATACTGGCCAGGTGTCGCGCGCACCGATTGGATCAGTTCGCGGACATATGGACTTTGAGCGAAGAGTTTCGCCAGATGCAGTGGCGACTGGACGATGCCGAAGCGGCGGCGGCCGCACTCTACGCCAACCTGAACGCCAGACGTAACGGCCTCTACGACCTCGCCATGACCTTCACGGACAAGAAGCTATGACATCGACCCTGGACCCCCGCGCTGGGCTCGGTTCGGCGATTTCCGTTATGCGGCCCGACGGCGCGCCTGCGCCTGTGCGGCCAGAGGCGGACCAGACCATCGCCAGCTTCGCCGTGGACCTTGTCGTGGCCCTTGGCGCACGAACGGCATTCAGCCTGACCGGCGGCATGGCCATGTACCTCAACCGCGCGGTTGGAAGCCATCCAGACCTGAAGGCCGTCTATTGCCAGCATGAACAGGCCTGCGTTGCAGCCGCAGAAGGCTATGCCAAGGCCGCGGATTTCGCCGCCCCTGGCTTTGCGGTCGTCACCGCCGGGCCGGGCGTGACCAATACGATCACTTCTCTTTGTTCGGCCTATGGCGACTCCGCCCCCGTGATCGTGCTGGCGGGACAGGTCAAGACGACCGATATTGACCCCTACGGCTCGCGCACCCATGGGGCGCAGGAGGTGCGCTCACGCGAACTCGTCTCCCCTGCAGTCAAGCGGTTCGAGCAGATCAGCGACGCTCAGCCGATACAGCAACTTATCGACGCCTTTGCCGAAGCCTTTACCGGCCGCCCCGGCCCGGTTTTTGTCGAAATCCCGCTGGACATCCAGAACCGCCGCCTTGCCTATGATGCGCAAAGTGTGGCGGCGGCGCGACGGGACGTTCAGACCCGAATTGACGCCGACAGAGGCGCCCCTGCGACCACGGAACTGGTCGAGGCGCTGGAATGGGTGTCATCGGGGCGCAAGCCGCTCATCTATGTCGGCAATGGCTGCCGCATCGCCAATATTGGGCAGGCCGTGCTTGATTTTGCTGAAGAGGCTGGCGTTCCGCTCGTCAATTCGTGGCTGACAGCGGATCTGGCGGGGGCGGAACACCCCCTCAATTTCGGCGCCCCCGGCGGACTGGCGCCCATCTGGGCCAATCGAATTCTCTATTCTGCGGACCGGGTTCTGTTTCTCGGCGCAAGACTGGATCTGGGCACAACAGCCTTCCAGCGCGATGCATTCGGCGCCCAGGCTGCGCGTTGGATCGTCGATGTCGATCCTGCGGAACTGTCCAAGTTCGCCGCACTCGACAGGGTGCGCCTGACCTGCGCCAATCTCAAGGCCCTGCCCCAGGCCGTGGGCGCCTGGCGCGCCAAGCACGATGCGCCGCCGGACCGTTCTGACTGGCTTGAATCGTGCCGGGCGCTCAGAAAGGCTGAATCGGCGCAGGAGCGCGCTCGCCTGACCTCGGACGCGTTCACCGTCCACAGCGTTGCACAATCGCTTTCGAACTGGGCGGGAGAGCGCGTTTTCGTCCCCACCGGATCCGGCGCCGCCATCGAAACCTTCATCCGGTTCTTCGCCCCGCACAGCGGCTCCAGATGTTTCTTCGGCGCATCGCTCGGCGCCATGGGACTGGGTCTTCCTCAAGCGGTGGGCGCGGCCTTCGCCGTCGAACGACAGGTGATCTGCATCGAGGGCGATGGCGGACTGATGCTGAACCTTCAGGAACTGGCCACAGTAGCGCACTACGCCCCCCCAGGTTTCGTGCTCTTCATCCTGAACAATGACGGATATCTGTCCATTCGCGCCTCGCAGGTCCGCCATTTCGGCGCCACCATGGGCGCCGATCATGAGAGCGGCGTCTTCATCCCCGACTATGGCGCAGTCTGCAAAGCCTTCGGTCTTGACCACCACCGGATCGACAGTCGAGTGGCGCTGGACGCCCTCTTGCCCTCACTCGCCCCTCACGCAAGTCCGCAGGTGATCGAGTTGATGGTCGCCCGGTCAGAGCCTCGCGGTCCGTCTGCAAAGACGCTGATCGACGAAAACGGCAAGATCACCTCCAGTTCATTGGCCGACATCTCATGGTGACCGGAGCGCCTTCAGATCAGGTCGAAGCGCTGTTTTCGCTCAAAGGCAGGGTCGCCGTCGTCACGGGGGCGTCTCGTGGAATCGGACACGCCATCGCCGAGGCCTTTGCCCGTTCCGGGGCGCTGACCGTCGGTTCAGCCCGCTCTTCGGCGCCGAGTTCCCCCTTCGCCGCACAGGTCAGTTATGTCAGCGCCGACGCATCCACCCATATTGCAAGCGTGATCGAAGGCGCCGTCGCCCGGTTCGGGCGGCTGGACATTCTGGTCAACGCCGCCGGCGTGAGTTTGGCGGCGCCGCCAGACAGGTCCGACGATCAGACCCGGCTGGACCTATTCGACCGCACAATCGCCCTCAATCTGCGCGCCGCCTATGCCGCTTCGCTCGCCGCCGGCCGCCATATGAAGGCGGGCGCTTCAATCATCAATGTCACCAGCATTGGCGCCTTGCAGGGCTTTCCCGGCAACCCTGGCTATGTGGCCTCCAAAGGCGGTCTGGCCCAATTGACCCGAGCCCTTGCAGTTGATCTGGGGACGAGCGGAATCCGGGTCAATGCATTGGTTCCGGGCTACATCCACACGGACATGACGGCAGCGAGCTATGCCGACCCCGCACGGCACGCGCAACGGGCGGGCCGCACCTGTCTGGGACGCTGGGGAACCGTCAACGATCTGACGGGCGCCGCAATCTTTCTCGCCAGCGACGCATCAACCTATATGACCGGACAGGATCTGGTGATCGATGGCGGCTGGACGGCTCGGGGATTGTAATGAGTGACGCCGCCGCACGAATTGGATTTATGCAGGGCCGCCTCTCGCCCCAGATCAATGGCATGATCCAGAGTTTTCCCTGGGAAGCTTGGCGGGACGAATATGCCACCGCGCAACAGATCGGCTTCGCTCTGATGGAGTGGACACTCGACCAGGCGCGCATTGAGCAGAACCCACTGATGACATCCGCCGGACGAGAACAGATCGCCGCCCTGTCGGCGCAGACCGGCGTGGCGGTGTCGTCCGTGACAGGCGACTGTTTCATGCAGGCCCCGTTCTGGAAGGCCGGTCGCGCGCGCCAGTCCTTGATCAACACCTTTGATGCTGTCATTCGAAACGCCGCCGCGATCGGCGCCCGCCTCATTGTCACGCCTCTGGTGGACAATGGCGCGGTGACGACTGATGCGGAACGGGCGGACCTTCTTGACGGCATGTCGGAGCTGGCGCCGGTTCTGAGGGCGTGCGGTTGCGCCATCGCATTTGAATCTGACTTCGAACCCTCGCGCCTGGCCGACTTCATCAAAGACTTTCCAACGGATCTATTCGGCGTCAATTTCGATATAGGCAATAGCGCTAGCCTGGGCTGGGCGCCGCAGGTGGAGATCCCCCTGTTGGCGTCTCGGTTGCTCAATGTACACGTGAAGGATCGCCTGTTCGGCGGCGCGACAGTACCTTTGGGCGAGGGCGCAGCCGATTTCAAAGCGGTGTTCGCCCTGTTGAAGGCCCATGGCTATACAGGCCGTTTCATCCTGCAAACCGCGCGCGATCCAGCCGGGAATCACGCCTTGGCCGCTGCGAAGTATCGAGCAATGACAATGGAATGGCTGGCGACAGCATGAACTCGCCCTCCCCCAAAAAGATTGCGCTGATCGGCGGCGGCAGTCGCGGGATCGGCCTGGCCATCGCGCGTCAACTGGCGGCGCAGGGGGCGCATGTCGTCATCACAGGGCGCACCCGCGCCGATCTGAACGCCGCATTAGCGACCCTTGGCGAGGCTTCGAGCGCCATGGTCGCAGACCTGCAAAGCCAGACCGACTGCGACCGACTGGTCGAAGACATCCACCGACAGTTCGGGCGACTGGACCTTTTGGCGGCCTGCGCGGGATCGGGCGCATCCGTTCCGCCAGGGCAGGAAACGCCAGGTGAGTGGCGCCGCGTCCTGGATCTCAACCTGATGACGGCGGTCAATCTCGTCGACGCAGCCCGGGCCTTGATGGCGTCAGGCGGCGGCGGGTCGATTGTCTGCATTTCCTCCATCTGCGGGCGTGAGGCGCTGGGCGCGCCTGTGGCCTATTCGGCGGCCAAAGCCGCTCTGGACGCGATGGTCGTGAACCTCTCCAGACCCCTGGCGCGCGAGGGCGTCCGTCTGAACGGCGTCGCCCCGGGCAACATCCTGTTTGCCGGCGGCACATGGGACCGCAAACAGACCAGCGATCCCGACGGGGTCGCGGCGATGCTCGAGCGGGACGTCCCACTGCGCCGCTTTGGCCGCCCGGAGGAGGTCGCCGAAGCCGTTTCCTTTCTACTCAGCGACCGCGCCGCCTTCATCACAGGCGCTGTGCTGGTCGTCGACGGCGGGCAGACACGCACATGATTGAACCAGCCGCGACAGGCCTGAAGGCCTTCAGCCTTTCCGGCCAGACCGTCTTGATCACAGGCGCCGCCGGTCTGCTCGGACCAGAACACGCCGCAGCCATGGCCGAGTTGGGCGCACGCGTCGTTCTGACCGATATTGACGACACTCGCCTTCAGTCGATCGCTGCGCCCCTGTTCGCTCAGTATCCTGACAAGATCCTCTGTCGTCGGATGGACGTGTCGGACGAGGCCTCCATCCGTTCCGTTCTGAACTCGGTCGGCAGGATTGACGTGCTGATCAACAATGCGGCTGTCGACCCCAAGGTCACGCCGGATGCAGGCGGGCTTGAGTTCAGCCGGCTTGAAAACTTTCCCCTGGAAGACTGGGACCGGCAGTTGCGCATTGGCCTGACGGGCGCCTTTCTGTGCGCGCGCGTGTTTGGCGCTGAAATGGCCGAGCGCGGCCACGGCGTGATCCTGAACATTGCCTCCGATCTGTCGGTCATCGCGCCCGATCAGCGGCTGTATCGGCAGGCGGAGCGTTCCGATGACACCCAGCCGGTGAAGCCCGTGACCTATTCCGTCGTCAAGACCGGGTTGATCGGCCTGACGCGTTACCTTGCGGGCTATTGGGCCGAGCAAGGGGTTCGCTGCAATGCGCTCTCGCCTGGCGGCGTCTATAACCACCACCCCGAAGCCTTTACATCGCGACTATCCGCCCTGATCCCGATGGGCAGGATGGCGCGACTTTCGGAATATCGCTCCGCGGTACAGTTCCTGTGTTCGCCGGCGTCGAGTTATCTCACCGGGCAGAACATTGTAATCGACGGCGGAAGGACGATCCTGTGACGCCGCCCTCCCCTGAGACTCCGCGCCCATGGATCGCTGACGCCTGCGTCTGCTGCGGCGCTCAGCAGTTGGCCCGATCACCGGCGATCTTGATGCCTTTTCTTGCCGATCGAATCTTCGGCTGGAAGCCTGTGGCGATCACCAGCGACTGGGGGTTGCGAACGATCAGCCCAGGCATGGCCTACAGCCTGTGCAACAGCGTTCAGTGTCAAGACTGCGCCCACATCTTTCTGGATATTCGCTTCACCGATAGCCAGATGCAGTCTCTCTACGCCGATTATCGCGGCGTCGAATACACCCAGCTTCGAGAGCATTACGAGCCGGGCTACGCCGCCCAAAATGAACGGCTAAACCAGCCGATCCACTATCTGGAATCGATCGAGGCGTTTCTCACCCCGCTCCTGCCGCCGCGCCCGCGCATTCTCGACTGGGGCGGCGACAATGGCCACAACACACCCTTCCAGGGGCGCAATAGCGCTCATGATGTGTTCGACATTTCCGACAAGCCGGCCATTTGGGGCGCTAGACGCGTTGGCGCAGAGGAAATGGCTCTCAATGCCTACGATCTGGTGGTGTGCAGCAATGTGCTGGAACACACGCCCTATCCACTCAACATTCTTCAGGATGTGGCGGGAACGCTCAGGGCGGAATCGGTGCTTTACCTCGAGCTCCCCTACGAGAATATCTTGCGGCTGTCGGATGATGACCTGCAGGCGCATCAACACAAGAAGCACTGGCACGAGCACATCAACTTCTTCAGCCGTCGGTCTTTGACAGCCCTGATCGAGCGCTCGGGATTGCGGGTTCTTCAGGCGCAGGAGACCAATGTGGGGACCCAAGGCGCCCCCGCCTTTGTCTTTCAGCTGGCCTGTCGCCTGGTTTAAAGCCCGGAAGGCTGGCCCGCTGCCCCTGTGGGCTGCGTGAAGACAGCGGATGTGTTCATGGCCGCCTGCCGCGCCGCTTTCAATGCGGCGTCGGCAGTGTTGAACTGATCAATGAGGCCGGTGAGCTGGCGGGAATAGTCCCAGAGCTGCTCAAACTGGCCCCACCGATCGCTTCGACACTGAGCGAGCGCCGTCTCGTAAAATCTGTAGTCGGCATGGCTCAAAAGCGATCCAAACCCCATGGCGCGCAGCATGTTCTCGAAAATACTGTCGACAAAAGTAACCTGAGGCGGATCGTAGGACTGAACATTCTTGTTGCCGGTGATCCGCTCGAACAGGTCCTTTGGACCCGCGACCTCTTCATTCACCTGCCACAGCAGCCGCGGCAGGGTAATGGCGTAGTCGTGAAAATTGCCCGAGTGATAGTCGAGCATCTGGGAATTATCGACACGATGCAGCAAGTGATTCGAACGGCTGTAAAAAGCGGGCCGGTGAGCGTGCTTCTTCAAAAAAGCCGCCACATGAGGATGTCGCGTTTCACAGCGCAGGAACGCCCTGGCGTCGAGTTGACGCGCAGTATCGGTATGCTCGATCTGAGCGCTGATAAAGGCAAGCTGGTTGACCCCCATCGCGCAGAACAGGTCGATGAAGGTGTCGAAGCGACGATCGGGCGTGCTGTTGATATTTTCAGACAAAAGCTCGCTCAGGTCAGCATTCGCCACCCGCTTGTTCAAGGTCATGAAGCTCGGGGCTTCCCGTTCAATCTGGCCGACGACATGGGCGACGCCACCCTCCAGAAGCGCGTCATCAGAACCGAATGTCCATGTATACAGGCCGCGCGCACGCCAGGGCGCGGAAAACAGATTGAAATAGCCCCCCTCGTCCCGCTCATTCATGAAATAGCTGATGAAGGGCCACCGCGCCGCCATGGCCTTGATGACCCCGGCAGCCGCTTCACCTGAGGCGTTGTCGCTAAGAACCAGCTCGACCTTGTTCTCAAGGCCGTCCTTTATCTGCTCTGAAATGCTGCCGATCGCCAGGGCCAGCTCATTCGCTCGGTTGTAACTGGGAATGACAATGCTCAGCACAGGCTGCGAATGGATCGGCGGTTGATAGACCTCTGAAAGGTTGCAGGCCAGCTCAGCCATGGTCAAAAACCCTTTTCAACACTCAGCGATGGATCAGGACCGCGAACGAACCGCGCCGCGCGCGGAGACAAATTCTTTAATAGATTCAATCATGTAACTAATGTTCTCTGGCGCGAGCCCCGGATAGACGCCAATCCAGAACGTCCGCTCCATGATCCGGTCCGCCTGGGTCAGATCGCCGACCGTGCGAAACGTCCGACCGGCCATATAGGGCTGTCGGACAAGATTTCCGCCGAACAGCAATCGAGTGCCAATGCGTCGGCCTTCCAGAAACGCCGTCAGGTCATTGCGGGAAAAGGAGGCGGCCTCGGTGACGGTGATGGGGAAACCGAACCAGGCGGGATCCGACCCTGGGGTCGCCTCCGGCAGTTCAAACACATCCTGAAGTTCGGACAATCCCGCCTTCAGCGCCGAGAAGTTACGCTTCCGCGCGGCGATGAAACCGTCGAGATGGTCCATCTGTGCAAGCCCGACAGAGGCCTGCATGTCCGTCATCTTCAGATTATAGCCAAGATGGCTGTAGGTGTATTTGTGGTCATACCCCCTGGGCAGGTCGCCCATCTTCCAGCCGAAGCGCTTGCCACAGGTATTATCAGCCCCCGGCGCGCAGAAGCAGTCCCGTCCCCAATCGCGAAAGGATTCCGCCAATCGACGGAGGAACTCGTCATTTGTGAAGACCGCCCCGCCCTCGCCCGTGGTGATGTGGTGAGCGGGATAGAAGCTCAAGGTGGCTATGTCGCCAAACAGGCCAACCTGCTTGCCGCGCCAGGTCGATCCAAGCGCATCACAGCAGTCTTCCACCAGAAACAGCCCGTGACGGTCGCACATGGCGCGGATGGCGTCGATCTCGAACGGATTTCCCAAGGTGTGGGCGGCCATGATGGCCCGCGTTTTGGGGCTGATCGCCGCCTCCACCTGGGCCGGATCGAAATTGTAGGTCCGGGGCAGCATATCGACAAAGACAGGCGTCAGACCCGCCGTCAGCATGGGATTGACCGTGGTGGGGAAACCCGTCGCGGCCGTGATAATCTCATCTCCGGGCTTCAGTCGCCGATCCTTGAGCTTTGGCGATGTGAGCGCCAGCAGCGCGGTCAGATTGGCCGACGATCCCGAATTGACCGTCATGGCGAAGCGAGCGCCAAGCCTCTCGGCCAATCGGGCCTCAAAGGCGTCATTGAACCGACCGGTGGTGAGCCAGAAGTCGAGCGCGCTGTCGACCAGACTGCGCATGTCCGAGGCGTCATAGACCCGTCCAGACACCGGAGAGGCCGAAACTCCGGCCTTGAACGGCGCCGCGCCATGGGCGGCTGCGTGATAGTCGCCGACCAGCTTGAGAATCTGTTCGCGCAGCGCGGCCGCGTCAGCAGGGTTGGAAGTCATTGAGAAGAATGATCCTTATCGCCGTCGCTGACGATGAAATGCTTGCCGCTAATGAAACATGGATACTTACTGGAACTGCGCGATTCGTCAGCCTCCGTTCTGACAGGCGCCACCGGAGCAGTTTCCCATTCGCCTACTCGTTACAGGAAATCAGGGGTTCATCGGCCCCGTTCTCACCCAGATGGCCATGGCGCACGGCCATCATGTCACCGGACTCGATGTGGGCTATTTTTCATCCTGCGGCGCACTTGCGGCGGTGGACCGCCAGATCATGCGCGATGTCAGGGATGTTCAGCCTGAGGACCTGGATGGAGTGGATGCCATTATCCATCTGGCGGGCCTGTCCAATGACCCGATGGGCGCCTTTGATCCGCAATTGACCCATCAGATCAATCAGGTTGCGACCCTCAGGCTCGCACAGCTGGCGAAATCACGGGGCGTGGAACGATTTGTCTTCGCGTCATCCTGCTCACTCTATGGCGCTGCGGGCGGCGAGACGGCGCTCGACGAGACCGCGCCAATGGCGCCGGTGTCCGCCTATGCGGTGTCAAAGGCGGGCAGTGAGACCGGCCTTCTGGCGCTTGCCGACGACCGCTTCAGTCCTGTGCTCATGCGAAATGCGACAGCCTTCGGCGTTGGGCCTCGGCCAAGATTTGATCTGGTGGTGAATAATCTCGCGGGCTGGGCGCACACGACGGGCGCCTTGCAGGTCCTGTCGGACGGCACCCCCTGGCGCCCGCTGATCCATATTGAAGATATTTCACACGCAGCCATCTGTGCCGCACAGGCGCCGCGTTCAGCAGTCCACGCTCACGCATTCAATATCGGCCGCCCTGACGCCAACTATCAGGTCCGGGATATCGCCGCTGAGGTTGGCCGCGCCTTCCCTCAGGCGCGCCTGAATATCACGGGCGAAGCTGGCGGTGATCCTCGGTCCTACCGGGTGTCGTTCGACAAGGCGCTGCACCAGCTGCCTGGATTCAGCCCCAAATGGACGCTGGCGGAAGGCGTCGACGAGGTCGCCCGCTGGCTGCATGACGGCGGCCTTGGCGGTCACGCCTTCAACTCCGCGCGCTTCATTCGCCTCGCCTGTCTTCAGGCGGGAGTGGATGAGGGTCAACTTGATCGTGAACTGCGACGCATCGCCGCCTGATCCGCCAGATAGGCATGGCAGTCCGTGATCATCCGCTCCAGGGACAGGGGCGTGCGGTGCAGGCTGGCGAGCAACGCTTCAAACCTTTGCGGCTGACCCGTATAGATGTCGCGGACGGACTCCGGCCCCGGTTCAGGGCGGAGGATCGGCAGATCGGGGCGGCCAAGAACGATTGCAATCCTGCGCGCCAGATCGCCAAGCTCGACCGCCTCGCGCGTGCAGACGTCGTAGGTCTCATAGCCGCAGCCTGCGGTCACGGCCGTGTGAAGCGCCCCAGCAGCAAGGTCTGAAGTATGCACATAGGTTCTTATGACCTCATGGCGTGCTCCTATGCGAATCGAATGCCCCTCCATCGCCTGCAAAATGAAGTCGCCCAGGGCATAGGCCCGCTCATGGTTGATGAACGGCCCGCCCAGATTGAATATTCGGGGCGCACAGACCGTCAGGCCTGTTCTATGCGACCAGTCTCGCGCCAGAGCTTCGTGATCCGCCTTCAGGCGACTATAGGCCATCTTGGCCGGACTGGCGCCGAGTGCGGGTGCGAGAGCGGCGGCGCCGGATGAGAACATTGTCAGGCTGCGCGCCGCAACACCCTGGCTGAAGGCAAGGACACGCGCCATGAGTTGATCATTCAGCGCCCGCGTCAGACCCGGATCGTCGCCGGCGATCCGATCCGGCCCGATAATGGCCGCATGCATGACGCACCAGTCGCCATCAGGCGCCGGCGGCATGTCCTCGACCGCCTCAACCCGCAGGAGACGTCCGTGTCGCTCGATTCCAGACGGGCGGGATCCGAACAGGCGCAATCGATCCTCGTCAAGGTCAGGGCAAGCTGTGAGGACCGATTCCACAACAGATCGCCCCACCCAGCCGGTCGCACCGAAGATCGCCAGCCTTGCCGCAGGCTCCGCCATCCAGCGGCAAAAAGCTTCGCTAGGCGCCCGACCCGATTCCGTCTTAGACATCTAATCACGCCTGCTCGTAGGGTTTGCGAGATATCGGGTCGCAGGTTTCACACGAACGATTCGATATCAGCCTGAAGGTTTGTGCGTCCAATTGCAGGGACGCAAGAAGGCGCGCTCGGGATGCGCGACAGAACATTATGCATGTCGTCCGACAGCGGACGGAACGAAGGAAAAGAACCTAAGCATGACCCTCGACACCGCGAATAAGCCCTTGGCGTCCGCTTCGCTGGCAAAACCAGCGCAATCGCGGCCGGCCAGCAAGGTGTTGGTGATCGCTGAAATCGGCATCAATCACAACGGCGATTTGGATATTGCGCGCCGTTTGATTGACGACGCCAAGGCCGCAGGCTGCGACGCCGTGAAATTTCAGAAACGAACGATAGACATCGTCTACTCAGCTGAAGTTCTCGCCCAGCCCCGTCAGAGCCCGTGGGGGACCACGCAAAGGGAGCAGAAGGAGGGAATTGAGTTTTCCGCGGACGACTACGCCCTGATCGACAGCCACTGCCGCAAGGTCGGGATCGATTGGTTCGCTTCCGCCTGGGATCTGGAAAGCCAGGCCTTCCTCGACGGATTCGACCTGCCCTATAACAAGATTGCCTCAGCCCTTTTGACACACCGCCCCCTGGTGGAAGCCGTCGCATCAAAGGGAAAGCTGACCTTCGTCTCCACCGGCATGTGCACCTTTGAGGAGATTGACTGGGCGGTTGATGTGTTCCGCAAGGCCGAGTGCCCGTTTGTGCTGATGCACACCGTGTCGACCTATCCCACCCCGCCGCAGGACCTCAATCTGCTGACGATCGAGACGCTAAGCCGTCGGTATGGCGCGCCCGTCGGCTATAGCGGCCATGAAACGGGGATAGAGGCCAGTATCGTCGCCGCGATGCTTGGCGCTGTCGCGATTGAGCGACACATCACTCTGGATCGCACCATGTACGGCTCTGACCAGGCCGC
Organism: uncultured Caulobacterales bacterium; assembly: GCA_903858685.1. Classification (GTDB taxonomy): domain Bacteria; phylum Pseudomonadota; class Alphaproteobacteria; order Caulobacterales; family Caulobacteraceae; genus CAIMFV01. The sequence goes on along the minus strand of CAIOJR010000039.1, from coordinate 19,106 downwards.
CTCCATCGAGCCAAGGGAAGTGAAGCTGATGGTCGATACGATTCGCAACCTGCCTCTGTGGCTGGGAGATGGAGAAAAGCGGATCACGCCGGGCGAAGAGTCCGTTGCCGAAAAGTTGCGCTACTGGCAGGCGTCCTGAACCGGGGCGCCGATCGCCTCCGCCCCTACCATACCTTCCAGGGCGCCCCGCGCGACCAGAGATCTTCGAGATAGTGCTTGTCGCGCAGCGTATCCATCGGGTGCCAAAAGCCTGTGTGGCGAAAAGCGCGAAGTTGCCCCTCCCGCGCCAACCGCTCCAGCGGGGCCTTTTCCAGTACGGTCTCGTCGCCGTCGATCATGTGCAGCATTTCGGGCGACAGCACAAAATAGCCGCCATTGATCAGCCCGCCTTCGGTGTGGGGCTTTTCAATGAAGCGCTGAACGGAGTCGCCCTTGATTTCCAGCGCGCCGAACCTGGCCGTAGGCGTCACAGCGGTGACGGTCGCCAGCGCCCCATGCCCTTCATGAAATGACACCAGTTCCTGGATGTTCACGTCCGAGACGCCGTCCCCATAGGTCAAACAGAAATAGGGATCATTTTCCACATAGCGGGCGATCCGTTTGACGCGTCCGCCCGTCATGGTCTCGTCGCCTGTATCCACCAGTGTGACGGTCCAGGGCTCATAATGGGTCTGATGAACCACCACCCCGCCGCCGGGCGAAATCGTAATATCCGCGTTCTGGTATGCGTAGCTGAGAAAATATTCCCGCACCTTGTGGCCCAAATAGCCGCAGCAAAGAACGAAGTCGTTGAAGCCGTGGGCGCTGTAGGACTTCATAATGTGCCAGATGATCGGCCGACCACCGATCTCGACCATCGGCTTTGGCCGGACATGAGTCTCCTCAGCGATACGGGTTCCTCGACCACCGGCCAGAATGACAACCTTCGCCGATGTTCCAGTCATGAGGCCGCCTTTTCCACCACAGCGATTCAACCGCACGCGCAAAAGGGCGCGAATCCCGTCTATCGCACAGCACTTCAGGCGGCGAGCCTATTCTTTTCGCCCAGTCGCCGGCGCCCCCTAGAATGGCCCCTTGAACCAGTCGCCTGGCGTATCGTGCGCAAAGCGGCGTCTGGAGACCAGCGGCTCCACATCCAGCGTCACGCCCAGCATCTGCGCCGCGCGCGCCGCAATATGTTCCGCCCGCACGTGATAGGCCTCGGTCAGGGCGGGGCTGGTGGCCTCAGGCGCATCCGGCGCCGTCAACCGTGCAGGCGCAACCTTCAGCGCGCTGAACGCGGTTTCCGAAGCCCAGGCAAGGATCTCTCCCGCTATACCGCCCGTGGCGAAGCCGCTGTCCAGCACCAGCAATCGCCCGGTCCGCACAAGGGACGCCCTGATCGCTGGCAGGTCCAGCGGTCGCAGACTCCGCAGGTCGATCAGGTCGCAACCGACGCCATTGGCCGCCAGAAACTGAGCCGCGTGCAAGGCCTCGATACTGAGATATCCCGACGAGACCACGGTCAGATCATCACCGGAATGCAGTTGGGCTGACGGCCCGATGGGCACGCGATAGTCGCCCTGCGGGGTCTCGCCGCGCGCATTGTGAAGCCAACGTTGTTCCAGAAAAATGACCGGGTCCTGACCAAAAATCGCAGACAGCAACAGCCCCTTGGCATCCGCCGGCCGCGTGGGCATGACGACCTTCAGACCCGGAATATGGGCAAACCACGCGTGCAAATTCTGCGAGTGGGTCGGCCCCTGCCCCCAACCACGACCCAGGATCATCCGGATCACCAGGGGCGCGCTGGCGGATCCGCCGAACATGAAGCGCCATTTGGCCGCGTTGTTGACGATCTGATCCATGGACAATAGCGCAAAATCCAGACGCTGATGGGTAAGGACCGGCCGAAGCCCGCCCAGCGCCGCACCTATGGCTATGCCCGTCATGGCGTTCTCCGCTGTCGGCATGTCAAACACCCTGTCGGAGCCGAACTCGGCCTCAAGTCCCAATGTCGTGCCAAACACCCCCTTTGGATCGGTGACGCCCAGACCATAACAGATCACGGACGGATCCAGCCGCAGGGCTGTGGCCAGTCCATCGCGGATGGCCTCTGCGTAGCTCATTTCAGCCATGGGCGGCGCCTGAGACATCGGATGTCAAATCGGTGAAGGCTTCGAATTCGGGTGGAAAGGCGGACATCTCTGCAAAGGCGAATGCGTCATCCACTTCCTGCTCCACCTTGGCGTTCAGGGTTTCAATCCGGACCGCGTCCAACAGGGCCTCCAGTTTGGGGATGGGATCGCATGCGCGCCACGCTTCAAACTCCGCCTCGGTGCGATAGCCAATGTCGTTGTCGTAGTTTGGGCCGCAGTGCTCACGCCAGCGATAGGTGGAGAACTCCAGAAATTGCGGCCCTGCGCCATTGCGGATGGCCGACACAGCCCCCGACGCCAATCCCGCGACAGCCAGCGCATCATTGCCGTCGCCTGACTGGGCTGAAAGGCCCAGGGCCTGCGCTACGCGATGGATCTCGCGCCCTGGCGGCTGGCGCACAGAAAGGGGCGAATAGACGGAATAAAGGTTGTTCTCGCAGACAAACAAGACCGGCAGGGTCTTGAGAACGGCGAAGTTCACCGACTCGTAGAACACGCCGGTCTCTGTGGCGGCGTCGCCGAGAAATACAACGGAAACGGCGTCGGATCGCTGTTGCTTCAATGCCAGCGCCAGACCGACACCCACCGGAATGGTCCCTCCGACAATCGCCGTGCTTCCGACAAACCCAGCCGCGCGATCTGTCAAATGCATGGACCCGCCCTTCCCCCGACAGCAACCGTCCACCTTGCCATACAGTTCGGCGACCAGAGCCCGCATAGACCCGCCCTTGGCCAAATAATGGGCGTGGGCGCGATGTCCGCTGACCGCCAGATCCGCAGCCGTCAAGGCCGCGCAAACGCCCGCAGCGACCGCCTCCTGACCTATGGAAAGATGCGTCGGACAACGCATCTTCTGCTCGCCGTAACGCAGGGCGATCCGCTCCTCGACTGCGCGGATCCGCTTCATGCTGGTCAGAAGGTCCAGTTCAGCCATCAGGGAATGAACCAGTAATAGTCGCCGGTATAGCCGACCTCTGCGAACAGGACCTTCCAGTCGTCCACGTGCAGGATGGTGCGCGCGGTGAGGTTCCAGGCGAACATCCGCTCCCGATCAGCATCGTCGCGCCAGGCGTCCACCGTGACAAAGGCCTTGCCGCGTCCGACCCGCTCGATCTCCATCAGCGCCCTGGCGCAATCATTGCGCTCCAGATTGTGGATGGTGTTGATGGCGATCACGACGTCGAATGCGCCGGACGCAAAAGGCAGGTCGCGCGCATCGGCCACACTCAGATGAGGCTTCATGTCTGGAAGCGCATGCTCGATCGCATAGCGCGAAACATCGACACCGCGCACTTGCAGCCCTGGTATTGCCGCCTGCAGGTCGTGCAGCATGAACCCCTTGGCGCAGCCGATATCGAGCAAGGTGCTGCCCGCCGTCAGACCGAAGTGATCGCGCAAGGTCGGCGCGACTGGCGTCCAGAAGCGCGGGTCATAGTTGAAGCCGCCATAGCCGGTGCGTCTGTCGCCGTCGAAAAACTCCCGGTCAAAGCGCCGTGCAATGGCGCGATCCTCCTCCGTCTTGTCGCGGCCACGCTGTTCGACATTGCGCGGCGAGCGGGGATAGTTGGCCAGAAGATCAATTTCGCGTCCCATTACCGTCCTGTCAGGGCTTGTGTTGGTAGGTCCAGGGTTGCGCGGCCAGAGCCGCCAGATTGGCGTCGACCCAGTCCACCACGCCCGCCAAGCCAGCCTCCAGGCTGACCTGGCTTGACCAGCCCAGTGTGGACTTCAGACGCGAGCTGTCGAGGCGATATGCTGCGTCCTTGCCTGCCCGTTCACCCACCACCTGCGCACAGTCCTCCAGGCGGGAGCCCAGTCGTTCGCAGATCAGCTCGACCAGTTCCCGGATGCTGATGATGCGATCGGTCGAGATGTGATAGACGCTGCCATCTTCGCCCCCGAGCGCGATCTTCAGTGTGGCGTCGGACACATCGTCAATATGAATGAATGCGCGCTCCGACTGCCCCCCTCCGTGCAACTGAAGCTTTTGGCCGGTGCGAATGGACAGGATGGTTCGTGGGATGATCCGGTACAGCTGCTGTCCGGCGCCGTACACATTTGCGGCGCGGGTGGCGACAAACGGAAACCCGTACTGCTTGTGATAGGCCTTCAGGCTCATATCCGCCGCAGCCCGCGACACAGCGTAGGGCGTGCTGGGATTGAAGGGGGCGTCTTCCTGAACCAGCCCCTCGGTCGAGCCATAGACTTCGGGCGTACTGATATGGACGTATCGCGTCAGACTGTTCAATCGCCTGAGCTGCTCATGCAGCCGCACGGTCGCCACCACATTGGTCTCAAACCACTGGTCCGGATTGACCCAGCTCTCAGCAACCATGCTCTGGGCGGAGAAGTTCACAATATGGGTCGGCTGATAGGCGTTCAGCAGGTCCTGTAACGCATCCAGATCATGGTTCAGATCGATCTGGTGGAAACGGAATGATTCCACTTTTCGTCCCCAGCGGTAGGGCAGAAAGACGGGATCTGGCTGTTTGGAGCGACTGCACCCGACGACCTCAACCCCCTGATCCAGCAAAAAGCGGACAAAGCTGGCCCCCGAAAAGGCGTTGGAGCCGATCACAAGGAATCTCGGGGCGCCGCTCATGTCTCGAACTCTGCCCGGTACCGGGTGAACAGGGACTGCATGGCGAAATGCCCGACCACCAGTTGCAGGTCCTCTGAGATCTGCATGTCGTCCACAGCGAAGTGAACACAGATTTCAGCCTTGTCCTTGGCGCGACCGCCTGAATAGCCCAGAACGGCGGCGGTCTTCACGCCCAGCTCTGCGGCCGCGTCCAGAGCTTGCAAGATGTTCTGGGAGTTTCCGCTGCCGGACAGAACAATCAGCAGATCGCCCGTCTGGGCGAGCGTCCTGAGCTGGTAGGCGAAGATCTGCTCATAGCCGCAATCATTGGCCAGACAGGTCAGGGCTGCGACATTTGACGGCAACGCGTTGACGCGCACGCCCGGACGACGTCCCATGCTGACGCCATAGATCAGGTCGTTGGCAATATGCAGCGCATTGGCCGCGCTGCCGCCATTTCCGCAAATAAAGACCTGCCGCCCGGCCATCCAGGCCTCATAGAGCGCATCCGCCAAAATGCTCGCCGGTCCCCAGTCAGCCTCGGCCAACGCCTGCGACAGTCGGCGCGGGTAGTCAGGGATATCAGGCTGCCGGGCCGTGCTCATCGCCCGATCACCGTCTTTTGCATCCATTTCAGATTATGCCAACGGTCCTCGTCCTTCAGGCGACCGGACCGGTAAGCGGCGATAATCTCCGCGATTGCATCATCAACCGTATGGTTCGGTCGGAACCCCGCCGCGAGCACGCGATCCGAATTGATTCGGTAGGAGCGCGGATCATTGGAGGCCGTCACAATAATTTCAGCCGGCGTCTGAGCCACGACGCGGTGGGCGATGTCGAGGATGGACAGGTTTTCAAAGCCCACATTGAACAGGCCCTGATGTTCGCTATGCGTCAGGAAAAACAGGTAGGCGTCGGTAATGTCCTGAATGTGAACATTAGGTCGAACCTGGGCGCCGCCAAAGACCGTAATGCGCTGACACGTCAGCGCCTGCATGGTCAGCATATTGACCGACACGTCCAACCGCATCCGCGGTGAAAGCCCGCAAACTGTGGCCGGGCGCAGGATTTGAACGCTCATCCTGTCGGCGTAGCTGAGCAGAACGCGTTCCGCGACCATCTTGGTCTTGTTGTATTCAGAGATGGGCTCCAGCGTCAGGTCCTCGGTCACCTCAAGCTCTGCCTTTACCCCGTAGACGCTCCCGGACGAGGCATAGATGAAGCGCGCCACACCGGCGCGAGCGGCGCGGTCGGCCAGTTGCATGGTCGCCAGCGCGCTGACCTCCCAGGTGAGCTTCGGGTCCAGATCTCCGCAAGGGTCATTGGCGATCGAGGCCAGATGAATAATCGCGTCCACCCCGTCCAGAGGCAGGTCGGCCGTGGCCAGCACATCGGCCTTGTGGACAGTCAAGGCTGGGTGAGGTTGCAGAAAATCGCCGAACCAGAAGGTGTCCACGGCTATAACCTGATGCCCGGCGGCAAGTAGTTTAGGCGTCAGGACCGTGCCCTTGTAGCCGCCAGCACCAGTCAGAAGAACTCTCACGCGTCTCTCCGCAAACCACCGTCAGAAATAGTCAATGCAATCAACAATTAGCCCAAATCCCGATCGACTAAATTGCTTTCAAAGCACCGGGGCGCCCTCGAACATCTGACTTCGAACCTGATTGCCCTGCTGCGTGTTAACATTATCCTATGCGTCGATTCTCCTGAACCGTATCGCTCGCGGGGCGACAGGCTGAATATTTGACTTTCGGGAAAAGTTGGAATGGGCATATCCAAATCCGCCGCGCACCTGCTCTTCGACATGGGCCGCAAGGACCCGCTGAACGGGCGTGTGTTGCAACTCGGAAGGCAGTCCGTTCTGATCACCGAGAAGCATGTTTCAGAAATAATCGACCGCTATCAGCCCGCCCCCGCGCCCGACCGGTCGGGACCTATCGACGACCAGTTTCTGTTCAAACTGGCAGGTTTTGAGCGGGTGGAGAGCCTCGACGTCAACGATTTCGAAGGCGCGGACTTCGTGTTCGATCTGAATGTACCGATCCCCGAGCACATGCACGGCCTGTTCGACATGATCTATGACGGCGGAACGCTGGAGCACGTCTTCAACTTCCCGCAGGCGCTGAAGAATATTCACGACATGCTGAAGGTGGGCGGCGTTGTGGCCCATGCCTTGCCGACCAGCAATCATGTCGATCACGGCTTCTACATGTTCAGCCCGACCGTGTTCTGGGACTATTACACAGCCAACGCCTACGAGATCGTCGATTGCCTGCTGTTCGAATACGCGCCGAAGCCCAATGTCGACTGGGTCTTCTATCGCTACTCACCAGGCGCGATTGACCACAAGAGCTATGGCGGCTGGGGCCGGGCCATGCTGGGAACCTGGTGTGTCGCGCGCAAAGGACACGCCTCGACGGCAGGCGTCATCCCGCAACAAAACCTCTATGTACGGGCTGGCTGGAACCCGACCGCCCCGCCGAAACGCGCCCCGCCCTGGGGCCTGGACTGGTTGATCAAAAGGATCTTCGGCCGCTACCCGGAACCCTACGCCACCCTGCGCGAGCCCTACTTCTTCATCCGGCGCCAGATCATCCGGGCCACAAAGCCGCGCCCGAAACTGGAACGCGTTCACATCCACTAAGGCGCTTGCGGCAGATGGGTCTGCATAGAGCCGTGCCGGCGTGAAGACACCTCAGGCGCCTGGGTTGCCTGGATCGCCGCCAGAGCGGCCGGTCGCCCTGAAAACCACTGACGGGCAAAGGCGGCGAACGATATTTCCGCTTCACCGCTCAACTGCCACAGACCCGCGCTGCGGCGCTGGCCGATCACCCTGATCGCAGTCACGACAGCATCCTCCGTCACAGGGCAAACCAGACGGTTTTCAAACGCCATGATCGGCTGGCCTTGCTCCAGGGCTAAGGTCCAGGTGCGGATAAAGGGCGCATTCGGACCCACGACCTTGGTCAATCTGAGGATGGACGCCGAAACAGGGTGGCGTGTCGTCAGATGCGCCTCGACCTGCGCCTTCTGCCGACCGTAGAGCGACACGGGCATTGGGGCCGCGTTAACGTTGACGAAGGCGACAGAACCATCAAATACGGCGTTGCTGGACAAATAAATCACATGCACGCCCGCCGCTGCCAGGGCATCCATCACCTGAACCGCGCCATCAACATTGATCCTGTGGCTCAGCACAGGGTCAGCCTCACATGCCGCAAATCCGGTCATGCCCGCGCAGAACACCGCGACATCTATGGTGGAGGGTTCAAGGACGAGTTCTGGCTCTGCAAGGTCCAGAAATATCAGCCGCGCCTCGCCGGACGCGGGCCTGCGCGTCGTGCCAAGGACCGCCGCCCCGCGCTGCGAAAGCGCGTTCATCAGCGCCGAGCCGATCTGCCCGTCCGCCCCGACAATCAACCACCGGGTCTCGTCCTTGCCTCTCGGCCCGTCCGAGGTCACAGGACCAGCCTGGCGGTTGAGTCGGGATTATTGCGCGCAATATCAGCGATCAGATCAGGGGTCGCGGCATCAGGCCTGACCACATACTCAAAGAAGTCGCCCTCAGCGAAGCCGACATAGTGGTAGGTCTGGCAGGCGATCGGGTCGCGAATGGCGTAGTTCAGCCCGCCTGTCTTCATATTCACCGGAAAATCGTGGATCAGGATCGTGTGCTCCGCCTGAATATCCGCCGCCATCATCACCGCCTGAAGACCATTGGACATGGAGATAAACCGCCCGGCATATTCCACAACCGGTATTGCGGTGCGAATACTCACACTGATGGGTTGGGTGCCCGCCAGAGGCTGAGCCCTTCGGCCAGCGACATTTCCCGCAAGGTTGGTGAAGACCTTGCGCCCCATGCGGCGCAATTCGGCCGCCAGTTCGGTCCAGACGGCGTCCGGCAAGGGGGGGTTGGTGTTATTGTCGGGAAACAGGATGACGCTGTTGCCGGGCTCCACGCCCGCGGCCTTGGCGTCGATCAGGGCTTCATCGCGCCAGACCTGCGGGAGGGTTGGCGGCTTAAGCGGCGCGTCCCAGTCAAGTTGCAGCATCAACCGAAACTGGTCAGCCAGCGTCAAGCCACCACGCCTCGGGTAGCGTAGAAGCTCCAGCAAAGGCTGAACGCCCCTGCCCGTGCCATGCCAGAACGGGTGGGCGATGATCGGCTCGTCCAGATCAAAACTGCCCTGTCCCATGAGGCGCTTGGTGAAGTCGATCAGGCGCACATCCTCCCAATAGATCACCCGGTCGATCACATCGGCATACATATCCGAAAGCGCCCTCTGCCCTTGGCGCATGACAAAGGTCAAAGGCCCGCCATGGGCCGCCTTGAAGGCTTCAGCCAGCGCGCACACGCACCAGGTGTCTCCGATGGATGTCGGATTCACGATGATCCATGAACGCCGGTCCGGGTCACGCCAGTAGTTGAGCGCCGCAGTCCGATAGTTCTGATGAAACTCAGGCAAACCGACCATAGGGGCCTCTGGAATAAATGCGCGGATTCAAAAGCCTTTGAACTCAGCAGGTCGATGATGAAAATGAACATCAAAGGTCACATGCGCATGGCGCACAAAGGCGCGCGTTTCGCCTGACTGATAGGGCCAGTTCATTTCAGTCGGAAAGGCCTGATTCGGATTCAGGAAGGCGTCCAGCTTGTAGACGGGCGTGTCCTTGGGAATGCAGTGAAACACCACGCTCAGTCGGGTGCGGTCATAGTCCCGGATCGCGCGCCCGCCATGCGGCAACTGTGGATGCCAGACAATCGTATCCCCTTTGTTCAGCCGCACAGTCTGGCGCGTCAGCCCTGCAGCATCGCACGCGTCAGAGACATCCTGCTGATAGGCGTTCCACAAAGGCTCTGAAAACTGCGGCGTAGCCTCGTCGGGAGGAAGGAAGGCCCGAGCCAGGGCTTGTCTGTCAGGATCTGGCAGCCGATGCCCGCGCGGCGCAACCATCAACGGGCCATTATCATCATCGACAGCTTCCAAGGCCACCCACATGCCGAAATATCTGTATTCCGGCCGCGTGCAGAAATAGGGCGTATCGCGGTGCAGGGACTGCTCCGACCCATGCTCGAAAAACAGGGACGTGTAGACGCAGGCCTCATCGCCAAACAGGAAGTCCTGCAACTCAAGCGCCTGAACATTGAGCTCAAAAAGATCCCGGAATTGCGGCAGGACCAGATGCAGGTTAACGATGCGCGGATAGCGGGACGAGCCCAGCCGTGCAGGCTGGAATATCTGCGGATTGTCGATTTCCAGCTTTCGGAAGGCAGTGACTGCGGCGTCGCAAAGCCCAGGCGGAACCGCTTCTTTGATCACTACAAAGCCATCGCTCAGAAATTGCTCCGCCTGACCTCTCACCGTCTCTGACAGCGCCTGCGCCAAAATAGCGGCGTCATTCTCCGGGCTCATATAGCGGGGCATGGCGCCAAGGTCGGGCTTAAGCTTCATTCTGTCTGGCTCATTCACCGGCGACGTGGAAACGAGGGTAATGCAGAATCATCCAGCATCCACGGCGGCGATCAATTTCGTCCCCTGATAGAGCCACCGCATGGGCGGCGCTTGCGGGGCGGCGACACCGCAGGCTGCGGCCCGTTCTTCCGCCATCGGATACTCCACCTGCGCAACGGTCAGACTGTCCGGTGAGCCAATGTCGCGATGATAGAGCCCATTGTGAAAGGTTTGGATGCGCCCCATCAGCCGCGGAATGATCTGTGTGCTGAAGTCGGCGCCAGACCGGCCTAATCGATGGGCCAAGGCCGCCACCTCCGGCTCCAGAATATAAACTGCAGCATTAGCAAGATTGGACGGCGGATTTTGGCTTTTTTCGTGAAAGCCGATCACCACGCCATCCGAATCCAGTTCCACCACGCCGCAGTTCTTTGGATTATCTGTTGCGAAGGTCATCATGGTCATGACGACCTTTTCGCGGCGCTGCGCATGAGCGTTCAGGAATTGCGGCACGGAGAACAGACTCAGATTGTCGGCGTGAACCAGCATCACCGGCCCGTCTGCCCCCCCGGTCTGCGCGAGGCGCGCCAGCGTCGCTCCCGTCCCCAGGAGCGTCGGCTCATAAACCAGATCGACCCGATCCAGCCATCCCGCCCTGTCCAGCCAGTCGGTCACCTGTTCCGCAAGATAGTGGGTGTTGATCGTGATGTCCGACAAGCCCGCTCTGGTCATCATGTCCAGCCACAAGCCCAGCAATGGGCGGCCGTTGATCGGCATCAGACATTTTGGAACTTCATCAGTGAAGGGCGCAAGCCTGCGTCCATACCCCGCCGCCAGCAGCAGCACACGGGGCGATCCGCCGCTCACGCTGTCAATTCCTGCAAAAGGTCGGCGGCTCGCAGCGGCACATTGCCAAGTCGTCCGACCTGCAAGGCCGCCGCGACCGAGCCCAGATAGCTGGCCCGCCAGATATCGGCGCCGCTGGCCAGCGCCATGGATGCGGCGATCATCAGGCAATCGCCTGCACCGGCCACGTCTTTCGGCGCGCGGTTGAAGGCTGGCAGACGGTCCGTCACCGCGTCCGTCTCGCCGGGCGCCAAGGTGTGCACAAGAACCCCTTCCGCGCCCATGCTGAGGCACACATTGCCCGCTCTTGCCCGTTGTCGCAGCGCCTCGGCGGCTATGACCAGCCCGCTCTGAAAATCACGCAAGGCCAGTCTGGCCTCATATTCTGTCGGCTTGATCAGCATCATGTCGCGGAAGCGCGATATGTCGCCCACCTGGGATGAAGACTGGCTGTCGGCAGTCATGGGCACGCCGCCCGCCACAGCGTGAGCGCTGATCGCCTCAATCAGGCTCTGCGGCAGGCAGCCATAATTGAAGTCGGAAAACACGATCAGATCCGTCGCGTTGATCTGTGCGCGCACGACAGACAGTATCTGCGCTTCAATCACCGGGTCCAGCACATGTTGTTTCAGGTGGTTGACGCGCAGCAGCGTTTTCCCGGCCGCGCGAAAACGTTGCTTCAGCGTGGTGGGTCTGGTGGGGTCCGGGGTCAGTGTCGCGTCTACGCCATATTCCGAAAGGCGCCGCCGCGCCCAGTCTCCCGGCTCGTCCTCACCGACGACGCTGAGATAAGTCACCTTTGCGCCCAACCCAGCGGCATGGGCCGCCACGATCCCCGCCCCGCCCAGAAAGCGTTCCTGCAGGACGGGTGTCACAACAATGGTCGGATCTTCCCGCGACAGGCCGACCGCGTCGCAGGCAATATAGTCGTCAATGATCAGGTCGCCGATCACCAGCACCCGCATCCCGGCGAAACGCTGAACCACATGGGTCAGATCATGAGCGACAAAGCCATGTCGCGCCGGGAATTCATCCGTTTTGGCGATATTGGAGGCGGTGAACTCGCTGAACTCCTGCCGCATAAGTTCGATAGAGGAGAAGGTCACGTCGCCCGATGCGAAAATCAGCCGCGCACCGTAGGAGTCGAGCACGGCCTGTTCCGGATTGTCCCGCCCCATATGCTCGCGCCCCTTCACCACCAGATGGGGCCTTAGCGCTGCAATCGCCTCCAGCGGGTCCGATTCCAGCAACAGGGCGGCGTTGACACAGCCCAGCGCCTTGACCGCCTCCAGCCGCAACTGTGCGGGCACGATGGCGCCGGGCGTCGATGGCGGATTGACTCCCACCACCAGAAAGTCACCGCAATCAGCGGCAAACTGCAGCAGTCGCAGGTGCCCCGGATGGATGACGTTGAAATTGCCGCTGACAAACACCAGCTTGGCCCCGACTGGCGCCGCCTGGCGGATGTGGTCGATGACGGCGGACGAGCGAACTTGGGTCAATGAGGGGCGCCTTCGCAAGAGCTCAGAGCGACATATCCAGAAGCGGCCTCAGCACTAGGCCGCGATCCAGATCGTCCAACGCCTGATTCACTTGTTCCAATGGGTAACGGGCGTTGACCAGAACGGCAATCGGCAGTTCCCCGTTTTTCCAGGCCTGAGCCAGACGCGGAATATCCTCGTCCGGTCGCGCGCCGCCGCCCCAACTGCCGCGTATCCGCTTCCCGGCGATCAGTTCAAACGGGTCGATGCGGATCAGTTCCCCCTGAGTGGGGTGGGAGGCGAAAACGCAAAGCCCGCCTCGCCTCACGGCGTCGAACCCCTGTTCGATCGTGTGCGTCAGACCTGCGGCTTCGATGACGACCTGCGCGCCATGACCGCCGGTCAGATGGCGCACGGCGTCAGCCGCATCGCCCTCTCTCGAATCAATCAGATGGGTTGCGCCAAGTTCGCGCGCCATGGCCAGTCGGGCCGGATCGACATCGACAGCGATCAGCTTGCCCGGTTGTCGCCGCGCGGCGGCCATCAGGGCGCTCATGCCAATCCCGCCCAGGCCGAAAATCGCAACTTCCGCCCCCGCAAGCGGCGCAGCTTCGCGCTCCACCAGTCCGACCCCGGTCAGGACGGCGCAGCCCAGGAGAGCGGCTATGTCCAGTGGCAAGCCCGCAGGGCAAAGGGTGCAGCGATTTTCCGACACAACCGCCAGATCCGAAAAGGTAGTGACGCCCCCCGCATTGATCACCCGCGCGCCAGATCGATAGGTCGGACCCGGCGCATCCAATCCAGCGCCCTTGATCCAGCTCAGGACCACATCGTCGCCAGGCTTGACCTTGGTCACGCCCTCGCCAACCGCCACCACGGCGCCAGAGCCCTCATGGCCCAGCATGTGCGGTAGATAGCGGTCATGGCCGCGCCGCCCCTGCACTTCCATCAGTTGGCTGCGGCACACGCCGGAATAGGCGATCTGCACCATCACCTGACCAGGGCCCGGGCTGGACGCCGCCACATCCCGCTCGATCACAAGCGGCGCGCCGGTCTCATAAAGAACCGCCGCCCTGAATCGTCTGGAACCCGAGTCTGGACAGGGTTTCGCCATGATCTGGAAGCCCCTCAGGACGGGCGCGCATCGCCGTCGGGTTCATTGGTGGGCGGCGAGAGATTCGAACTCCCGACCCTCTCGGTGTAAACGAGATGCTCTAACCAGCTGAGCTAGCCGCCCTGAACCACTGCGGCGGAAGGCATAGCCGTCTGCGCACAAAAGGAAAAGGGGTGGTCATGAAGACCACCCCTTCAAATGCCATTATTCCACCGAAAAACGGATCCTAGTTGATCGCGGTCTTCAGGCCTTCGCCCACGCGGAAGCGCACGGTCTTGGAGGCCGGGCGGGCGACGCTTTCGCCCGTGCGCGGGTTGCGCGCGGTGCCCGCTTCACGCGCGACCGGCACAAAGCTGCCGAAGCCGACGATCCGGACTTCTTCGCCAGCCTTCACCGCTTCCGTCACGGATTCGATAAAGGCGTCGAGGGCCTCCTTGGCTTGCTTCTGGTTGAGCCCGGACTTCTCGGCGATCGACGCCACCAGTTCGGCCTTCGTTGTCATGACTTATCTTCTCCCAACACCTTTGGCGGCTGCGCCTATCGCGCGATTCATGCTGCGCCGGAGCCGGAGTATGGAACCGGTTCTCTGCTGGCGTCAAAACGAAAAGGCGGTGGGGTCAGCTGTTGACTGGCGGAAAAGGGGGAAATTGACTTTGTTATCCCCAATTCCTGCAGAACCCGGACGGTCCGCGTCGACCGGTCGCGATCAGACCTTACGCTTCAGGGTCAGGCTCACACCGGCGCCGCCCTCTTCGCGACGGTCGATTTCCACCACCTGGCCTGTGGAGCGGTCGCGCTGAAATACCGTTTCAGTTGAGTGAGACGCATCGTTCAGCAGGTTGTCGATCTGCAGCCTCAAGGCGATCTGGTCGGCCCGATATTCGACAAATGAGCCGAAGAACTCCGCGCTGTCGACGGCGCGCAGCCGATCAATTTCATAATAGGTCCGCGGGCCGGTCAGGCGCGTGTCCAGACCAAAGGTCAGCCCGGGCAGGACGGATCCCATCTCGAGGCTGACCTTGCCCTCATACGGCGTCTCGCCGGAAAGCGGGCGCTCCAGACCTGTGACCGGATCGCGCAGGGCGGAGGCGCGTATCGTGAAAGCCGTCCTGATCTTTGCCGACTTCTGGCCCAGAGCCTGCAGGGGCAAGTCCAGACCCAACTGAAGGTCAGACCGCCATCCGCCTTGCACGCTGGTCGGCGCAGCGCTGCCGACGGAGGTCAGGCCGAGCTCAGTGGAACTGATGAGCGACGCATTGGCCACCGACAGCGACAGGCGCGCAGGCCCCAACTGCTGGGCGCCGGACGCCGCCAGTCGCCATTCCTGATCCGGGCGGAATTCACGCACCACGCCATCCGGCTCGACGCGAAACATGGCTGACGCGAGCGCGGCGAACTTGTCCGTGTCAAAAGGACTGGCGGCCCGCTCGAACACCAGATCAAGCTCCGTGCCCATCCACGGCTTGAGCTGGCCTTCCAGATGGGGCTGCGCCGTGGCGCCGTCGCCCTGGTAGAGCCCCTGACCTCTCCAGGCCAGGGCGGCGGCCTCCACACGCTCCGCGCCCTTCAGCACCAGTTGCGGCAGAACGGTCCAGGTCACACCCGCGGAGACCGCATTGGCGCCCTTGTGCACACTGACAGGCGCTGAGGCGAGGCCCGGCTGCGGCTGGATGGATTGGGCGTCCGTGACCTCGCCGCGCAGATCAAATGTGATGGGCTTCAAAGGCTTGAGTTGCAGGCCCGCCCGGGCTGTGCGGTCTTCTCTCAATCCTCCGTCGCCGGGAAAGCGCATCTCATCCAGCGCCTCAAGAGAGATCCTCGCCGCTGGCGCGGACCAGACAGCCTGCGCGGTCAGCTTCACATCGCGCCAGGATTTGGGCTCGACGGACGACGCCGCTGGCGCCGCCGGGACGCCGGCCCCGGCATCAATCGACAGCAGCGCCTGTACGGCGGTGTCGTCGGCAAGTCGGGGCGCGAGCACAACCCTGCCAGACACCTCGCGGGAGGCGTCCGTTGCTTTGGACGCCACCGCCACGCTCGCCAGATCAGCATCCATGGCCCAGGCGTGCGTCACCAATATTGACGACAAGCTCAACGCAAAAGCTGAAGCTGTATTGAAAACGCGGCGCATGGACCGCCTATACACATATTGAAGGTTCAGAAATAGAAAACGGGGCGGTCGCTAAACCACCCCGTTCTCAAAGTTGCATCAATCACACACAAGACTAGTGGGTGATGACCGGCTCCACATGCTCCTCAACGATCGGAGGCTTGACCGCAGCGTCCGCCTCCGTCCATTCGATCGGTGTGAGCGGACCAGCCAGGGCATGGGCCAGCACCTCATCGGCCGTGGCGACGGGAATGATGGTCAGGCCAGACTTCACAGAATCCGGCACGTCGACCAGATCCTTCTCGTTCTCAGCCGGAATCAGCACCGTCTTCACGCCAGACCGCAGAGCCGCCAACAGCTTTTCTTTCAGCCCGCCAATGGCCAGCACGCGACCACGCAAGGTGATTTCACCCGTCATGGCCACTTCCTTGCGCACCGGAACGCCGGTCAGCACAGACACCATGGCCGTGACCATGGCCACCCCCGCCGAGGGACCATCCTTGGGCGTAGCGCCTTCCGGAACGTGGACGTGCACGTCGGTCTTGTCGAACAGGGTGGGGGCAATGCCGAAATCGGTCGACCTGGAGCGGACATAGGAATTGGCCGCCGAGATGCTTTCCTTCATCACGTCTTTCAGATTGCCCGTGATGCTCATCCGGCCCTTGCCCGGCATCTTCACCGCTTCGATGGTGAGGATGTCGCCGCCGAATTCGGTCCAGGCCAAGCCCGTCACCATGCCCACCAGATCGTCCTCGTCGGTTTCGCCATAGCGGAACTTGCGGACGCCGGCATACTTGGCCAGGCGCTCCGCATCGATGGTGATGGAGGCGACCTTTTCACGGGCCAGATCCCTCACCGTCTTGCGGGCCAGATTACCCAGAGCGCGTTCGAGCGAACGCACCCCGGCCTCACGGGTATAGTAGCGGATCAGGTCGCGAATGGCCTCGTCCGGCACGATCCACTCCGTCGGCTTCAGACCATGGTCCTTGGCCAGCTTGGGCAGAACGTGACGCTTGGCGATCTCGATCTTCTCATCCTCTGTGTAGCCGGGGATGCGAATGATCTCCATCCGGTCCATCAGCGGCTGAGGCATGTTCAGGCTGTTGGCCGTGGTGACGAACATCACCTGGCTCAGATCATAGTCCACCTCGAGATAGTGATCCCCGAAGGTGGAGTTCTGTTCCGGGTCGAGCACCTCCAGCAGCGCGCTGGAAGGATCGCCGCGCCAGTCGGCGCCCAGCTTGTCGATCTCGTCCAGCAGGAAGAAGGGGTTGGTGGTCTTGGCCTTCTTCATCGACTGGATGATCTTGCCGGGCATGGAGCCGATATAGGTCCGGCGGTGGCCGCGGATCTCGGCCTCGTCGCGCACGCCGCCCAGAGACAGGCGCACGAACTCGCGGCCGGTGGACTTGGCGATGGAGCGTCCAAGCGAGGTCTTGCCAACGCCGGGGGGGCCAACGAGGCACAGGATCGGCCCCTTCAGGTTCCCGGTGCGCGCCTGAACCGCCAGATATTCGAGGATGCGTTCCTTGACCTTGTCCAGACCATAATGGTCCTCGTCCAGGATGCGCTCGGCCTCCAGCATGTCGATGGTCTTTGACTTGGTCTTGCCCCAGGGGATGGACAGGAGCCAGTCAAGATAGTTCCGCACGACCGTGGACTCAGCGGACATGGGGCTCATATTGCGAAGCTTCTTCAGCTCTGCATCCGCCTTGGTCCGGGCCTCCTTGGACAGTTTGGTCTTCTTGATCCGCTTTTCGAGCTCGATGAGCTCGTCGCGATGCTCATCCTGCTCTCCAAGCTCGCGCTGGATCGCCTTCATCTGCTCGTTCAGATAATATTCCCGCTGCGTCTTCTCCATCTGGCGCTTGACGCGGCTGCGGATCTTCTTCTCCACCTGAAGGACGGAGATTTCCCCTTCCATCAGGGCGTAGACCTTCTCCAGCCGCTTGGCGACATGGGTGACCTCCAGAAGCGACTGCTTGTCGCCGATCTTCACTGACAGGTGGGCCGCAATGGAATCGGCCAGCTTGCCCGGATCGGTGATCTGCGGGATCGAAGCCAGCGCTTCGGGGGGGATCTTCTTGTTGAGCTTGACATAGGTCTCGAACTGCTCGGTCACCGCACGGCTCAGGGCCTCGGCCTCCGGCGCTTCCACGCCGTCCTCTTCCAGCTCTGTGGCTTCAGCCTCAAAGAACTCCTGGCGCTGGGTGAAGCGCAGCAGGGCGGAACGGGTCTTGCCTTCGACCAGGACCTTTACGGTTCCATCGGGAAGCTTGAGCAGTTGCAGCACGGACGCCACAACACCCACGTCATAAATGGCGCCGGGCTGCGGATCGTCATCGGAGGAATTGCGTTGGGTGGCCAGAAGGATCTGCTTGTCGCCGCGCATGACCTCTTCGAGCGCCTTGACGGATTTTTCTCGGCCGACGAACAGCGGCACCACCATGTGGGGGAACACCACGATGTCCCGCAGGGGCAGTACCGGAAGGGTACGTATCTCTGACATCTTCTACTCCTTGGCCGAGACGGCTTTCGCCCACCCGGCCCTCTTCGGGATTGTGGCCCGACGGCTTACAGCCCGCCGAACCAGCGTCTTGTCCCGATCCGCCCCGATCTGGCGACGGACTCAGGTCTGTTGTGTCTAATGTGGCCCGTTGTGCGCTGCATTCAAGTTTAACGGCGCCTCATCCACAGGTCTGTGATGTCGCACCCAAAACGATTTCGACCGCCTGCGGGCCTCGCAAGCGGTCGAAACGTTCAGGTCTCGACGATCAGAGCGGTGATCAGGACGCCTGCCCGCCGCGCTTTTCGGCATAGATCATCAGGGGCTGGGCGCGCCCCTCGACCACTTCGCCATTGACCACCACCTCTTCGACGCCCTGATAGGTCGGCAGTTCGAACATGGTGTCGAGCAGAATGCCCTCCATGATCGAACGCAGGCCGCGCGCGCCGGTCTTGCGGGTAATGGCCTTGCGCGCAATGGCGTGCAGGGCGTCGTCGGTAAAGGTCAGACCCACCTGCTCCATTTCGAACAGGCGCTGATATTGTTTCACAAGGGCGTTCTTGGGCTCGGTCAGGATCTTGACCAGAGCCGGCTCGTCCAGATCCTCCAGAGTGGCGATCACCGGCAGACGGCCGATGAATTCCGGGATCAGGCCGAAGCGTTGCAGGTCGTCAGGTTCCACACCGTGCAGAATATCCCCGATGCGACGATCCTCCGGGTCCTTCACCTCGGCGCCGAAGCCTATGGAGGTGCCCTTGCCACGCCCGGAAATGATCTTTTCCAGACCGGAAAAGGCGCCGCCGCAGATGAACAGGATATTGGTCGTGTCCACCTGCAGGAACTCCTGCTGGGGATGCTTGCGCCCGCCCTGCGG
>CAIOJR010000038.1 GCA_903858685.1 uncultured Caulobacterales bacterium | reverse complement strand
TGTCGAGCGGGCGAAGACGATCCAGCGTGGCGCAGATCGCCTCCACCACCGACAGATTGGTGCGCTCGTTGAAGCCCCCCACATTATATGTGCGGCCGGACTGCCCCTTCTCGAACACCAGATGCAGGGCGCGGGCATGGTCCTCTACATGGAGCCAGTCGCGGATCTGGTCGCCCTTGCCGTAGACGGGCAGAGCTTCGCCCGCCAGCGCCTTGATAATGACCAGCGGGATGAGCTTTTCGGGGAAGTGGTGGGGGCCGTAATTGTTGGAGCAGTTGGTCATCACCGTCGGCAGGCCATAGGTGTGCCCCCAGGCCGAGACCAGGTGATCAGATGCGGCCTTTGATGACGAATAGGGAGAGCGCGGGTCATAGGGCGTTTCTTCTGTGAAGAGCCCCGTCGCGCCGAGCGAGCCGTAAACCTCGTCGGTCGACACATGGTGAAAGCGGAAGGTCTCGGCGCGCGCAGGCGGCAACTGGCGGAAATGCTCAAGGGCTGCCTGCAACAGCACAAATGTGCCGACAATATTGGTCTGGATGAACTCGCCCGGCCCGTCGATGGATCGATCCACATGGCTTTCCGCGGCCAGATGCACCATTACGTCAGGATCAAAGTCGGCCACCGTCTTTCGAACCGCCCCACCGTCGCAAATGTCGGCCTTGACGAATTGGAAACGCGGGGAAGCCTTCACAGCCTCCAGATTGGTCATGGTCCCGGCATAGGTCAGCTTGTCGAACACCAGCACATCGTGGTCGGTTGATGCAATCAGATGCCTAACCAGAGCCGAACCAATGAACCCGGCGCCGCCGGTCACAAAAACGCGCATAGGTGCTCCGCAGAGATTCGGTCGATGTCGCCTTGAATGAGGCTGCTACTATCAACTTTTGCCGGTAGACAATAGGTAAAGATGTAAACCGTCGGGCCACAATTGATCCGTAAAATCAAACCAACACGATTGTGGACTGTGCCCTAGGCAATGCCCTATTTTTCCGGCTAAACGTCCTGACCATTTCGGTTGCGCCAGGAGCGCAATTCTAAAACGAATGAGCGGCGCCCAATGCTGATCGAAGACACCTTTATCGCCGGCGTAAAGCGGATCCTTCCAAAAAAAAATCGGCGACGACAGAGGCTACTTCGTGGAGGTTTTCAACAAGAAAAACTCCGACGCCGCGGGCTTGAACTTTCAACCCATCCAGGAAAACCAGTCTCTGTCGCGTATCGTGGGAACCGTTCGCGGCCTGCATTTCCAGACTGCGCCACACATCCAGGCAAAGCTCGTACGCGTCTTGCGGGGCAGCATCTATGACGTCGCCGTAGACATCCGCCTCGATTCTCCCACCTACGGCCAATGGGTCGGAGCGGAACTGACGAGCACGGGCGGAGAGCAACTCTTTATCCCTGGCGGCTTCGCGCATGGCTTCTGCACGCTCGAGCCCGATACGGAGATCGCCTACCTCGTAGACGGGCATTATTCCCCAGAATGCGACGGCGGCATCCTGTGGAACGACCCGGCCCTTGGCATTGACTGGCCAGACTTTGCAGGCGCAGTTCTGTCCGGCAAGGACGAAAAGGCGCCAAAGCTTGCCGATATCTCCCCGCCCTTCACCTACGGCGCCTGATCCGGTACGCGTTCCAACTCTTCCAGCCAGACCGTCGCAACCGCATCAGACGGCGCGCGCCAGTCGCCCCTCGGCGACAAGGACCCGCCCGACGAAATCTTCGGCCCGTTGGGGACGCAGGATCGCTTGAACTGGTTCTGAAAGAAGCGACGCAGAAAGATGCGCAACCAGGTCTTGATTTCGGCCATCGGATAGGCCCGGCGCGAGACATCCGGCATGTTTGCGGGCCAAGTCCCCTGCCCCGCATCATGCCAGGCGTTCCACGCCAGATAGGCAATCTTGGACGGCCGAAACCCGAAGCGCGTCAGATAGTAGAGATTGAAGTCCTGCAAGGCGTAGGGCCCGACAAAATCTTCAGTCCTCTGAATAGCTCCGCCCTCCGCCTGGGGCACAAGCTCTGGCGAAATTTCGGTATCCAGAATAGCGTGGAGCAGCTTCGCCGTTTCGACGTCCACATCCCCGGATGCAGCCACATAGCGGATCAGATGCTGGATCAGCGTCTTTGAAACCGAGGCGTTCGGATTGTAATGCGACATGTGATCGCCGACGCCATAGGTGCTCCAGCCCAGCGCCGCCTCCGACAGGTCGCCGGTTCCCACAACAATCGCGCCGTGCTGATTGGCCAGGCGGAACAGGTAATCCGTCCGCAGCCCAGCCTGCACATTCTCGAAGGTGACGTCATATTGGGCGACCCCTTCGGCGTAGGGGTGGCCGATGTCGGCCAGCATCTGTTTCGCAGCGGGACGGATATCAAGCTCCGCCGCGGTGGCCCCCAAAGCACGCATCAGGGCCCAGGCGTTCGATTTGGTGCCAATGCTCGTCGCAAAGCCTGGCAAGGTAAAGGCCAGGATATTGGCCCTTGGCAGGGCAAGCTGGTCCATGGCGCGCGCCGCCACCAGAAGCGCCTGCGTCGAGTCCAGCCCCCCTGAGACGCCGATCACCACCTTGGAAATGCCCGCCGACTTCAGGCGCTGGGCCAGCCCCTGCACCTGGATCTGATAGGCCTCGAAACAGTCCTCAGACAGCCGCTCCGGATCAGACGGCACATAGGGAAAGCGCTCGACGGTCCTGAGCAGGGACAGGGCCTCGCGAGGGGCGTCCATGCCAAAGCGCTGCACGCGGTATTCGTCGCCGCTCACCCCGCCAAAGGCCGCGCTGTCACCAAAACTCGTCGTGCGCATCCGCTCTTGCCGAATGCGTCCCACATCAATGTCGCTGATCGCCATGGCTGGACCCGAAGGGAAACGGCGCGTCTCTTCCAGCAACTGCCCCAGCTCGAAGATCGAAGCGTGACCATCCCAGGCCAGATCGGTCGTCGATTCCCCCGGCCCCGCCGCCGAATAGGCATAGGCCGCAATGCACCGCTGCGACTGGGAGGCGCAAAGCTGGCGACGCGCGGCCGCCTTGCCAATGGTGATATTGCTGGCCGAAAGGTTCAGCAGCAACTCCGCCCCCGCAAGCGCCGCCCGCGTGGAGGGCGGTTCCGCAACCCAGACGTCCTCGCAAATCTCGACATGGAAGGTAAAGCGCGCCGATCCCGTCGAGCGAAACAACAGATCAACCCCGAACGGCGCCTCTCGCCCCGCCACCTTGATCGTCGCATCCGATATGCCCGCCCCGCTGGCGAACCAGCGCTTTTCATAGAATTCACGGTAGCTGGGCAGATAGACCTTCGGCGTGACGCCCAGGATTTCGCCCCGCGCGATCACCACGGCGCAATTGAATAGCCTCCCCTGAAATCGCAGCGGCGCGCCCACGGCAAAGACGGGAAAAAGATCGCGGCTCGCCTCCACCAGACGCGCCAGTTCCGCCTCCACCGCCTCCAGCAAGGCGTCCTGCAGGAACAGATCATCCAGTGAATAGGCCGACAGGCCCAGTTCCGGAAACACCATCACCGCCACGCGCTCACGGTCTGCCTGCGACAACAGGTCCAGTGTCTGATCCGTATTGAAACGCGAATCGGCCACCCGCACCTGAGGCACACAGGCGGCCAGGCGCACAAAATCATGCGCATAGGGCGACAAGAACGGCGGGGCGGCGGGCGATGTCGACATGTGTCCTCGGCCAATCAGGCTATCACACCCTAGCAATTGCACGCCGCCCGTTAAACCCGCGTTCCAAGGGATTGCGAGCGCGGCGCCTCAGATGTCGAAGCCGCGCGCCTTGGCGTCCCAAATGGCGCAAGCGATGTGATAGAGCGAACTTGCGGGCGACGGCTCTTCGACGAATGCGCCGTCGGCCAGCATCTTGTCGCGCCACAGCCCTGCAATCGGCATGTCGAAATAGAGCCGAAGCCCCCGCGCCGCCGCCGCGACCTCGTCCGCATAGAAAGCGCGCTCCTGAGGCGTTTCGGCAAGCTCGCCCAGTATGGCCGCCGCCTTGATCCGCTCCGTCTGGGGCCATAGCCGCGCCTGAGCCGACCGGACCGACATGTCGTCATTGAGCTGGTCAATGGCCACGCCCCGGTTCCAGTCGATCCCGTGGCCATATCCGATCCGGTGCAATTGCTTCGCCGCATCGAGCGCGTCCGCCCGTCCCCGCAGCCTGCCCCAGCGCGCCATCAGCCAGGCCCATTCAAACTGATGTCCCGGCTCGACCACGCGTCCAGCTTCACCCGCCGCCGGGTTCCAGTCCGCGTTAAAGAACTCCCGCAGGTAGCCGCCGTCCGCATCGATGAACCTGGCCAAGGCCAGTTCGCCGATCTCATCGGCCAGCGCCGTCCACTCCGCCCCGCCGCCCGCAGCCTCCCAGGCCAGAGACGCCTCAAAGAGGTGCATGTGGGGGTTGGACTGGTAACGCTCGGCTTCATTCTCAATGAACCCGCCCGCCGGATGGCGCCACTCCCGATCCAGCGTCGCCTTCAGAGCCATGGCTCGCGCCGCCTGCATGTCGGGATCGATCCCAGCGCTCGCCGCCGCCGCCAGAGCAAACAGGCAAAACGCCTGATCATAGAGCTTCAACTCACCGGCCATGGGCACGCCCTGGGCATCCAGGGTCGGCCGGATCAGCCCGTCGTCGCGCATGAAATGCGACACCATGAAATCCAGCCCATGCTTGGCCGCCCCCAACCACTTCGGCTGCCCCAGGGCGATCTCAGCACTGGCGTAGACATAGATCTGCCGACCGATCACTCGCGCCCGACGCGGCGCGTTTGTCGGCTCAGCCGACCGATCCAGCACCTCGAAAAACCCACCCAGAACGCGATCTGCCCCCTTCTCCCACCAAAGCGGCAGCGCTGAACCGTTGAGCCAATCAGACAATGTCATTACCTACTCCAGCGCCACACGACGCCAATCGGGTTGGCGCCAGACTATTCCCCTGATACGCAACCGACGCCCTAAAACCAAACGATCTGCCGAAAGTTCACCACCAAATGGGCAACAGCATCCCCGCCGAGAAGAAGAGAGGCGCCATCATCTTCGACCGCGACGGCGTCTTGAATGTCGATGTGGGCTACGCCTATCGGCCTGACCAGATCATCTGGATTCCCGGCGCGATGGAAGCGGTGCGGATGGTCAATGAGGCGGGGTTTTACGCCTTTGTCGCGACCAACCAGTCTGGAGTGGCGCGAGGCTACTACACAGAAGACGACGTCCAGAAGCTTCACGCGTGGATGAATGACCAGATGGATAGCCAAGGCGCCCACATAGACGCCTTCGAATATTCTCCTTATCACCCAGAAGGTGTTGTGCCCGGCTATGCCCGTCAGAGCGAGTGCCGTAAACCCAACCCAGGCATGCTCAACCGTCTGCTGTCCCGTCCAGGCGTGGTCCGGGAAGCCTCATTCATGATCGGTGACAAGACGTCCGACTTAGAGGCTGCCGCGGCCGCAGGCATTGACGGCGTGCTGTTCGACGGCGTTGACCTCGTGAAGACGATCACAACGCGGATATATCAACAGCTAGGAACTTCATAGCCATAAAACACTTATCTCCAACGCTGGCAGCCAAGAAAAACACACGCCAAAGCGCCTGTGACGTCGGTAGTCAGTGTTGTTCAAAAGCAACAGATAATGGCGAGGATTTGAGGAGTTTAGCTCCCGGAAACTTGCCGCGATCCCGGACCGATGGTGATCCGCGAGCACCCCGTCCAATGGAGCGACTTTCGATTCAGGGACAAGCCAATGCTGCCTCGAAAGCAATAGGTGGAGGCCCAGATGACACGTCACTCCTGTTACATTCGCGGAAAAATTGTATGAATTTCATTTTGCCCCAACACGAATTCAGATAGGACGCCTTTCAATTCGCTAAAACCATTCTCGACCACGATCCACAAGAAAGCGACAGCCTTTGAGTTCGTCTCACGGTCCTCCCCGAAACGCAAAAGGCATCAGGCGTTGGACTGTTGCGTGGGCGCGCCAACTGATTTTGCGTTTCCGTCATGACCCCGCATATCGCGCCAGCGTCCTGAAGCGTGGAGTAATTTTCTTCTTTACATTCAAGATTCGCCCGGATCTTGGCGGAATCAGCCATACAGGCCGAAATCGCTTCCGCAGCATTGTGAGACAAAAGGGCATTGTATCACGACATGCGTTGTCCGACGGCACTACAGAAAAGCCGATCTCAGACTATGACGCCTTTGTATATGCGAATAGATTCACCGAATCTGCCCGTGCAGACCTACTGGATGCTATTACAATACGC
>CAIOJR010000037.1 GCA_903858685.1 uncultured Caulobacterales bacterium | reverse complement strand
GAATCTCAACTTCGCGATCATTGGCGGCCATGATGTTTTCGATTTCGGTCAGCACGGCCACGGCCTCGTGGCTGACGATCCGGGTGGCGCGGGCGGGGTGGCAGCGGAAGTTCACAATGCGAATGATCTTGGCGAGACTGTCGACCTGATAGGCCAGGGGCGTGAACGATTCCGGGGCCTGACGCAGCATTCGCACGAACGCGCCGCCGTGCTGCATCCGCGTGACGGAGCGCATGTGCCGGTCGCGAATGCTGAGCTGTTGCTTGCAGGCCTGGATCGCATGGCGCAGACCGGCTGTCACCCGACGCTGCATCACCAGTATGCCGGCGCGCTCCACGGCGTTGCCGATGGGGGCGATGGCGTAGACGCGACGAACCGCCTCCTGGATCTGCTCCTCAATTTCGATCAGCCGCCATTTATAGAACAGGATGCCGCACCAGGCGTGCAGCCCCACGCTGAAAGTGTCGGGGTCCAGCCGCAGGGCGATCCGCAAAGGCTCCATCCGCTCGGCGGGACAGGGGGACAGGAGCTTGTCGATAAAGCCCCGCGCCAGATGGTCTTCGGTGATCTCGTCGGTGACGGCCATTCGGCTGAATTCAGCCAGTTCAGCCTTGGCGAATCTGCGAAAGGATTCGGGATAGTCCGATGCGCGCCGAAAATAGCCTGCCGAGGTCTCACGTCCCATGCGCCGAACCATGTCCTGAATCAGCAGGGGATTGAGAGAGGGCATGCGCGCCAGCATTTCCAGAATTCGCAGATCCCCCGGTCCTGGCGCGGGGGTTCCGCGCAGGATGTAGATCAAACGGTCGGAGAAGCGCTCCTCCTCCATCAAGGCCGTATGGGGCGGTCGATCAAGACCATCGGGCGTGGGGAAAATGATCCGCGTGCCAATACTGTGCAGGGCGGGCAGGGCCAGTCGCTCCGCCAGACCCAGCCGGTCTTTCACATAGACCGCTGTGTTCAGCACAGGATGCTGAAACATTGGCTGGTCGGTCCGTTGCGGCGCGATCCCGGTGCGAGGCATGGCGCGGGACAGGTTGAGCACCTTGTCTGACGACGCGACGCTACAGAGGCGGCTGAAGTCACGAGAGTCCGGCATATATACAACCTTGAAATACAATAGAAAACATTATCACACCTTTAAGTAAAGTATTTGTGGAAATCGGGGCTGCGTCGCAATGCCTCGAACGGAACGGGAACGTGCTATGGTGGTCGGCATGAGCGTTCAGTTCGATTCCGCCGCCATGACGACCGGCGCGCCACAGGCTCCGTCGCGACTGCCGCCGCGCTTCGCTGACTGGTTTCGAGCGCGCGGCTGGACGGCGCGCGACCATCAGCTCGCCATGGTCGCGGCAGGGGCGGATCGACGCGACGCGCTTCTGATTGCGCCGACGGGCGGGGGCAAGACCCTGGCGGGCTTCCTGCCCAGCCTGATCGCACTGGACGCGCGTCAGCGCCACATGACCCAGGGCGTGAAGGCCCCGCCGTCGCGTCTGCACACCCTCTATATCTCGCCGCTGAAAGCCCTGGCGGTCGATGTGCATCGCAATCTTCTGGGTCCGATCGCCGAGATGGGCCTGGCGATCACCGCAGAGACGCGGTCTGGCGACACGGGCGAGGCCAAGAAGAAGCGCCAGAGGACGATCCCGCCCGACATCCTGATCACGACCCCGGAACAGCTCGCCCTCTTCTGCGCCTGGGAAGGCGCTGCGGATTATTTCTCGGAACTGGACACCGTCATTCTGGACGAGATCCACGTGCTGCACGCTTCAAAGCGCGGGGACCTGCTCAGTCTGGCCCTGGGGCGGCTGCAGGCGCTCAGCCCGTCGCTGCGCCGCGTGGGCCTGTCCGCCACGGTGGCGGACCCGGACGTGCTGGCGGGTTGGCTGGGGCCGCAGCTGGCGGGCAGGCCGGCGCCGGTGATCGTTCGCGGCGCCCCCGGCGCGCCGCCTGAGGTGGAGGTGCTCCTGTCAGACAACCACGTGCCATGGAGCGGCTTTACCGCACGTCACGCCATGGCCGAGGTCTATCAGGCCATCAGGGGCGCGCGCACGACCCTGGTCTTCGTCAATACCCGCTTTCAGGCCGAGATCGCCTTTCAGGCCCTGTGGGAGCTGAATGAGGACAGCCTGCCCATCGCCCTGCATCACGGCAGTCTGGCCGCCGAGCAACGCCGCAAGGTGGAGGCGGCCATGTCGCGCAACCAATTGCGCGCCGTGGTCTGCACCTCCACTCTGGATCTGGGCATCGACTGGGGCGCAGTCGATCTGGTCATCCAGCTGGCTGCGCCCAAGGGCTCGGCCCGGCTGATCCAGCGCATCGGTCGCGCCAATCACCGGATGGACGAGGCGAGCCGCGCCATACTGGTTCCGGCCCACCGGTTCGAGGTGCTGGAGTGTCAGGCCGCCCGCGACGCGGTGGCCGCCAATGATCTTGATCCGGACGTGCTGCGCGACGGGGCGCTCGACATACTGGCCCAGCACATCATGGGGTGCGCCTGCGCTGCGCCCTTCCATCCGGACGCTCTCTTCGAGGAGGTGCGCACCGCGGCGCCCTACGCCCAGCTGAGCCGCGACGACTTTGACCGGGTGATCGACTTTGTGGCGACGGGCGGCTATGCGCTGAAGGCCTATGACCGGTTCCACCGCATCGTGCGCGATCGACAGGGTCTCTACCGTGTGCGCAACGCAGAGACCGCCCAGCGCCATCGCATGAATGTCGGCGCCATTGTCGACATCCCCATGCTCAGCGTGCGCCTCGGCGCCCAGCGCGGCGGTCAATGGATGGGCGGTCGCAAGATCGGCGAGATGGAGGAGGGCTTCATCGAACAGCTGGCGCCCGGCGACACCTTCCTGTTTGCAGGCCAGGTCTGGACCTTCCGGGCGGTGGAGGCGATGAACGCCTATGTCAGCCCGGCCCCGGCGGGCGCCGAGGCCAAGGTCCCCAGCTGGGGCGGCTCGAAATTTGCGCTCTCAACCTATCTGGCCAGCCGCGTGCGGGGCATGATCGCCGACCGGAGCCAATGGCCCGCCCTGCCCGATGATGTGCGCGACTGGCTGGCCATACAGGACCGCCGCTCCCTCATTCCCGATCCACAGGACATGCTGGTCGAGACCTTCCCCCGCAGCGGGCGGCACTATCTGGTGGCCTATCCCTTCGATGGCCGGATCAGCCACGCAACCCTGTGCCAGCTTCTGGCGCGCCGGCTGGAGCGGCTGGGCCGCCAGCCTCTGGGCATGGTCGCCAATGACTATGCCCTGGCGGTCTGGGCCCTGAAGCCGCTCGATGACCTGGATCTGGACGCCCTGTTTGAGGAGGATCTGCTCGGCGACGATCTGGAGAGCTGGCTTGAAGAGAGCTTCATGATGAAGCGCACCTTCCGTCAGTGCGCCCTCTTGGCGGGCCTGATCGAGCGCCGCTTCCCCGGGCAGGAAAAGTCGGGCCGTCAGGTCACCTTCTCCACCGATCTGATCTACGACACCTTGCGCCGCCATCAGCCGGACCATCTGTTGCTGGACTGTACGCGGCGCGAGGCCCTGGGCGGTCTGCTGGATATTGGCCGCTTGGGGCGCCTGCTTCAGCGCATCCGGGGGCGCATCCGCCCGGTCCGCCTTGACCGCGTCACCCCTTTCGCCGTGCCCGTGCTGCTGGAAATCGGGCGCGAGCCGGTGGCGGGTATGGCGCAGGAGGCGATTCTCGAACAGAACGCTCATGACCTGGCCGCCGAGGCCATGGACCTGACCGCCCTGAAACAAGGCCGCCGCCGGTGAATGCGCCAAAGCCCGCCATCGCTCCAGAGCCCGCTGTCGCCCACGCGTCCGCCATCGCCTTTGCGCCCTCGCCGTGCGGGGCCCTGTGGGTGCGGATCGATGGAACGCCCTGCGCGCTTCGTCCGTCCGGCGCCCTGTGGCTGGAAGGCGCCAGCATGCTCGTTGCGGCTGACCTGCATCTGGAAAAGGGGTCGGCCTATGCCAGCCGTGGCCAGCTTCTGCCGCCCTATGACACCTCAGCCACCCTTGGCCGGCTGGAGCGCGAGGTGGCCGCGCTTGCGCCGCGCCGCCTCGTTCTTCTGGGCGACAGTTTTCACGATGCACGGTGGGCGACGCGCATGTCTGAGCCGGACCGCGCCCGGATCGACGCCCTGGCCGCCGCGACCGACCTGATCTGGATCACCGGCAATCATGATGAGGAGGGCCTGGACGGCCTGCCCGGCCAGCAAAGCGACGTGCTTGAGGTCGAGACCCTGACCCTGCGCCACGAACCGACGCCGGGCCTCGCGTCCGGCGAGGTCGCGGGCCATCTGCACCCTTGCGCCAAGGTCTCGGCATCCGGCCGCGCCGTGCGCCGCCGCTGCTTCGCCACAGACGGCCGCCGCCTGATCCTGCCCGCCTTTGGCGCCTATGCCGGCGGGCTGAACCTGAAGAGCGCCGCCTATGCCGACCTGTTCACCGGCCCGCCTCTGGCCTGCGCCCTGGGCGCCGACAAGGTGCACCCCTTGGTTTTTGCCAGCCTGAAGGGCGATTGAGCCGGGCTCGCGCTCAGAAGGGCCCCCGCCGGTAGACCCGGTCCAGAGCGCCGTTCAACTCCTCCATCCGGTCGTGATAGCGACGGATCAGGCAGGACTTGTCATTGTTGCAGGCGTGGCGGGCCTTCAGCCAGGCGAGTTGGTCATCCATCAGGGCGTTGCGCGCGCCCATGGCGGAGAGGCGGCGGATGATGTCCAGCCGCACCGCCATCTCCACGTCCAGGTCGTTCAACCGTCGGTCGGCGCAGATGGCGCGCTCGTCCTGAGCATGGCCCTTGTTGCAGTTGAAGCTGGCGGCGAAGGCGGGGACTGGCGTCATCTGGGCGGCCAGCAGGGACAAGACCAAAAGGGCCGGAAAATGGGGCAGGGCCGCCTTTTGTCGCATTGTCGTGTTCCGTTCCGCCGCACGAAGCGTATTCTAGGCCAGATGAGGGCGCTCAGTCCCCCTCCAATAACAGCAATATGTCACGAGGAAGCCCAAAGTGCCCGTCGCTCTGAGAGTCGACCCAAAAGACCATTTCACGGCCGATGAATGGAAATCCCTGTCGCGGCGCTCAGCCTGGCATGGGCTGTGGCTGGTGGCGCACGCCTGGCTGGTCATTGGTCTGGCCATGGCGGCGGCGATTATCTGGCCCAATCCGGTCACGTTTCTGCTGGCGATCATGATCATCGGCGCGCGCCAGTTGGGTCTGGCCATCCTGATGCATGACGCGGCTCATGGCTGCATTCATCCCAATCTGAAGGTCAATGACCTTGTCGGCGAATGGCTGTGCGGCCAGCCCGTGGGCGCCAGCCTTTCCCGGTACCGGAATTACCATCTGAGCCATCACAAATATGCGCAACAGCCCGAGGATCCTGATCTGGTCCTGTCGGCGCCCTTTCCCACCACGCGCCAGTCCCTGCGTCGCAAGATGGTGCGGGATCTGACCGGCCAGACCTTTTTCAAACAGAGGATCGCCCCGCCCATCGCCGCCTTTCGCAAGAGCCGTGAGGCGGGCCAGTCGTCCATCGCCTCCACCGCCTTTATCGCCGGTCATATGGGAAGGTTTCTGGCGATCAATGCGGCGATGCTGGCGGGCTTCAGCCTGTGCGGCCTGTGGTGGGCCTATTTCGTCTTCTGGATCGTCCCCATGGCGACCTGGTATCCGCTGATTACGCGTCTGCGCAATATAGCTGAACACGCTTGCGTGCCTGACAATGAAGACCCGTTGCGCCACGCTCGAACCACCCGCGCCAGTCTGTTGGAGCGGGCGCTTCTGGCGCCCTACTATGTCAATTATCACTGCGAGCATCACATGTTCATGCACCTGCCCTGCTGGAGTCTGCCCCGGGCCCATAAGCTTTTGACCGCCAAGGGAACGACAGGGCGGATGGAGGTGCGCGACGGTTATCTGGGCGTGCTGGCCACAGCCTCTTCCCGCGGGTGAGCCTCACATCGGACCGGATCGACGCGCCCGCGCTGGATCCGCGCGGCTTTGTGGAGCGCAACACCCGTTTGCAGCACCCGCCGCACACGCCCGAACTCGCCCTCCACCTTGCGGATGAGATCACCCCGATCTGGCGCATGACCGAGGAGGAGCTCGGCGAACTTGGCCTTCCGCCGCCGTTCTGGGCCTTTGCCTGGGCGGGTGGTCAGGCGATCGCCCGCTATCTGCTGGACCATCCGCACGAGGCGCAGGGGCGATCGGTCTTCGACTTCGCGACCGGCTCGGGCCTTGTGGCCATCGCAGCGATGAAGGCGGGCGCCGCCAGCGCGATCGGCGCGGATATCGACCGGTTCTGCGAGCCTGCGGTGGCGCTGAATGCGCGCGCCAACGGGGTCATGGTCGGCTTCACCAGCGACAATGCGCTGGACCATCCGCCGCCGCGCGTGGACCTGATCACAGCGGGCGACATCGCCTATGAAAAGCCCCTGGCGCAACAGGTCCGCAACTGGCTTGCGCAGGCCCACGCCCAGGGGGCCCGCGTCCTGATCGGCGATCCGGGACGCACCTATTTCGAGCCGAGCGGCCTTGTCCAGCTGGCCGAATACCGCGTGCCCACAACGCGTGAGCTGGAGGACCTGGAGGTCAAGAAGACCGGGGTCTGGACCTTCGCCTGAACCCTGACCGCGCCTTGACGCCAGACCAGGTCAGAACTAGAACAAAAAAAGAACATTTAAGAGGGCGCAAAATGCGTGAAGACGGTCAGATCGATTATGTGGAGCTGCCGGGGCTGGATATGGTCCCGCTCAAGGCCTTTTACGGCAAGGCTTTTGGCTGGCGCTTCATTGACTACGGCCCCGACTACGCCGCCTTTGACCAGGGTTTGGAGGGTGGTTTCATCACCGATGACGACGGGCGTCCGGCCAAGCCGCTCGTGGTGCTCTACGCCGACGATCTGGAGGCCATGCTTGAGCGGGTCGTCGCTGCAGGCGGGGTGATCAGCCTGCCCATTTTCAGTTTTCCCAGCGGGCGCCGCTTTCACTTCACCGACCCGTCCGGCAATGAACTGGCGGTCTGGACGGCGACATCGGCCGAATAGAAGGACGCCGGAAGGGAAAACCCCTCCGGCGCAAGTCGGACAAAAGGATCAGTCGGTGGAACTCTGCCGGATCTATCGCACAGCGGCCGGGGGCGCGGCGCTGACATGGCGGTGATGGCGGCGATGCGCGCGCGGTTGAGCTTCAGTGGACATCGACACCTTTTGCACCCGGGCCCCTGTCCCGGTTCCCGCACGGGCGCCGGCTATGGCGATCCGCCGGGGACCCTTTGAACCGCTCAAGGCGACCTTTTTGGGCGTGGCGGCGGCGGTCGTGGTGATGGTCGTGGTGGTGGGTTTTGTGACGGGTGCGGGTGGCGCCGGGGCGGCGACAGAGGCTTGGGTCGCGGTCGGCGCGGGAGTCGCCGCGGGCGCTGCGGCGACAGTCGCCGGGACCGGCGCTGTGGCGGCCGGGGCGGTTGCGGTCGCGTCCGCAGCGAAAGCGGAACCGGCCAGAAGGGCGACAGCGCCGACAGCGGCAGTGAGACGGGCTATGGTTTGGCGAGTGGTCATGGGTGGTCTCCTCAGTCCTTGTCCTCGTCGCTGGATTGTCCGGGGCGGGTCTTCGTCTCCGGCGGCGACGAGATCAATTCACGCCCCCGTCCGGGCGGCCTCGCGGCCAAATCTGGGCTGCGGGACGGCGGGCGGCCTAAATCGCTGTAAGACGCAGGTCGCCGCGACGCAGGATTGGCGTCTAATTATTTGAATTAGGATGTAAATTTTAGCTTCGCAGATGCGAGGCGACGACGATCGGCGCAGAGATGGCCTGGCCCCAAACCCTGATGGACGGCCTCAGTTCCAACCCGGCGTCCGGCCGTCTCAGCGCGCCTTCACGGCGTCCTTCTTGTCGCCCTTGAGCTGGGCGATCAGGACGCTGATGTCGCCATGGGCGTTGTCCAGGGTCGAGACGAAGTCCTGCTGCTCCGTCACGGCCAGCCACACGCCTTCGACCTGAACATCCACCGCATGCCAGCGACCTTCGCTGTTCTTCAGCGCGCGCCAAAGCACCTTGATCGGCTGTTTGGTCTGACCGCCGACAACTTCGCTGGTGACGATCACGTCTCCTGGACGGCGCACGATGGATGATGTGACCTTCAGCACCTCGCCCTTATAGGTGTTGAGGCGGGTTTCGTAGACGGAGTTGGCGAATTCCCGGAAGGCGACCGAAAACTCGCGATACTGATCATCCGTCACGCTGCGGCGATACTTGCCCAGCACATAGCCGGTAATGGCGGGAACGTCGGCGATTTCGTCGACAAAAGTGCGAAAGGCCTTTTTCTTGGCCTCGACGGACAGATTGCGGTCTCCGAGAATCTGCAGCGCGCGATTGGCCTCGACGGAGACAAACCCCTCCGCTGCGGCGTCGCGCTCCGCCCGCGCCGACTGGGCGAACGCGACGGGCGCACAGACCGGCATTGCCGCCATGGGCGCCGCAATCAGGCTGGCGAGGAGCAGGCGGGCGGACAGAAGGGCAGGGCGTCGCATGTCAAAAAGGCTCTCAGTCTGGATGGGAAGGTCATGGGCGGCGACCGCACAGGGTCAGCCGGTGGGTCTTATTTGGCTTTTGGCGGCGGATCGGCCGAGAAGTCAGGCAGGGCGCTCACGTCCACAGGCTTGTCGCCGCGGATGAAGGCGCTGCGATTCTGAATCCAGATGGTCCGCGTGGTCACATAGGGGTCTGTGGCCGAATGGTCCAGATCGCGCAGATCCTTGTCCAGTTCGCCGCGTGTATCCAGGGCGCCGCCGATCACGACCACGGCCTTGGTCGCCACGTCTCCGTCAAAGTGGGCATAGTTGAACGGGTTGGCGGCGAGATTGACCACCAGACCCAATGAGTCCCGGACGCTGGACGGTCCGAAAATCGGCAGGAAGACATAGGGCCCCGTCGCGACGCCGTAGTGACCAAGGGTCTGGCCAAAGTCAGCGCGGTGCGCATAGACCCCCATTCGACTCGCCACGTCGAACAGGCCCAGCACGCCAACCGTGGTGTTGACGCCAAAACGGACGGCCGTTTCGCTCGCCGAACCCGCCTGGATCTGCAGGACGTCATTGAGGAAGACCACCGGTGCGCCAAGATTGGTCAGAACATTGTGCACGCCCTCGCGGGCCGGCTTTGGCAGGACGCGGCGATAGGCTATGGCGGTCGGGCGCACGACGGCGCGGTCCAGGCTCTTGTTCAGCCCGTATGTGCCGCGGTTGAAGCCTTCGAACGGATCGGAAATCCGGCCCAGCTCGCCGTCGGCGGCGGCGGTGTCCGCACATGCCCCGGTCGCAAGGAGGGACGCAGGCGCGCTCAGACACACCGAGGCGATCAGGGACAGGATAAGCGGGCGTCGACGCATGAATGCCAGTTCCGAAAGGTGGTTTCGCTCGGCAGCATAGGACCGGGCTGGGGTAGGAATGAGCCAGGGCTGCGCCGTTTGGCGGAAACTGTGACTGATAGTGGACCAATTCAAGGCGCCCGCGTTTGGGTTGGGCGGAATTTGTTCCCCATCAAGTTTCATAAGACGCCAAGCGTTGCGCTCACGCCTCACCTGGCGAAGTTTAGGCTTTACATAAACACATAAACATATCTTTATATCATCTGATTGCAGGTGAGGGACATGACCGCGACCGCCCAGACTGTAGTAGACATGCTGCGTGCGGCGGGCGAGCCCACGCGCCTGCGCATCCTGGCTCTTCTGGCCCGCGATGAGCTCGCTGTGCTTGAGCTAGGCCAGATTCTGGACCAAAGCCAGCCTCGCGTGTCGCGACACCTCAAGCTTTTGACGGATGCGGGCCTTGTTGAGCGCTTTCCGGACGGCGCATGGGTGTTTTACCGCGTCGTCACCAGCGCGCCGGGCGCCAACGCCGCCGCCCGCCTGTTGTCTCTGATCGACCCTGAGGACGCCACGATCGCGCGGGACTTGGAGCGGCTTGAGACCGTGCGCCGCGCGCGGCTGTCCGAAGCTGCAGCCTATTTCGCCCGCAACGCCGCTCACTGGGACGAGATTCGCTCGCTCTACGTGTCCGAAGCCGATGTCGAGCAGGCCATAGCCGACGCCGTTGGTCCTGGTCCCTATAGACGGTTGATCGATCTGGGCACCGGGGCGGGGCGGATGCTGACCCTGCTGGGCGGCCGGGCCAAACAGGCTCTTGGGCTCGACCTGTCGCACCAGATGCTCAACATCGCCCGCAACCACCTGATCGAGGCGGGACTGGACGGCATTGACGTGCGCCACGGCGACATTTTCGCCACCGGGCTGGCTGATGGCTTTGGCGATCTGGTGGTGGTGCATCGGGTGCTGCATTTTCTGTCCGAACCCGCCAGCGCGGTGGCTGAAGCTGCGCGTCTTGTCGCGCCGGGCGGACGGCTGCTGGTGGTGGACTTTGCGCCGCACGACCATGAACATCTGAGACAGGCCCACCAGCACCGCCGCCTGGGCTTCTGCGATGACGAGATGGGCCGGTGGATGGAGACGGCGGGGCTGTCGCCTCAGGCGCCCATCGCCCTGCCGTCCGGCACGGCCGACGGACTGACTGTCATGATCTGGGGCGGGGTGCGTCCCGCAAAACCTGAAAGGAGCGCAAATTGAGCGCCTCCCCCACCGCCGTCGCTTCGTCCATCCGCACCTCCGCCCTGGGCCCGGTGGCGCGTGCGGCTGGCCGGTCGGGCCGACATCCCAACATCTCGTTCGAGTTCTTTCCGCCCAAGACGGCGGAGATGGAAGAGAGCCTGTGGGCCGCCGTGCGACGTCTCGCGCCGCTGAATCCGGCCTTTGTGTCTGTCACCTACGGGGCGGGCGGCTCCACGCGGGAGCGCACGCATCGCACGGTGCGTCGCCTGATCGAGGAAACCAGCCTCAAGCCCGCCGCCCATCTGACCTGTGTCTCGGCCAGCCGCGCCGAGGTGGACGAGGTGATCCGCGACTACTGGCAATCCGGCGTGCGCCACATCGTGGCGCTGCGCGGCGACCCGCCGGGCGGGGTGGGCGGCGCCTATGCGCCCCATCCGGACGGCTACGCCAACGCCACCGAACTGACCGCCGCCATCCGTCGCATGGGTGATTTCGAGGTCAGTGTCGGCTGTTATCCCGAAGGCCATCCCGAGGGCGATCTGAACCGCGATATCGACGTGCTGAAGGCCAAGGTTGACGCGGGCGCCACGCGCGCCATCAGCCAGTTCTTCTTTGATATCGACGCCTATCTGCGCTTTCTGGACCGGGTGCGCGCCGCCGGGATCACGATTCCCATTGTGCCGGGCATCATGCCTGTGACCAATTTCAAGGGTCTGGTGAAGATGTCCGAAGCCGTCGGGACCTCGGTTCCGGCCTGGCTCGCCTCGCTGTTCGAAGGCCTGGACTCCGACCCCGATACGCGTCGCCTGATCGCCTGTTCGGTGGCGGCGGAGATCTGTGCGAAACTGGAGGCGGAGGGTTATAACGACTTCCACTTCTACACCCTCAACCGCGCGGACCTGACCTATGCCCTGTGCCGGGTGGTGGGCGTGCACGAGACGGGAAACACCTGATGAAGCGCTATCTCAGCCTCGCCCTCACCGCGGTCGCCACGGTCGCCGTCGCCCAGGCCCCGGTGAACTGGACCCAGCCGACAGAACCGTTCCATGTGATCGACAATGTCTATTATGTGGGAACCGCGGGCCTGTCCGCCTGGCTCATCACCACGCCCAAGGGTCTGATCCTTCTGGATGTGGGCGTGCCGGGCAATGCTGATCTGGTGGAGAAGAACATCATCAGGCTGGGCTACCGGCTCAGCGACGTGAAGATCCTGCTGAACAGCCACGCCCATTTCGACCATTCCGGCGGTCTGGCCAGGCTCAAGGCCGACACCGGCGCACTGCTCGCCGCCAGCGAAGGCGACCGCGAGGCCCTGGAGCGGGGCGTCTATATCGGCTCGGAAGACATCCATGCGATGGATTTCCCAGCGGTGAAGGTGGACCGGGTGTTGCATGACGGCGACAAGGTGGAGCTGGGCGGCGTCGCCCTGACCACCGTCATCACGCCGGGCCACACCAAGGGCTGCACTGACTATCTCCTGCCCGTGCAGGACTCAGGCGTCGCCCATACCGCCTTCTTCTTCTGCTCCGCCTCGGTTGCGGCCAATCGCCTGGCCCCTCATCCGCAATATCCCGGCATTGTCGATGATTATCGCAAGACCTTTGCGCGGCTGAAGACGATCAAGGCCGACGTCTATCTGGCGCCCCATGCCGAGTTCTTTGATCTCGACGCCAAACGCGCCCGCATGGCGCCCGGCAAACCCAATCCCTTTATAGACAAGGGCGAACTGGCCCGCGCGATCCCGCCTTTTGAAAAGGCATTCGACGCCGCGCTCGCCGCTCAGGAAGGCCGCAAACCATGACCCGTTCCGACCGTATCAAGGCGCTGAAGGTCGCGGCGACGCAGCGCATTCTGGTGCTCGACGGCGCCTGGGGCGTCATGATCCAGCGCGAGAGCCTGTCGGAAGCCGATTTCCGGGGTTCGGCCTTCGCCGGTCATAACCTGCCGCTCAAGGGGAATAATGACATATTGTGCCTGACCCGGCCTGATGTCGTCACTGGCCTGCACGACGCCTATTTCGCCGCCGGCGCCGACATTTCGGAGACCAACACCTTTTCGGCGACTACGATCGGTCAGGCCGACTATGGGCTGGAAAGCGCAGTCTATGAGCTGAACCTCGCCGCCGCCCGTCTGGGCCGCGAGGCGGCGGATCGCTGGACCGCCAGGGATCCGTCGAAGCCGCGCTTCATCGCCGGCTCCATCGGCCCGACCAATCGCACCCTGTCGATCAGTCCGGACGTGAACGACCCCGGCGCTCGGGCCGTGACCTTTGACGAGGTCTATCAGGCCTATCGCGAACAGGCCCGCGCCCTGCATGAGGGCGGGGTGGACATGTTCCTGATCGAGACCGTGTTCGACACGCTCAACGCCAAGGCGGCCATCAAGGCGGTGCTGGATCTTGAGGATGACGGGCTTGAGCCCCTGCCCATCTGGATTTCCGGCACCATTACGGACCGCTCGGGCCGCACCCTGTCGGGCCAGACGGCGGAAGCCTTCTGGAACGCCATCAAGCACGCCCGTCCGTTCGCCGTGGGCTTCAACTGTGCGCTGGGCGCCGAGCTGATGCGGCCCCATGTGGCGGAGCTGTCGCGCATCGCCGATACACTGGTCTCGGCCTATCCCAATGCGGGTCTGCCCAACGCCTTTGGCGGCTATGACGAGACCCCGTGCGAGACCGCCTGTTTCATTGACGAATGGGCGCAGAGCGGGCTTGTGAACATTGTCGGCGGCTGCTGCGGCGTCACGCCTGATCACATCGCCCATATAGCCAGGGCGGTTCAGGGCGTCCCGCCGCGCATTCCGCCTGTGAGGCCAAGGGCGTTGCGCCTGTCAGGCCTTGAGCCGTTCGAACTGGCTTGAGCGCCGCACCTGTCGCCGACTCGCTTCTGGAGGGACCATGTCAAACACCTATGACGCGCTGAACCCCAAGCTGATCGCCTTCATCAAGCGCCAGAAGCTGTTCTTTGTCGCCACGGCGCCCACTTCACTGGACGGCTCGGTCAATCTGTCGCCCAAGGGCTATGACAGTTTTGTGGTGATCGACGACAAGACCGTCGCCTATCTGGATCTGGGCGGGTCCGGTATCGAGACCCACGCCCATGTGCGTGAGAATGGCCGCATCACCTTCATGTTCTGCGCTTTCGAGGGAGCGGCCAATATTGTGCGCCTCTATGGCAAGGCGCGATCCTACAGCTTTGACCAGCCGGAATTTGCCGAACTGCGGTCCCTGTTCGCCATGCCACAGTCTGCGCGGGGCGTGATCGTGTGCCACATTACCCGCGTGACCGACGCCTGCGGCTGGGGCGTGCCCTTCTTTGACTACCAGGGCGAGCGCGATCAGCTGACCCGCTATATCGACAACAAGACCCCGGAAGAATGGGTCGAGAGCCGCTATGCGCGCAACGCCGTGACCGTCGACGGCGCGCCCGGCCTTGAACGCCCCTGAACTGCGCTTCTGAACTGCGCTTCTGAACGGCGCTCCCATCCGCCGTCTGGCGGACGGTAAGAGATTGAGAACCGAAATGTCTGCTGCCAACCGCTCCATCTTCGTCAATGTCGGTGAACGCACCAATGTCACCGGCTCGGCGAAGTTCCGCAAGCTGATCGCCGAGGGCGACTACAACGCCGCCCTGTCCGTCGCCCGTCAGCAGGTGGAGGCGGGCGCCCAGATCATCGATGTGAACATGGACGAGGGCCTGCTTGATTCCCAGGCGGCTATGGTCAAGTTCCTCAACCTGATCGCCGCAGAGCCCGACATTGCACGGGCGCCGATCATGATTGACAGCTCGAAATGGTCGATCATCGAGGCGGGACTGAAGTGCGTTCAGGGCAAGGCCATTGTCAATTCGATCTCGCTCAAGGCGGGCGAGGCGGAGTTCCTCCAGCAGGCCAAGGCCTGCCTACGTTATGGCGCGGCCGTTGTGGTCATGGCCTTTGACGAACAGGGGCAGGCCGACACCGCCGCGCGCAAGGTCGAGATCTGCGCCCGCGCCTACAAACTATTGACTGAAAAAGTGAACTTCCCGCCGGAAGACATCATCTTCGACCCCAATATCTTCGCCGTCGCGACCGGGATCGAGGAGCACAACAATTATGCGCTCGACTTCATCGAGGCCACCAAGGAGATCAAGCGCCAGCTGCCCTATGCGCGCGTGTCCGGCGGCGTGTCCAATGTCAGCTTCTCGTTTCGCGGCAATGAGCCGGTGCGCCGGGCCATTCATGGCGTGTTCCTCTATCACGCCATAGCGGCGGGCATGGATATGGGCATCGTCAATGCGGGCGACCTGCCGGTCTATGACGATATTCCGGTCGAGTTGCGCGACGCGGTCGAGGATGTGGTGCTGAACCGGCGGCCAGACGCGACCGAGCGGCTGGTGGATCTCGCGCCCAAATACAAGGGCGACAAGGCCGAGGCCCGGGTCGTGGACCTGAAATGGCGCGACCAGCCCGTGGCGGAGCGTCTGGCCCATGCACTCGTCCACGGCGTCACCGACTGGATCGTGGAGGATACAGAAACCGCGCGGCTGGCGGCGGACCGTCCGCTCCACGTCATAGAAGGCCCGCTGATGGACGGAATGAACCGCGTCGGCGACCTGTTTGGCGCGGGCAAGATGTTCCTGCCCCAGGTGGTCAAGTCCGCCCGCGTGATGAAGCAGGCCGTCGCGCACCTTCTGCCCTTCATGGAGGCGGAAAAGGCAGGGCAGGTGCGACAGGCCAATGGCCGGATCATCATGGCCACGGTGAAGGGCGATGTGCATGACATCGGCAAGAACATCGTCGGCGTGGTGCTCCAGTGCAATAATTACGAGGTGATCGATCTGGGCGTCATGGTTCCGGCGGACCGGATCATTGATGCGGCGATCGAGCATCAAGCAGACGCCGTCGGCCTGTCGGGCCTGATCACGCCATCTCTGGATGAAATGGTCTTTGTCGCTTCGGAAATGCAGCGCCGGGGCCTGAATGTGCCCCTGCTGATCGGCGGGGCCACCACCTCCAAGACCCATACTGCGGTCAAGATCGAACCGGCCTATCAGGCGGGGTCGACCACCTATGTGCTGGACGCCAGCCGTGCGGTGGGCGTGGTCAGCCACCTGTTGTCGCCGGATACGCGCGACGAGGCGGCGAGCGCCACCCGCGCCGATTATGTGCGCATCCGCGAACAGTTCGCCAGGGGCCGCGAGGCGCGTCCGCGCGCCAGCCTGGCCGACGCGCGCAGGAACGCCTTCACCGTCGACTGGACCGGCTACCAGCCGCCGACGCCCGCCTTTCTGGGCCTGAGGTCCTTTGAGGCCTATGATCTGGCGGAACTGGCCGCCCATATCGACTGGTCGCCCTTCTTCCAGAGCTGGGACCTGGTGGGGCGCTATCCGGCCATTCTGGACGATGATGTGGTGGGCGAGGCGGCCCGTGCGCTCTGGGCCGACGCCAGGCCCCTGCTGGACCGGATCGTGGCGGAAAACCGCTTTACGGCCAGGGGCGTGATCGGCTTCTGGCCCGCCAACGCGGTGGGCGACGACATAGTCGTCTATGGCGACGAGACGCGATCGGCCTCCGTCGCCACCTTCCACACCCTGCGCCAGCAGATGGACAAGTCCAGCGCCAACACCGCCCTGTCCGACTTTGTGGCGCCGGTCGGCGTGGCGCGCGACTATATTGGCGGCTTCGCCGTCACCGCCGGTCATGGCGAGACGGAATTCGCCAGAGGCTTTCGCGACGCAGGCGACGACTATAGCGCCATCATCGTCTCCGCCCTCGCCGACCGGCTGGCGGAGGCCTTCGCCGAGCGTCTGCACGCCCGCGTGCGGCAGGAATTCTGGGGCTATGCTCCGGTCGAGGCGCTCAGCCTGGACGACATGCTGGCGGAGAAATATGTGGGCATCCGCCCGGCGCCGGGCTATCCCGCCCAGCCCGATCACACGGAAAAGGCCACCCTGTTCCGCCTGCTGGACGCCACCGCCCGCACCGGGATCAGCCTGACCGAAAGCTTCGCCATGTTCCCCGCGGCGGCGGTCTCCGGACTCTATTTCAGCCACCCCAAGGCCCATTATTTCGGCGTAGGCAAGATCGACCGCGATCAGGTCGCCGACTACGCCGCCCGCAAGGGCTGGGACCTGAGCGAAGTCGAACGCTGGCTGGCGCCGATCCTGGCCTATTGATCCCTGCCAAGGCACGAGGCGACGAGATGGCGGTTCAGCCGACGGTTCTGATGTTCGATCTTGGCGGCGTTCTGGTTGATAACGCCACCTTCGACGAATTGCCCAAGCTTTTGCCCGCGCCGATGGCGCCTGGGGCGCTGTTCGACCGGTATCTTGCGTCTCGCGCGGTTCGGCTTTACGAGCGCGGTTTGATTGAAGCTCATGTTTTTGCCCAGGATTTTGTCGAAGAATGGGGGCTGAGCCTGTCGCCGGATGCGTTTCTGGCCCAGTTCACCTCATGGCCCAGGGCGCCCTATCCGGGGGCTGTCGAGCTTTTGGCCAGCCTTCGCCAGCACTATACGGTCGCCATACTCAGCAATTGCAACGCCACGCACTGGGGTCGGTTTTGCGATCTGACGGCGCAGGCGCACCACCCCTATTCGTCCCACCTGCTGGGGATGGTCAAGCCAGATCGCGAGACCTTTGAGGCCGTCATTGCAAGGCTTGACCGCCCGGCGGGCGAGATCGTCTTCCTCGACGATTCAGAAACCAATATCCGGTGCGCGCGAGCGGCGGGGTTGAATGCACACCACGCAGTCGGATTCGACGCGGTGAAGCGGACCCTGGGCGCGCTGGGAATCCTGCCGCTGACATCACCTGACGCGGCGCATTGACCAGAATATCGCACCGGCTCACGCCGTTTTCAGCGGCGTTGAGGATCAGTTCCCGTCGTCGCCGCCGCCGGAATCCCCACTCCAGTCGCCGCCGCTGCTGTCGTCGTCGCTGTCGTCATTGTAATTGTTGATGACGATATTCTCATTGCCGCCGCCCCCAAAGCCGCCGCCCCCGAAGCCGCCGCCAAAACCGCCGCCGCCAAAGCCGCGGCCGCCGCCGAAGATGCCGGACAGGCCGGAGAACAGCATGTCGCCCGCCGCCACGCCCGCCGCCGTTGTGCCGACATTGCGCAGGAAGCTGCCCAGACCGCCTCCGCCGCCGAACAGGCCGCCCGGCATGGGGGCTTGTTGGGCATAGCCGGGCTGAGCATAGCCGGGCTGCGGGTAAGACGGCTGGGGCGGCGCGGCGGGGCGGGCGCCCCATGGGCCGTCCGACTGAGCGCCGCCGCCCAGAAAGCTGGCGCCGCCGGGCTGCGCGGCCCCGCCCTGAAGCTGGCTGCGAAGACTGGCGATCTCGCCTTGCGCCTGGTGCAGGGCCTGATCGGACATGATGGCGTGCTGCACCAGCACATAGGCGGCGTCAGGGCGCGACCGCAGGGCGTTGTCGATCATCGCGGCGGCCTCGGCGTCCTTCAGCCCGGCGGGCGTATTGACGAGGTCAGTCAGGAACTGGGTCAGAAGATCGCGTTCTTGCGGTGTCATCTTGGATTCCGAGCGCTGGGAGCGGCGCAACTGCCGCCGCCGTTGCATATGGCGCCGCTGTGTTGGCTTGTGGAGGGGGCAATCGCAGACATGACGGCGAAGTAATCCAGAGGCCTGCTTGGCGAATAAATTTGATGGTTCAGATCTGTTAGTTCCTGTTATGTTCTTTTTTGACGAAGCGCTCAGGAGGCGGCTATGGCGCAGGAGACGGGACGGGTGGAATGGGCGGGCGTCGGGTTTTTCGCCCTGTCGCCCCATGATGTGCGCATGTTTCGTCAGCCGGGGCTTTACGGCTATGCGCATCGCTCGGCCAGCGGCGCGGTGCGTCTGCTCTATCTGGACCATGCCGATCTGATCGCCTGTGCGGCGCGGCCGGGCGCCTCGGCCTGGATGGCGGCCATGGCGCTGGGCATGAACGAGGTGCATCTGTGCCTCAAGCCCACAGCCCGGATCGACCGGTTGCAACTGCGCGCGCGCATCATCCGGGCGACGCGGCCCGTCCTCAATCCGGTGGAGGCCGCGTCCCAGACGCCCCTGAACCTCAACCGCCGTGCGCCGGGCGTGGCCTAACCGGCGCAAATGCCGCTATAAGGCGCGGATGAGAGCCTTTCTGAACTTCATCTCCAACATGGACGCCAAGGCGTGGCGGGCCGTTCTGGTCAGCTTCGTGCTGTTTGGCGGGGTGGGAGTCGTATTTGTCTTTGGCGCGGCCCTGTTCGGGTTGAACGGCGCCGCCAGCGTGCAGCGCTGGATGGGGGCCGGCTTGACCGGTCCGGCGGCCCTGCCGGCGGCGGTGGCGGGCTTTTCGGTGCTGGCCTTTCTGGGCGTGCCGCAATTTGTGCTGATCGCGGCGGCGGTGGTGGCGTTCGGGCCCTGGGCGGGGCTGGCCTATAGCTGGATCGGGACGGAAATCTCCGCCCTGATCGGCTTCTATATCGGCCGCCATTTCGGCGCGCGGGTTCTGCGCGACTATGCCGGCAAGGGCGTCAACAGCTTCATGGACATGGTCGGCCAGAACGGCTTTCTGGCCAGCATGGTGGTGCGTCTGGTGCCCAGCGCGCCCTTCATCGTGGTCAATATGGCGGCGGGCGTGACGCCGATGCGGATGAGCGCTTTCGCCATCGGCACAGGACTTGGAATTATTCCCAAGATCGCGCTCA
This sequence comes from uncultured Caulobacterales bacterium, assembly GCA_903858685.1. GTDB lineage: Bacteria > Pseudomonadota > Alphaproteobacteria > Caulobacterales > Caulobacteraceae > CAIMFV01. The sequence goes on along the minus strand of CAIOJR010000037.1, from coordinate 11,266 downwards.
CCGCTTTCGCCGGTCATGCGGTGGTCAAGGGAATGAATGGCGGCGGCGGATGGCTGACACTTGCGGGCGCGGCGGCTCTTTGGATCGTCTCGGGTCTGGTCGCGCGAGCCTGGATGAAGCGACGCGAGGCGGCGGCGGCGAAACAGACCCCAAAACCTCCCTCCTGAGGAGGTATGCCTGCGGCATGACGCCCCGTTATGGGGAAAGTCATTGAACCTCAACACTTACCGCCACATTTAAGCCCTTGAATTCCGTCCTTTGGCGGTGCACACGGACCCATCCGGTCGGCTTTTGCAACTACGCCTCACGGGCATATCCTGCCGGTGCGTGCGCATAGGCCCACCGGATCGGCGTCTTCCTGCATCGACGGACGCCCGCTCAATGTCGCATCTGCCCACCGTTCAAGGCCATCCATGTTCCAGTCCATTTTCGGCGTCATTTCCAACGACATCGCCATCGACCTCGGCACCGCCAACACCCTCATCTATATGAAGGGCAAGGGCATCGTGCTGAACGAGCCCTCGGTCGTGGCCCTGCGCAATGTCGGCGGTCGCAAGATCGTGCACGCCGTGGGCATAGAGGCCAAGCAGATGCTGGGCCGCACGCCCGGCCACATGGAAGCCATCCGCCCGATGCGCGACGGGGTCATCGCCGACTTCGAAGTCGCTGAAGAGATGATCAAGCACTTCATCCGAAAGGTTCATAACCGCAAGGGTTTCGTGAACCCCAAGGTCATTGTCTGCGTCCCCTCCGGCGCCACTGCAGTCGAGCGTCGCGCGATCAATGACAGCTGCCTCAACGCCTCGGCCCGTCGGGTGGGCCTGATCGACGAGCCCATGGCCGCCGCCATCGGCGCCGGCCTGCCGATCCATGAACCGACCGGCTCCATGGTCGTCGATATTGGCGGCGGCACGACCGAAGTGGCGGTTCTGTCCCTGTCCGGCATCGTCTATTCCCGTTCCGTCCGGGTGGGCGGGGACAAGATGGACGAAGCGATCATCTCCTATATGCGCCGTCACCATAATTTGCTGATCGGTGAAACCACCGCTGAGCGGATCAAGAAGGAAATCGGCACGGCCCGTCCGCCTCTGGAAGGCGAAGGTCTGGCGATCGAGGTCAAGGGTCGCGACCTGATGCAGGGCGTGCCGCGCGAAGTCCGCATTTCCGAAAAACAGGCGGCGGAGGCCCTGGCCGAACCTGTCAGCCAGATCGTTGAAGCGGTGAAGGTCGCGCTGGAGGCCACGCCGCCGGAACTGGCCGCCGACATCGCCGACAAGGGCATTATGCTGACAGGCGGCGGCGCCCTGCTGCGCGGTCTGGATGCTGAAATCCGCGACCATACGGGTCTGCCGGTCACGGTGGCCGACGACCCCCTGTCCTGTGTGGCTCTGGGCTGCGGCAAGGTTCTGGAGCATCCCAAGTGGATGAAGGGCGTTCTCGACGCCTCCCTCGCCTGATCGCCTGACCTGAGTTATCGAAACGACAGGGCCGCGCACTCCGGTGTTGCGGCCCTGATCCCATCTGGCCTGTGCTTCGGAGGTAAATGGTGTCCTTCAGGGACGGTCCGCTGCAGGATCTGAAAGTACCGCTCGCCTGGACTGCAGCTGTGGCCGCTGTTCTGGCGGGTCTGCTGGCCGTCGCCCTGTTGATCGCCGATCATCACGCTTCCGGACGGGAACCCCAGCGCGCCACTGTGCGGACAGGCTTTGATCAGGCTGTGGAGCCTGCGGCGGCGGTTCTGGCCGCGCCCCTGCGCTGGGCAGGGTCCGCGCGGGACTATCTGTTCGACTATTTCAATGCGGCCGAGGAAAACCATCGCCTCAAGGCGAAGCTGGTCGAGATGTCCCACTTCCGGGACGAGGCCTTCGCCCTTCGCAATATCAACAAGCGCTATGAGGCGCTGCTGAACCTGCGCACGGAGCCGCCGACTCCCATGGTTTCGGCGCGGGCGGTGTCGGATGTGCGCGGGCCGTTCAGCCACGCCCGCCTGCTGGATGCGGGGTCCGAGCGCGGCGTCAAGGTCGGCAATCCCGTGATCGCCGAATATGGCGCTGTGGGGCGGATTGTCGGCGTGGCCAGGGGGGTCAGCCGCGTGCTGCTGCTGACCGATGTGGATAGCCGCACGCCCGTCCTCATCAGCACCACCAATAGCCGTGCGATTCTGGCGGGCGACGGCGGCGACAGTCCGCGCCTTCTCTATCTGCGCGGCGCAAGTCCGGTGAAGCGTGGGGACGTGGTGCTGACCTCCGGCGACGGCGGCATGTATCCGCGCGGTCTGCCTGTGGGCGTGGCCGTGCAGGATATGAAGGGCCAGTGGCGGGTTCAGCTCTATTCCGATCAGTCCGCCATCGACTATGTGCGCATTCTGGAATTTGACGACTTTTCGCAGGTCACGGATCAGGCTGCGCTGAACGACCGGGCCATGCCGCCGGTCAGCGCGGCGGAAAAGGCGCAGATCCAGGCGACCCTGGCCGCCAGAACGGCGGCGCCCAGGCCAGACGCGTCGAAACCGGACGACGCCAAGCCCGACGCCGCAAAGTCTGACGCGGGCAGGTCCGACGCAGCCCCGGCCCAGCCGGAAAAGGCGTCGAAGCACGGCAAGACCAAGCCGGGCAGGGGCGACAAGACCGGCGCCGACAAGCCTGCGGAAAAGGTCAATCCGCTCAAGGCGCTGTTGCAAAAGCTCGCGCCCAGGTCCGCCCCCGCCCCAGCCCCAGCCCCAGCCTCCGCCGCGGTCAAACCGGCGATCGCGGCCAAACCTGCAGCGCCGCAATGAGCGCGCCGTCGCAACCGCTTCAGCCGCTGGTCTGGCTGGTCGCGCCTGCCCTGATCGCGCTCGCCGCGACCATGGTTCTGGCCGTGCCTTTTCGTCTGTTCGGCCTCAGTCTGCCCGAACCCGTGTTTCCCATGGTTCTGGCCTTCGCCTGGGCCGTGATCCGGCCTTCGATCCTGGGGCCCTTCCTACTGCTGCTGTCGGGCCTGTTTCTGGACCTGTTCTGGCATGGCGAGATGGGCCTGTGGGCGCTCAGCCTGATCCTGGTCTATGGGGTGGTGCTCATGATCCGCAATCTGATGGCCGGGCAGCCGGTGCTGGTCCTGTGGCTGTGGTACGGGCTGTTCACCCTTCTGGCTTTCGGTCTGGTCTATGCCGTGGTTGCGGTTGATTCCCATTCGGCGCCCAATATCTTGGCCGTGGCCTGCCAGTCTGTCGTCACCATCATGTTGTTTCCCTTTGCGCGTCGGCTGATCGAGCAGTTCGAAGACGCCGACATCCGGTTCCGGTAGGGGCGCCAGCGACATGGAACCGTCGATCTTCTTTGATGAGGTGAACGAGCGTCAGGGCGTCTTCCACCGCCGCACCTTCCTGATGGGGGGCGTGGTGGGCGCCGCCACCCTGACCCTGGTCGGCAGGCTGGTTCAGCTGCAACTGGTCGAGGCTCAGCGCTATCAGTCCCTGGCCGTGGCCAACCAGTACAGGTTCCGTCTGATCCCCCCGCCGCGCGGGCGCATTCTGGATCGCAACGGGATCGAGATCGCCTCCAACCGCCCCGATTTTCGCCTGCTGATCCGGGGCGACGAGGTGGAGGATGCGCAGACCACGCTCGACGCCGTCAGCCAGCTCATCCCCCTGCCCGATGCGCGCAAGCGCCAGATCCTGCGCCAGCTGGAGGTCACCCCCCATGCTGTGCCGGTGGCGGTGGCCAATGACCTGACCTGGACGGAGTTTTCACGCGTCAATTCCCGCGCGCCGGAACTGCCTGGCGTGACGGCCGACATGGGCGAAAGCCGGGTCTATCCGTTCAGCGGCGCCTTCGCCCATGTGATCGGCTATGTCGCCAAGGTCAGCCAGGGCGATCTGGACCGGGCCAAGAAGGACAATCCGTCCGGCCAGATCGACCCGCTCCTGCTGCATCCGGGGTTCCGCATCGGCAAGTTCGGCGTGGAGCAGGCGCTGGACGCCGACCTGCGCGGCAAGCCGGGCGGTCAGAAGGTGGAGGTGGACTCCGTGGGCCGGGTCGTGCGCGAAGACCCCGCAGGCGACCATCGCGCCACGCCGGGCAGGGATGTGGTCCTGACGCTGGACGCGGACATCCAGAACCGGGCTCTGGAGGTGTTTGGCGCCGAATCCGGGGCCGCGGTTGTGATGGACGTGCGCACAGGCGACGTGCTGTGCCTTCTGTCCGCCCCCAGCTTCGACCCCAACCGCTTTGTCTCCGGCGTTGCCGAGGCGGAATATCGCGCCCTGCACGATTTCGATCACCAGCCCCTGTTGAACAAGGCGCTGGCCGGTCTCTATCCGCCCGGCTCGACCTTCAAGACCATGACGGCGCTGGCTGCGCTTGAATCGGGCCTCGTCCAGGCGACAGACCGCGTCATGTGTTCTGGTCAGTTCTTCTTCGGCGGACGCTATTTCCACTGCTGGAAGGCGGGGGGGCATGGGGCTGTTGATATGAACAGCGCCATCAAGTCGAGCTGCGACGTCTATTTCTATCAGACCGCCCTGAAAATCGGCCCGGACCGGATCGCCAAGGTGGCCGACGCCTTTGGCCTGGGCCACACCTTCGACATCGGCATTGCGGGACAGCGCAAGGGCACGGTGCCGTCGACAGAATGGAAGAAGAAGGCCTTCGCCCACAATCCGGCCAATCAGGTCTGGTTCCCCGGCGAAAGTCTGTCCTATGGCATTGGTCAGGGCGCGCTTCAGGTCAACGCCCTGCAACTGGCCGTCATGACCTCGCGCCTGGCGAACGGCAAGAAGGCGCTTTTGCCGCGGCTGATCAAGTCGGTTGGCGGGGTGGAGCGGCCCAGAGGCGACGCCTTTGGCGACCTGCCTATTCAGCCCGACCATATCAATGTGGTGCGCGCCGGCATGCAGGCCGTGGCCAATGATGTGGGCGGGACGGCCTACAAGGTGATCCAGCTGAACCTGGGCGACATCAAGATGGCGGCCAAGACCGGCTCGGCCCAGATGCATGGCTATGGCAATACCGGCAACGGCGCCAAGGCGCGCGACACGACCAACATGGCGTGGAAGATGCGCGACCACGGCCTGTTCGTGGCCTTCGCCCCCTATGACGACCCGCGCTACGCCATTTCGGTGATTCTGGAGCACGGACTGCACGGCACCAACGCCGCGCCCAAGGCGGTGGAGATCATGAAGGTCGCCTTGCTGAAGGACCCGGACATGCGCTCCCGCATCGAGCGTCCCCTGCCTGACGAACCCAGGCCGACGGCCTCGCCCTCTGACGGGGCGCCCGACGAGACGCTCGCCCCGCCGACGGATGCGCCCGTCGGCGCGCCCCCCACGACTGGACAACCTCGCACATGACCTCGTCCGCCCTGACCCGTCCCGGCCAACGCGACCGGCTGATCATGAAGGTGCCGGAGATCGACTGGCGCCTGGCCTTCATGATCACCTGCATCGCCGGCGTGGGCGCGATGATGTTGTTCTCTGCGGCGGGTCAGTCCTGGACGCCCTGGGCTGCGGCGCACACCATCCGCTTCGCCCTGTGTTTCTTGCTGATGCTGGTGCTCAGCCTGATTGATATCCGCGTGTGGTTCGTCCTGTCCTATCCGGTCTATGGCGTTGCGCTGCTCCTGCTGGTCGCTGTGCCGCTGATCGGCCACCAGAGCCTTGGCGCCAAGCGCTGGCTGCAACTGGGGCCGATCTCCATCCAGCCGTCGGAAATCATGAAGATCGGTCTGGTGCTGGCCCTGGCGCGCTTCTATCACGGCCTTGGCGCCAAGGATGCGCAACTGTCCTGGAAGCTTCTGATTCCGGTCGCTCTGATCGGCGCGCCGACGCTTCTGGTGGCCAAGCAGCCTGACCTCGGCACCGCCATCCTGATCGCCTTGACGGGCGCGACCATCATGATCCTGGCGGGTCTGACCTGGCGTCTTCTGGCGGCGGGTTTTGTGGCCGGCGCCATCGCGGCGCCCGCCTTCATCATGTTTGTGATGAAGGACTATCAACGCGACCGCATCCTGACCTTCCTGCATCCGGAACAGGACCCGTCCGGCGCCGGCTATCACATTCTTCAGGCCAAGATCGCGCTGGGATCGGGCGGCTTGCTGGGCAAGGGCATCGGGCTGGGCACCCAGAGCCAGCTCAACTATCTGCCGGAAAAGCAGACGGACTTCATCTTCGCCACCTTTGCAGAGGAGTTCGGCTTTGTCGGCTGCTTCTTCCTGCTCGCCTTCTACGCCGCGACCATCATGGTGGCCCTGCGGATCGCCTCGATCAGCCACAGCCATTTCGGGCGACTGGCGGCGGCGGGGGTGACGGCGACCTTCGCGCTCTATGTGCTGATCAATGCGGCCATGGTGGTGGGTCTGGCCCCGGTGGTGGGCATTCCCATGCCGCTGATGAGCTATGGCGGCACGGTCATGGTCACGGTCATGGTGGGCTTTGGCCTGGTCGAGGCCGTGCGGGTCCACCGCTATTCCGAAATCACGTCCGGGCGCGGCAGCCTGTTGTTCTGATCGCGAGCGCCCCCGGGGCCTAAGGGGCCACGATATTGATCACGACCGCAATGCCGCCAAAGGCCAGGCAGTAGAAGGCGAACGGGTCAAAGCCCTTGACCTCGTGGGTCTTGAACCAGCGCATCAGGCCCCAGATGCTGAGATAGGCCGTCACGCCCGCCACGCCGCCGGCGGCCAGAGACAGGGGCAGGTCGATGGGCGGCGCGACGCCGGCGCCCGTCAGATGACCAGCCGCCGCATGGGCCGCCTTCTGCATCTTCATCAGCTTGGGGAGTTCGTGAACCGTCGCCGCCAGAATGATCGGCGTCCCGGTCAGGAAGGAAAAGCGTGCGGAATCCTCGTGGTTCATGCCCGCCAGATAGCCGCCCGCCATGGTCGCGCCAGAGCGCGACAGGCCCGGTATCAGGGCCAGGCACTGCCAGCAGCCGATGATGGCGGCGTCCAGCCAAGTCATCTGGCCAATCGCCTTGTGCGCGGTGGCGGGCTTCATCCGCTCGACAGCAAACAGCATGACGCCATTGACGACCAGAAAGGCGGACACGATCAGCGGGGCGGCGAACAGGTCGCGGATGTGCTTTTCCAGCACGGTCGCCACGATCACGGCGGGCACGGTCGCCACCACCACGCGCAGCAACAGCCTGCGCTCGGCCGCCGGATTGACGCCCTGGTTGAACAGGGCCGCCATGGTGAAGTCGTACCAGTCGCGCCAGAAATAGAGCAGCAGCGCCACCGCCGTGCCGAAGTGCATCACCACCAGAAACGGCAGAAAGGCCTCGCTGCGTTCATCCACCGGCCAGTTCAACAGGTCGGGAACCACGACGGCGTGTCCCAGGCTGGAGACGGGAAACAACTCCGTCACACCCTGCAAAATCGCCAGAAGGATCGCCTGCAACCAAGACATATGAACTTCCCGAATAACCGTCAGATGACGAAGACAACCGCCTATGAAGCCTCAGGCGCAAAGACGCAAGGTCTAGAGCGGCGCGGCGTCATTCCCCTCGCGGCGGCATTTGAATGACCTGGGCGGTGTGGGCGGGGGGCGCCGCCGGGTCCGCCTCGCCTTCTGGCGTCGAAGCCGGAAGGGCGGCGACCAGAACAGGCAGGCGCACAGTGACCGATGTGCCCTCGCCAAGTTGGCTTTCAATGTTCATGTCGCCGCCATGTAGCTGGGCGAAGGCCTTGACCAGAGACAGGCCCAGTCCCGTGCCGCGCGCACGGTCCTGCGCCGCGCCCGCCTGCTCGAAGGGTCGGCCAAGGCGCTCCAGATCGGCCTGGTCAATGCCGATTCCGGTGTCGGTCACGACAATCTCGAAGGAGTCGGCGATGATCTGACCTGTCACGGTCACCGCGCCGCCGCGCGGGGTGAATTTCAGCGCGTTGGACACCAGATTGAGCACAATCTGCTTGATGGCGCGCTTGTCGGCCTCGACCTCCAGCGGCTCGGGCGGCAGGACGCCGCGCAGTTTCACCCCAGCCTCATCGGCCTGGACACGGGTCAGGCGCAGCGCTGCGCCCATGGCCTCGCGGACGTCAAAACGTTCCAGCGACAGGGTGAACTTGTCCGCATCGATCTTGGACATGTCCAGCACGTCGCTGATCAGGTCCATCAGATGGCGGCCGCTTTCATGAATCAGCTCTGCGTATTCTCCGTATTTGGGCGACAGTTCGCCGAACATGCGCACGCGCATGATGTCGGAAAAGCCCATGATGGCGTTCAGCGGCGTGCGGAGTTCGTGGCTCATATTGGCCAGAAAACGGGAGCGGGCGCGCAGGGCTTCTTCGGTGCGGGCGCGGTCGGTCTCCGCTGAGATGCGGGCGCTTTCCAGCTCTGCAACGCGTTCTCCCAGGCTGGCTGCGCTTTCGCCCGGGCTGAGTTCGCGCAGCAGCACCATGACGCCGCTGTCGCCGGTCAGGCGAAGGGAGGCGATGAGCTGCCGGTCGGGCCTGGATACAGGGTGCAGGATGGCCTCGGCCGCGCCGCCGGCCTTGGTCAGCGCCAGGGCCGCGCCCAGCCGGGCCTGGTCCTGCGCAATAATGGCCGGCGCCAGTCCCTGACGCAGGTCGTCGTGATCCAGCATGGACAGGGGCTGGCCGAACACGCCGGCCGTCCCGCCGGATGCGTCCATCAACAGGGCCAGACCGGGTATGTCGCCCAGGAGGGTCTGCAGCCGGACAATCTCCGCAGCGCCCTCGCTTTCGGACGCCGCCAGCCGTCTGTGGCGGATCAGCACCGCCGTGGCGGCGGCGATCAGCAGGATGCAGGCCCCGGCGGCGCTGAAGCCCAGTCCCTGAGCCCCGCCCGGCGCGGGCAGGCGCCATAGAATGGCGGCCAGGCCGCCCAGCCCCAGTGCAAGGGCTGCGAACACCACGCCGTCCATCAACAAGGCGCCCAGCGCCACCGCCGCCACCAGGGGGCCAAGGCAGATCAGCGCCAGCGGGCCGCTCAGCCCGCCGGTCAGGGCAGCGGCGGCGGCGGCGCACAGGCACCACAGGGCCAGGAGGCCGGGCAGGGCCTCACCCCGCGGACGCCACGCCAGGCCCACAAGTCCGGGCAGGGCGGCAATCCCCAGCGCTGCGGTCCAGCTGAGGCCCAGATCGCCAAAGAGCGCGAGCAACAGCCCCAGCGCCGACAGGGTCAGGACCGACCAGCCCGCCGACCACAGGGCGGACGGCGCCGCATCCAGTCGTGCCGTCAGACCCTCCGACAGGGTCGGCGCTCCGGCTGACGGCGAGGCGGTGGGTTTGGGCGGCAAGGTGTGGGGCGTCCTGCGAAAGGGCCGGTTTCAAGTATGTTAGCATAACCACCATCTCGCGGGGCCGCGAGACGCCTCAATCCCTGAGGGATTTCCTCTGGTGGATAAGCCTTGCCAAGATTGGGGACGGGGCGGGCGAGGGCGGCTTCTCGATCATGATCGGTCTTGGCGACTTCGGCGGCAACACAATCGTAAGCGTGTCGTGCCATTCTGGCGCTCTGGCTCCTTTGAGTTGTGGCGTTTATGGCCTTTTTGGAACGTCTTGAGGCCGATATCGGTGGGCCGTCGGGGGACAAGACCGACGAGCGCGTGCAGCGTCGCGCCGCCGTCGCAGAACGTCGTCGCGCTCATATTGATGAGAGCCGACGATCCTTCATGCGCCTGATGAGCCACGAACTGCGCACCCCGCTCAACGCCATCATCGGGTTTTCCGAGATCATCGCCCACGAGCTTTATGGTCCGATCGAAGAGTCCCGCTATGTTGAACATGCGGGTTTCATTCGCGATTCGGGTTTGAGGCTGCTCAATCTGGTCAATCAGATTATGGAGATCGCCCGTCTGGAGTCCGGCGCCGCCGATCTGGATATCCGGCCGGAGTGGCTCGACGAGACGGTGCAGGATGCGCTCGCGGATGTGGCGCTGGCGGCGCAACAGCGCAATGTGACGCTCCAGGCCAGCCTGCCTCAGGGCAGGCCCAGGGTCATGTGCGATCCGCGCGCCCTGACCACATTGCTGGTCAAGCTGCTGGATAACGCCATTCTGTTCGGGCCCGAAGGCGGCGTGGTGCGCCTCAATGTCGCCGCCGATGCGCGGTGGGTGACGTTTCAGGTGTGCGACGAGGGCGAGGGCGTGGCGGCGGAACACTTGCCGCGCTTGATGCGTCCGTTCGAGCAGGGCGAAAATGCTCTGGTGCGCCATGCGACCGGCGCAGGCCTTGGCCTGCCCACGGCGCGGCTCCTGTGCGAGGCCATGGGCGGCGGACTCACGCTTGCGTCTCTTCCGGGGCAGGGCATCGTCGCGACCGCGCGTCTGCCCGCAGCGCCTGCAAAACCCGCGCGGGTCTAGGGGGCGGGGCGTCTGCGGCCATTGCGTCGGGCGCGCGCGGCCTGAACCAGCCGGCGAATGCGTCGAATCTCGCGCTTCAGTTGGGCGCCGGTCACCAGGCGGGTCGCCAGCCTTGGGCTGAGGGCCTCCATTTCCGACCAGAACAGGCCGAAATGCGGAACCTGGGCTGCGGCGACAACCTTTTCCACCGGCACGCGCAGGCGCGGCGCCCAGTTCGGCGCCTCCTCGATAATGCGTCCCTCATGCCACAGGGCGCGCATCTGGCAGCGCCACAGGGCGCGACGCAGGGTGGACATGGCCACTTCCAGCGCATCGTCACACGGGTGGTCCGGCTCCCCGCGCAGGCGGATCTGGTCTGACAGGCCGCCTGTCGCGCGTCCGTCGGTCCGTGCAGAGGTCACCACATGGACATCAAGGCTATGGCGGACCTTGCCGTCCATCAGGCGCACCCGATCAAAAAGGGCGCGATCCTCGCCCACGGCGATGGGGGGCAGGCCGCCGACCGCGCGATAGACGGCCACGGTGATGGCGGCGCTGGCCCCGCAATTCTGGTTGTGACGCGGCCAGGGATCGTGGGGCTCGGGGTCGGCGCAGGCCTGAAGCTCCGACGCATATTGCTGATATTCCCACTCCAGCCGTCCGCGGTCGAGGATGGTCTGGGGCAGTTCCATCAATTCCATCGGATCGGCCATGACGAAACCGGCCACGGCGTCGAGGCCGCTGGCGATCTCGCGAAGATTCTGTTCGATCCAGTCCTCATCCACCAGCGTGTCGGCGTCAGTGGTCAGGATCACGCCGCTCGGGTCGGCCAGATCGGCCGCAGCATCCATGCCCAGCTTGCGCGCCCAGCCGGCGTTGGCGAAGCCCTTGGGCAGTTCCACGCTGTGGGTCTCGACCGCAAAGGGCAGTTGCGCGGAAATCTCGCGCACACGCTCCAGAGTGCCGTCACGGCAATTGTTCAACAG
>CAIOJR010000036.1 GCA_903858685.1 uncultured Caulobacterales bacterium | reverse complement strand
GCGAATCGAATCGTGCTTCGGCCCTCAAGGGAATCCCCCGAGAGTCAGAATTCTCGCAGGTTGGTATAACAGGTTGGAAAAGCAAGCCCGGCAGTCCCAAATGGTCAGCGCGATGCAACTGGAATGTGCTTCATATTTTCTTATCGTAGCAATTTCAATCCACATGTATTTGTCGAAATATGTTCTAATTGACGGACTGGTCTCTAAATATAATTCAACGATTTTCGCAGCATTTCATATAATAAATACCCGAAACATCCTGATTACAATATTTTCCTTGCTGTTTTTGCCGATGTTGACTCAGATTATTTCCGCCGACCTCGGCTTGGTGATGATCGGAGAACTCGCAACCTATGCTGAATTGATCATTGTAACAATTTCAATATTTCTTACAGTGAGGGGTGCCAAATGGCATCATTTCGCCATCCACACCTTCCAAAAATTGCTTCGATATTTCGACAAATCTCACAAGCTCAATCGCTAGTTATCGGGTCAATCCAGTCTGGCGCTGACATCTCAATACGCCACGCTAGATATCCCTACCCCTTCCTCCCCGGCCGCGCCCCCACATGGCCTTCGCCGCGCCGCTGCGCCAGTTCCACCTGTTTTTGGCGTTCGGCATAGCTGGCGCGCTGGTTCTCGTCGCGGGTCTCGATGCAGGCGGGGCAGCTGACGCCTTCGACATAGGCCGGATGGGCGCGGTCGCTCGGGCTGACGGGCAGGCGACAGGCGTGGCACAGGGTGTGCTCGCCCGCCTCCAGCCCGTGAACCACTGAAACGCGCTGATCAAAGACGAAGCATTCCCCGCGCCACAGGCTGTCGTCTTCCGGCACCGTCTCCAGATATTTCAGAATCCCGCCTTCAAGGTGATAGACCTCGTTCAGCCCTTCGGCCTTGACGAAGGCGGTGGCCTTTTCGCAGCGGATGCCGCCGGTGCAATACATGGCGATCCGGGGCGTCCTGCCCTCGGCCAGCCATTCGTCGCGATGGGCGCGAAACCAGTCGGGAAACTCGCGAAAGCTCTTGGTGCGCGGGTCGATCGCGCCCTCAAAGGCGCCGATCGCCACTTCGTAATCATTGCGGGTGTCGATCAGTAGGGTGTCGGGCGCGCGGATCAGGGCGTTCCAGTCCTTGGGCGCGACATAGTGGCCAACCCCTTGCAAAGGATCGATATCGGGCTGGCCCATGGTCACGATCTCGCGCTTCAGACGCACCTTCATCCGATAGAAGGGCGGCTTGTCCGCGTAGGACTCCTTCCAGACCAGATTGGCGCAGCCGGGAAGACGGCGAATATGGTCGAGCGCGGCCTCTATAGCCTCATGAGACCCGGCGATGGAGCCGTTGACCCCCTCTGGCGCCAGCAGAACGGTGCCTTTCACGCCATGGGCGTCGCAGACCGCCTGCAAGGGCGCGCGCAGGGCCTCGCAATCCGAAAAGGGCGTGAATTTGTAGAGGGCGGCGACGCGAAAGGGATGTGACATGATCGATCAGGACTTGAGGCGGCTTTGGCGTCTATTGCGCGTTGCGGGGCGCGGTGTGAAGGGGAGGACGTCCAATTGCCCGTGCAGCGCCTTGTGATCCTGCATTTATGGGCCTACATTCACCCTTGGCGGGTCTGCTGTGGCTCTCGTCGGAGGTTTCAAATCCTAGGGACCGTAATCTTCTCTATAGGGAGCTGTCCCTGTTGGGGTCCGTGGACCCCCGCAAACGGCGCCCACCTGGTCTACCAGGTCTGAGTGGATTGAAATCACCTCCACGGCTCTTCATGGCGCCGCCACCCTTTCCCCTCTTTTTTTCCGGAAATCCCCGATGCATGACGCCCCGGGCGAGAAGCAGGCCCTGCGCGCCCTTGCGCGCAAAACCCGCAAGGCCTGTGCGGCGGCAAGGCCCGACGCCGCCGCAAGCCTGGTTCCTGCGGCGGATCAGGCGCCCGTGCACGATTGGCGCGGACGCGTCGTCGCGGTCTATCTGGCGCAAGGCTCAGAGATTGATCCCGCCCCCCTGGCCGCGCATCTGGCGGCTCTGGGCGCAACCATCGTCCTGCCGGTGGCGACCGCGCTCGACGCCCCCCTGATCTTTCGGCTGGCGGCAGAGGGCGCGCTGTTCCGAGACGCCGCCGGGATGCGCGCGCCAGGCCCAGAGGCGCCCGAACTTGACCCCGACATCGTGCTGGCGCCGCTGCTCGCCTTCGATCGGCGCGGCGCCCGGCTCGGCCAGGGCGGCGGCTTTTATGACCGCACGCTCGAAGCCTTGAGAGCCAGAGGGCCGCTGCAGGCCATCGGCCTGGCCTATGCCGGACAGGAACGGGCGCGGCTGCCCGTCTCCCCCCTCGACCAATACCTTGATGGCGTTCTGACGGAAGAGGGCTATAGAGCCGCCATCAAACCCTGAGAGGCTTCATGCGGCTGGCGTTTTTTGGCGATGTGATCGGCAAACCCGGAAGAGATGCGTTGAACACGCACCTGCCCGGCCTGAAGCGTCGCCTCGGGCTCGACTTTGTGGTCGTCAATGCGGAAAACGCCGCCGCGGGCTTCGGCATCACCGAAAAGACAGCCAACGACCTGTTTGACGCCGGCGCCGACTGCCTGACCCTGGGCAATCACAGCTGGGACCAGCGCGAGGCGCTCAGCTATATCGAGCGCGAGCCGCGCCTGCTGCGCCCGCTGAACTATCCGCGCCTCAGTCGCGCGCCAGGACGCGGGGCCTTTTCCTATGAGACGGCCAAGGGCCACCGCGTGCTGGTCATCTCCATACTGGGCCGGGTCCATATGGATGCGCTGGACGATCCGTTCTCCGCTGCCGAAGAAGCGCTGGAGCAGGGCCCCCTGGGTCAGGCCTTTGACGCCGTGATCGTAGACATGCACTGCGAAGCCACGTCGGAGAAGATGGCCATGGGGCATTTCTGCGACGGGCGCGCCAGCCTCGTTGTGGGCACCCACACCCATGTTCCCACCGCTGACGCCCAGATCCTGCCGGGCGGCACCGCCTATCAGACCGATGCGGGCGGCTGCTGCGACTATGACAGCGTGATCGGCATGAACAAGACCATCTCCGTCCAGCGCTTCGCCTCGCGCCTGCCCGGCGAACGCCAGACGCCCGCCACCGGCCCCGCAACCATCTGCGGCGTGTTCGTTGAAACCGACCCCAGGACGGGTCTGGCCGTGCGCATCGAGCCTATCCGCGTGGGCGGAAGGCTGAAGCCGACCGTTCCGGAGGTTTGAGAGCGCGCTCACGCCTCACACATCCTCTGGCGCTTTGGCCCCGACTTCTGTAGGCGCTAGGACAAGCTCCATAAAACCCGCCGAGGAACGACCATGCTGACTGAGACCCTGTTTTCCCTGAAGGATCGCGTCGCCCTGATTACCGGTGGATCGCGCGGGATTGGGCGGATGATTGCTCAGGGCTATCTGGAGATGGGCGCCAGGGTCTATATTTCAGCGCGCAAGGCTGAGGCCTGCTTCAAGACGGCGGAAGAACTTTCAAGGTACGGGACCTGCATCGCCCTGCCCGCCGATGTCTCCACTGTCGCTGGCGCCAAGGCCCTGGCCGACGCCTTTGGCAAGCTGGAGCCGAAGTTGGATATTCTGGTCAATAATGCGGGCGCGGCCTGGCTGGCGCCCTTTGACGACTATTCGGAAAAGGGCTGGGACAAGGTCATGGACCTGAACCTGAAGACCCCCTTCTTCCTGACCCAGGCCCTGATCGGCAAGCTGCGTGCGGCGGCCAGCCCAGCCCAGCCCGCCAAGGTGATCAATGTGGCTTCGGTCGATGGTCTGTTCGTCAATCCTCAGGAAACCTATGCCTACGGCGCCTCCAAGGCGGGCCTGATCATGCTGACGCGCCGCATGGCCCTGCAACTGGCCCGGGACAATGTGGTGGTGTCGGGCATTGCGCCCGGCGCCTTCGCCTCTGAAATGAACGTGGCCGCGCGCGACCATGGCGAGGAGATTGCGGGCAATATCCCGATGAAGCGCATCGGTCATGACGAGGATATGGCCGGCGCGGCCATCTATCTGGCGTCCAGGGCGGGCGACTATGTGGTGGGGGCGGTGGTGACGGTGGACGGCGGGGTGACGCTGGTCAACACATCCGCCTCCATGGCCGACTAGACTTTGACACGGGCGGGGCTGGTTCTGGCGGGCGGACGTTCCCGCCGCTTCGGGACGGAGAAGGCCATAGCCCTTTTTGACCGCGCGCCGCTGATCGCCCAGGCATTGCGCCCGCTTGCGGGATGCATCGCGGTGGCGGTGAACGCCCGGCCGGACAGCGGGGCGGCGATCTTCGCCGCAGAACAGGGTCTGGCCCTGTTGCCAGACCCGAAAGGCGCGCCGGACGGACCGCTTTGCGGCATTCGGGAAGGGTTGAGATGGGCGGTCAGGATCGGGGCCGACTGTCTGGCCGTGGCGCCGTGCGATACGCCAAGGCTTCCCGATGATCTGTTCGACCGGCTGGCGGCGGCGCTGCGAGGCGATGTGGACTCAGCCCTGGCCATCACCGACGCCGGTCCCCAGCCGCTGACATCGCTGTGGCGATGCGGCCCCGGGCTTGCGGCGGTCGAAGCGGCGCTGGCGGGCGGCGCCCACCCTTCCGTCCAGTCGGTCCTGTCTCAGCTCAAGGCCGAACAGGTGCATTTCGCCCAGGCCGAGGCCTTCGCCAACGCCAATACGCCGGCGGATCTTGGGCGCATTTCGACGGCCCGAGCGCCCGGCCCAACCTGATCGCCTGTGGATCAAGGTCCTTAACGACCGCGTTTGAGGTTGCCCTGTCGGCCATTGACGGTTAGGAGGTCCGCTTAACCCAAATGTTATTCGCCACCGGACGCGCAGCGAAGCTTCGCGCCCGGTGCGCGCGCGCGTGACGAACGAAAGTGGACCAGCATGCCCAAGCGGACAGACCTGAAGTCGATCCTGATCATCGGGGCCGGCCCCATCGTCATCGGCCAGGCCTGCGAGTTCGACTATTCCGGCGTTCAGGCCTGCAAGGCCCTGCGCGCCGAGGGCTATCGCATCATTCTGGTCAATTCCAATCCCGCCACCATCATGACCGACCCGGAGGTGGCCGACGCCACCTATATCGAGCCGATCACCCCTGAAATGGTGACCCGCATCATCGAGAAGGAGCGCCCGGACGCCCTTCTGCCGACCATGGGCGGCCAGACGGCGCTGAACTGCGCCCTGGCGCTGGAAGCCGCGGGCGTGCTTGAAAAGTATGGCGTGGAGATGATCGGCGCCCGCGCCGACGTGATCGAAAAGGCGGAGGATCGCCAGAAGTTCCGCGACGCCATGGACGCCATCGGCCTTGAAAGCCCAAGGTCCCAGGTCGCCAACACCATGGCCGAGGCTGTGGAGGCCCTGGAGCTGGTCGGCCTGCCCACCATTATTCGCCCGTCCTTCACGCTGGCCGGAACCGGCGGCGGCATCGCCTATAATCTTGAGGAGTTCAAGGAGATCGTGGAGCGCGGGCTGGACGCCTCGCCCGTCTCTGAAGTGCTGATCGAAGAAAGCGTGCTGGGCTGGAAGGAGTATGAGATGGAGGTGGTCCGCGACAAGGCGGACAATTGCATCATCATCTGCTCCATCGAGAACATCGACCCGATGGGCGTCCATACGGGCGATTCCATCACGGTCGCCCCGGCCCTGACCCTGACGGACAAGGAATATCAATGGATGCGCACGGCCTCGATCGCCGTGCTGCGCGAGATCGGGGTGGAGACCGGCGGCTCCAACGTCCAGTTCGCCGTCAATCCCAAGGATGGCCGCATGGTGGTCATCGAGATGAACCCGCGCGTGTCGCGCTCATCGGCCCTGGCCTCCAAGGCCACGGGCTTCCCCATCGCCAAGGTGGCTGCGCGTCTGGCGGTCGGCTATACGCTCGATGAGCTGATGAACGACATTACCGGCGCGACTCCCGCAAGCTTCGAGCCCAGCATCGACTATGTGGTCACCAAGATCCCGCGCTTCGCCTTCGAGAAATATCCCGGCGCCGAACCCTATCTGACCACCTCGATGAAGTCGGTCGGCGAGGTCATGGCCATTGGCCGGACCTTCAAGGAAAGCTGCCAGAAGGCCCTGCGCGGTCTGGAGACCGGCCTGTCCGGCTTTGACGAGATCGCCATTCCCGGCGCCGACGCCAGCGACGCGGCGTCCGCCCGCACGGCGGTCATGGGCGCCCTCAGCCAGCCGACGCCGGACCGCCTGCGCGTCATCGCCCAGGCTTTCCGCCACGGGCTGAGCGTGGAGGAGATCAATGCCGCCTGCGCCTATGAGCCCTGGTTCCTGCGTCAGATCGAGGAGATCATCGCCGCCGAGGCGGAGATTGCCGCCAAGGGCGTCCCCGCCGACGCCGATGCGCTTCGCCGCATCAAGGGCATGGGCTTTTCCGACGCACGTCTGGCCAGGCTGACCGGCGCCCGGGAAGGCGACGTGCGCAGGGCGCGTCACGGTCTGGGCGTTCGGCCCGTCTTCAAGCGCATCGACACCTGCGCCGCAGAGTTCGCCGCCAAGACGCCCTATATGTACTCCACCTATGAGACGGGCGCTCTGGGTCAGGCGCCGGAATGCGAAAGCCAACCCTCCGGGGCCAGAAAGGCCGTTATTCTGGGCGGCGGCCCCAACCGGATCGGTCAGGGGATCGAGTTCGACTATTGTTGCTGCCACGCTGCCTTTGCCCTGGCCGAGATCGGCGTTGAATCCATCATGGTCAACTGCAATCCCGAGACCGTCTCGACGGACTATGACACGTCCGACCGCCTCTATTTCGAGCCCCTGACCGCCGAAGACGTTCTGGAGCTGATCGCGCGTGAAATGTCCAATGGCGAGCTGATCGGCGTCATCGTGCAGTTCGGCGGCCAGACGCCGCTGAAGCTGGCCCAGGCGCTGGAGGATGCGGGCATCCCGATACTGGGCACCAGCCCCGATGCGATCGACCTTGCCGAGGACCGCGAGCGGTTCCAGCAACTCTTGCACAGGATCGGCATCGCTCAGCCGATCAACGCCATTGCGCGCTCCGCCGAGGAAGCTTTCACGGCCGCGCATCAGGTCGGCTATCCCGTGGTCATCCGTCCCTCCTATGTGCTGGGCGGTCGGGCCATGGAAATCATCCGCGATGACGAGCAACTGGCCCGCTATGTGCGTGACGCCGTGCAGGTGTCTGGCGACAGTCCTGTCCTGATCGACCAGTATCTGTCGCGCGCCACCGAGGTGGATGTGGACGCCATCTGCGACGGCGAAAGCGTCTATGTGGCCGGAATTATGGAGCATATTGAAGAAGCTGGCGTCCATTCGGGCGACAGCGCCTGCTCCCTGCCGCCCTTCTCGCTGCGGCCGGAAACCATCGCCGAACTGACCCGTCAGACCCAGGCCATGGCGCGCGCCCTGAATGTGCGCGGTCTGATGAATGTGCAGTTCGCCATTGAAGAGCCCCTGAGCGACGCGCCGCGCATCTTTGTGCTGGAAGTGAACCCGCGCGCCTCCCGCACCGTGCCTTTCGTGGCCAAGGCCATCGGCGCGCCGGTCGCCTCCATCGCCGCCAAGGTCATGGCGGGCAAGATGCTGTCCGGCTTCACCCTGCCCGGTCCGTCGGACCAGCATATTGCGGTCAAGGAAGCGGTCTTCCCCTTCGCCCGCTTCCCCGGCGTGGACACCGTCCTTGGTCCTGAAATGCGCTCCACGGGCGAGGTCATGGGTCTGGACTGGCGGCGCGAGGGCGAGCCCATGAGCGCAGCCTTCGCCCGCGCCTTCGCCAAGAGCCAGCTGGCGGGCGGCGCGCTGGTGCCGACATCTGGCGCCGTGTTCATCTCGGTCAGGGATGCGGACAAGCCCTTCATCCTGGAGCCTGTGCGCCTGCTGGTCGCGCAAGGGTTCAAGATCATCGCGACGGCGGGCACCGGCGCCTATCTGGTCGAACAGGGCGTCGAGGTGGATATTGTCCGCAAGGTCATCGAAGGCCGTCCCAACATTGTCGACCGGATGAAGAACGGCGACGTGCAACTGGTGTTCAACACCACGGAGGGCCGCCAATCCCTGACGGACAGCTTCTCGATCCGTCGCACCGCCCTGATGATGAAGATTCCCTATTACACCACCGCCGCCGGAGCCCTGGCCGCATCCCAGGCGATCACGGCGGTCAAGACGGGCGTGCTGGAAGTGCGTCCACTGCAAAGCTACGGATGAGGCGCACCGACTGGCGCCTGACTTGCAGGGCGAGGATGTCAGTTCCTCGCTCCGCAGGTCTCAATGCGCCCGCAATTTCTGTTTCGCATCCTGGACATCATGATGGCCGCCGTTGTCTTCGCGGCGTTCAGCTGAGGTCTGATCTCAGCGATAGACGTCGACCTCTCGCCGCGCGCCGCTCATCGACACGATGAACCCCGCCAGCACGTCCATGAGGACCATGCAGGTGATAAGGAAAAATATGGAGGTGGCGCAGCTCCTGAACAACAGGAACTCCACCAGACAGACGATGAACAGCACCATCGACAGGCTGTGATTGATGATGGCCACGCGTCCCGACTGTGTGGCTTTCAGCAATTCCACAAACAGGATGATCAGCGAGGCGAACAGTATGAGATCGCCGGTATGCACGATCCATTTCACGCGGCTGGCCATATCGATACTGAACAGCGGCTGGGCCATGCGGGCTTCTGCGGAATCCGGCGCGGGTCCGACAAACAGTCTGGCGAACAGATTGTAGAACAGGACCGGCAGGGCCAGGAGCGGAAGGGAAGCGAACATGATCTGGCCTCGTGACCTCGGGTCTGGCGGTCGCAAGCCAAGGGTTGCGGCAATTCGCAGCCGGGCGCAATTGCTGCGCCGCCGGGACGCCCCTCCCGCCCTGAATCCGGGCAAAAAAAAGCGGCGTCCGAGGACGCCGCAGTTCATAGGGAGGAAACGCCCAGGAAGGGCAACAGCGTCAAGGACGCTGCACGAAACCGGTATACTTCGCAGTGCAGCATGACGCAAGAGGGTGTTTGATTTTTTCTGAAACTTTCTGAAGAGCGACTGAAATCTATAGGTTATTTTTAATTCAATCGGTTGCACCGGTGATGTTGGGCGTAATTTCGCTTTCCCTTGGGTAAGTCTTTCCAAGATCGTCTGAACCCGGAGCGGCTTTGACAGCCCTGTCATATTGCGTCGCAACAGTGCTCGGCTCGACACCATAGGTCACTGGCGCATTGTGGGCGGTCGTGTCGAAAGCCACCATATATGGTATGGAACAAAGGCTGAATCGGCGAATGTCACTGATTCGGTCATGATTCGTTTCGCGCGCGTTCCAGAAATTAACCACGTCTGTTTACGCGATTTGGAACAAGGCGGTCTTCGCCCCAAACGACTTGATCCGGGCCTCGACCCGCGCCACTTTCAACCCATGTCTGATCGCGCCGCCGGCCTTGCCCCTTCGCGTGTCATCGCGGTGCTGGGGCCCACCAACACAGGCAAGACCCATTATGCGGTCGAGCGGATGCTGGGTCATGAGTCTGGCATGATCGGCCTGCCGCTGAGGCTGCTGGCGCGGGAGATCTATGACCGCATCGTCAAGCTGCGCGGCGCGCGCGCAGTGGCGCTGATCACGGGGGAGGAAAAGATCGTCCCGCCGCGCGCCAGCTATTATGTCTGTACGGTCGAGGCCATGCCGCTGACCCGCGAGGTGGCGTTTCTGGCCATTGACGAGATCCAGCTCTGCGCGGACCCCGCCCGCGGCCACATCTTCACGCAGCGCCTGCTCCATGCGCGGGGACGGCTGGAAACCCTGTTCCTCGGCGCCGGCACAATCGCCCCCCTGATCCGGCGCCTTTTGCCGGATGCGGAGTTTGTGACCCGGGAACGATTTTCCGAGCTGAGCTATGCGGGCTCGAAAAAACTGACCCGCCTGCCCCGGCGGACGGCGGTCGTCGCCTTCTCCACTGAAAATGTCTACGCCATCGCCGAACTGATCCGCAGGCAGCGCGGCGGCGCCGCCGTGGTGATGGGCTCGCTATCGCCGCGCACCCGCAATGCGCAGGTTGCGCTCTATCAGTCCGGAGAAGTGGACTTTCTGGTGGCGACTGACGCCATAGGCATGGGCCTGAACATGGATGTCGACCATGTGGCCTTTGCGGGTCTGCGCAAGTTCGACGGCAAGCGCACCCGCTGGCTGGCGCCGCAGGAGATCGGCCAGATCGCCGGTCGCGCCGGCCGCTTTCGCACCAATGGCACCTTCGGCGTCACCGGAGATGCGCCCGACATGGACGAGGACCTCGTTCAATGTGTGGAGGGCCATCAATATGAACCGGTGACAGAGGCCGAGTGGCGCTCTGCGGCGTTGGACATGTCCTCGCTCCACGACCTCATGCGCTCGCTCGCCAAGCCGCCCCAGAGAGAGGGGCTGAAGCTGGCGGCGGAGAGCCTCGACGAGACGACGCTGCGCACGCTGGCCAGGGACGAGTGGGTCACTGAGCGGGTGCGCGACCGCTCCGCCCTGATCACCCTGTGGGACGCCTGCCAGACGCCGGACTTTCGCAAGACGACGCTGGACGACCATACGCGCATGGTGCGGACGATTTTCGAGCATCTGACAAGCCGCCATCGCCGCCTGCCCGGCGACTGGATCGCCAGCCAGTTCAAGGCGCTGGACCGCACCGACGGCGAGATCGACGTGCTGGCCCAGAGGCTGGCGGGCATCCGCACTCTGGCCTACGCCGCCAACCGGTCGGACTGGCTGATCGATCCCGTCCACTGGCAGGGCCGCTGCCGGGAGCTGGAGGACCGGATATCGGACACCTTGCACGAGCGCCTGATGCAGCGCTTCATCGATCGCCGCACCAGCGCCCTGATGCGCGGGCTGGCGGTGCGCGGCGAGGTGCTTGCGGGCGTCGGCGCCGATGGGCAGGTGACCGTCGAGGGCCATGTGGTGGGGCGTCTGGACGGCCTGCGCTTCGACGCCGAAAAGGCCGACTCAGCGCTGGCCGACAAGGCTCTGCGCCAGGCGGCCGTGCGCGCCGTGGGGCCGGAGGTCACGCGTCGGCTGGGCAAACTGGCCGCAGAGGCCGATGACGCCTTTGAGCTGAACCCGGACGGGGTGATCCATTGGCGGGGCGAGCCTGCGGGTCAGCTGTCCAGTGAGCGGCCCTTCAGCCCGCGGGTGCGACTGTTTGGCGAGCTCGGCCCCGCCCATGCCCGCGAACGGGCCCAGCGACGCCTGGAGGCCTTTGTGGCGACCCAGGCGGGCGCGCGTCTGGCCCCGCTAAAGGCGATGGACGCAGCCATGTCGGACGGACGGCTGAAAGGACTGGCGCGCGGACTGGCCTTTCGCCTGATCGAGGCGGGCGGAATCATCCCCAGATCCCGCGTCGCCACGGAGGTGAGCGCGCTCAGCCAGGCGGAACGGCGCACATTGCGCGCCCTCGGCGTCCGGTTCGGCGCCTTCAGCCTCCATCTGGCCGGACTTTTGACGCCCGACGCCCTGGCGTTTTCCAACGCCCTGGCAAGGGTGGCGGCGCCCGACTGGCGACCGCCGCCAGACGGCCTGTCGCGCCTGCCCGCAACCCCGCCGAGCGACAGGGCCATGGCGGCGCGGGGCATGATCGCCGTCGGCCCCTTCGCCATCCCTGTGACGCGCCTGGAGCAGCTCGACGCCCTGTTGCGCGCCCAGCCCGTGGACGGCCCCGGCGTCGCGGCGCCAGACTCCATCGCCCAGACTCTGGGCTGGCCGACCGACAGCCTGCCTGTGGTTCTGAAGGCGTTGGGCTATACGCCGGCGCGGCGCGAAAAGGACAAACCCGTCCTGTGGCGTCGGCGCGGCGTCGCAAAACCCGCGGCGGCCCTGCCGACAACCCGCCCGAATTCACCATTCGCGGCCCTGGCCTCGCTCAAGACGCCAGAGCCGGTCTCGCCGCCGTCCAGGCGCCCATCCGGCCCCCGCATCGTCTCTGCTCCCGCCGCCCCTATCGAGACCGCCGGTCTTGAGCTCAAGCGGCGACGGCCCAGACGCAGACGCCCCGCGAGCGCCGCCAGCGCATGAACAGGGCCGCCGCTGCTCCAGACCCGTCCTGCCGCATCGATGTGTGGCTATGGCGCGCGCGGTTTTTCAAGACCCGAAATCTGGCGGGCGGCTATGTCGCCGCTGGGCGCGTCAGGCTCATCCGGGGGGCGAACGGGGTCAGGCTCGACAAGGCGAGCCGAACGGTGCGTCAAGGCGATGAAATCGTCTTCGTTCTGGGCGGGCGCGCCGTCACTCTGCGCATCCTCGCCATGGGAGAACGCCGCGGCCCCGCCAGCGAGGCGCGGGCTCTTTATGAGTTGATCGCGGAAACGGACCCGCCGGAATCGCCCTAGGCTTCCACCGCCATTCGGATCACGGCCAGAACCGCCAGACCGGCCACACCCTCGCCCCCGTGTGCGGCGCCCGCCGCCAGAACCGGCGTCAGATCAAGGGCGCCCAGGCCGTGCGCCTGGGCCGGATGGTCTGAACCGGACGCCGCCTTCACATGCCTGACCCCCTCTGGCGCCACGGCGTGAAGGGCCACAGCTGCGGCGACGGAAGCGAGACTGTCCAGCACGACAGGAACCCCCTGTACGCGGGCCGCCAGTATGGCGCCCATCAGGGCCGCAACCTCGCGCCCGCCCAGCTGGGCCAGCCAGTCCAGCACGCTGGCCGGACGGGCGGCGGCGGCACGGGCAAGCGCACGCCCGGTCCAGTCCAGATCCTGCGGGCGGGCGACCGCCTCGGCAGGCTGGCCGGTCAGGGCCGCGATCAGCGCGGCGGCGGCGCGATCAGACTCAAGTGTCAGGTCGCCAAGAATCAGAAAGTCCGGCTGTTTGGCGACGGCCTCCATGCCAAAGGCGATGGTGGCGGCGACTTCACGCGGACTGGCGGCGGGCTGTTCAGCGGCGTCGCGCACCGGACGGTCCAGCGCCAGATCAAACACCTCGACACCGGCGCCCTGAGCGCGTGCAAAGCGGTTCACCGCGCCGCCGCCCTGGGCCAGATGTTCGAGCCGCGCGCGGGCGCGCGCCGGACCGTCAGCGGCGCCCTCCAGCGCGCTGGCATAGAGCGCGACGATCGGACGACGCACGACGGGCTGGCCTCGCCATGCGGCGACCCAACCGGCCAGCTCTCCCGGCAGGCCGCCGCCGTCCAGGCCTGAACGCACCTCGGCTTCACGCGCCAGATCCGGCGCGGGGGCGTCGCTCACCAGGGCGATGAAGTCATGGAGCGGGTCTTGAGGGGGGGGATGATCATGTGCCACGCGTGAGGCTTTAGCCCAATCCACCGGCCAAGGGAAAGCATCAAGCCGACAACTCCTGACGACTGATCTTGCCCCCGACGCGAAAACAGGTCATTCGCGCAGGATGAGCGATCCCTCCCCCAACGCTCCCGCCCGCAGATCCACGGACGCGGCGCCGCCTGCAAAGGCGCCGTCGCGTTGGAGCATGGCCGGAACAGCCATGATTCTGGGCCTGATCTCCACGGTCGGGCCTCTGGCCATCGACATGTATCTGCCAGCCTTCCCCGCCCTGGCGGCGGACCTTCGGGCGGCGCCGTCGTCGGTTGAGCTGTCGCTCGTCCTATTCCTTTGCGCCATGGCGGCGGGGCAGCTGTTCTATGGCCCCCTGACCGACGCCTTTGGACGCAAGCGGCCGCTTCAGGCCGGTCTGGCGGTCTTTGCCGTCGCCACAGTCGGCTGCGCCCTGGCGCCAGACATCCGAACCCTGCTGGTCCTGCGGGTGGCGCAGGGGCTCGGGGCCTGTTCGGGCATGACCGTGGCGCGCGCCATTGTGCGTGACAAGCACACCGGGCCAGAGGCGGCGCAGCTTCTGTCCCTGATGGTCCTCGTCTGGGGTGTCTCGCCGCTGTTCGCGCCCCTGGCCGGCAGTCTGGTGCTGCAGTTGGGCGGCTGGCGGCTGATCTTCTGGATTCTGGCGGTGCTGGTCCTGTTGACCCTTGGGCTGGTCACCTTCGGACTGGAGGAGAGCCACCCGCAGCATCGTCGTACAGACCCTTCCGTGCGCCTCATGCTGGGAACCTATGTGCGGTTGCTGCAGGACCGGCGGCTGATGGGACTGACCATCGGCAATGGCAGCTGGTCCGGATCTGTCTTTTCGTTCCTCGCCACCTCGCCCTTTGTCTTCGCCCATGCGTTCGGCCTGTCGCCCATGGGCTATGGGATCATGTTCGGGCTTTGCGCGTCGGGCATGGTGATCTGTTCGCAAGCCAATGCCACCGTCATGCGCAGGCTGGGGGCGGAGCGGCAGATTCGTCTGGTGGGGTTGGTCGCGGTCAGCGTCGCCGCCCTGTTGACGAGCGCGGTGCTGCTGCACCTGGCCAATCTTCAGGTCATGGCTCTGGGGGCCTTCGCCCTGTTCGGCTGCCAGGGCCTCAGCATGACGCCCGCCTCGGTCACCGCGCTCGACAATCAAGGCGCCAATGCAGGGGCCGCGGCGGCCCTGATGGGCGCGGTACAGCTGGCCATGGGATCAGCGATCAGCGCCCTGGCCTCGGCCCTTTTCGCCCCAGAACCGATTGTGCTGGTGGGGACCCAGCTGTCCTGCATGACCATTGGCGCGGTGGCCTGCCGGCTGGCGTTTCGGCACAGGCCTAACCGTTGAACAGGAAGTGCATGACGTCGCCATCCTTGACGACATAGGTCTTGCCTTCCGCCCGCAGCTTGCCCGCATCGCGCGCCCTGGCCTCTCCGCCCAGACTGATGAAATCGTCATAGGCGACGGTTTCAGCCCGGATGAAGCCCTTTTCGAAATCGGTGTGGATCACGCCTGCGGCTTGCGGCGCCGTCGCGCCGACCGGTATTGTCCAGGCGCGGGCCTCCTTGGGTCCGACGGTGAAATAGGTTTGCAGGCCCAGAAGTTTGTAGGCCTCGTGGATCAGGCGATCCAGACCCGGTTCTTCCAGCTCCAGCGTCTCCAGAAACTCCGCCCGCTCGGACTCGTCCAGAAGGGCGATTTCGCTTTCGATCTTGGCGGAAATGACCACCGTCTTGGCGTTGTCGCGCATGGCGCGCTCGGCCACCCTGGCTGACAAATCATTGCCGGTTCCGGCTGACGCCTCATCGACATTGCAGACATAGAGGGCCGGAAGCGCGGTCAGAAGCTGGAGCATCCACCAGGCCTTTTCATCCTCCTTGGAGACCTTGGAAAAGGCGGCTCTGGCCGGACGACCTTGGTTCAGTTCGGCCAGGGCCAGCTTGACCAGTTCCAGGGTCTTGGCGCTGTCCTTGTCGGTCTTGGCGCGCTTTTCCAGATTGACGACGCGCTTTTCCAGACTTTCCAGATCGGCCAGCATCAGTTCGGTTTCGATGATGTCGAGGTCGGACAGGGGATCGACCCGCCCCTCCACATGGATGATGTCGCCGCCTTCGAAACAGCGGGTGACAAAGGCGACAGCGTCACAATCGCGAATATTGGCCAGAAACTGATTGCCGAGCCCCTCGCCCTTGGATGCGCCGCGCACCAGACCGGCCACATCGACAAAGGTGATGCGCGCCGGGATGATTTCCTTGGAGCCCGCCACCCTGGCCAGGTTGGGCAGGCGCGGCTCCGGCACGGCCACCTCGCCCTCGTTCGGCTCGATGGTGCAGAACGGATAGTTGGCGGCCTGGGCCGCCGCCGTCTGGGTGAGCGCGTTGAACAGGGTGGACTTGCCGACGTTCGGCAGGCCGACAATGGCGACTTTAAGGGCCATGGAGTCCTACTGGATCAGATTGAACAGGAATTGGCGGGTCTTATGGCGTCTAAGCCTGCGGAAGACCAGAGGGGCCGGGAAGAATAGCTCAGCGCACCCTGGCCGCCGCCAGATCACGCCAGCCTTGCGCTTCCTTGCGGAAGGGGCCTGACAGGCGTTCGATCCGGCGGTCGATCTCACCGAGATTGTCGCGGGCCTCCTTCATCCGGCCAGCCTCGGCCAGAAAGGCGGTGTAGCGGGCAATGGCCTCGAAACCGGGCATGCGCTCCGACGCCCAGGCATAGTTGGTTTCAGCCTCCGCCAGACGTTTTTGGCCGTGATAGGCGCGCGCCCGGGCCAGAACCGCCTGGGGCGTATTGCCCTCGTCACCCTGCTTGGCGAGGTCCTCCAGCACCACAATCGCATCAGAAAACCGGCCAAGCTCAATCAGGGCCCTGCCGCGCCCCAGCTTCAGGGACGGATCGTCCGCATGGACGCCCTCCGCGGCGTCGCGATAAAGCTGTTCCGCCTCGGCGTGGCGCCCCTGAGCGACGGCGGCTGACGCCAGGCGCATGCGATTGGCGACCGTGGGCGTATCATCGGCCAGCGCCTTGGCTTCGCGATATTCGCGGCCAGGATCGAGCGTTGCGCGCGCCGATGCGCTCAGCTTGCGCGCCGCCCGGCCGCCCAACAGGGACGGAATCAGGATCACGGCGATATAGGCCAGGCTGCCAATGCCTTGAAAAAACAGCACGATCCACAGCCAGAACGTATCCTGTCGCGTGCGCACAATGTGAAAGCACAGGCCGATGGAGACAATCAGCGAGAAGAGGAACGCCGGATTGAACAGGATTGCGAGAATATAGCCCATGGTCCGCCTATACGCCTTCTGTGCCCTTTTGGGCAGCCTTGCGCGGATCGAGCTTCTCCGCAGGGGCCAGACGCATCACCTCGGCCTGATAGCGCTCGTCCTCGCCGGCCGCGAGCATGGGCAGGGCCTCAGCGCAGGCTTTGGACAAATCGTCCACCCACGTGGCCTCCGACTTGTGAAAGTCGCCCAGCACATATCCCAGGACACGGTCCTTGTCGCCGGGATGGCCGATGCCCATCCGGGCGCGCCGGAAATGCGGTCCGATCTGGCTGGTGATGGAGCGGATGCCGTTATGGCCGGCCGCTCCTCCGCCCGCCTTCATGCGAAACCGGCCCGGCGCCAGGTCCAGCTCGTCATAAAAGACCACCACGTCCGTCGGGTCCGCCTTCAGAAAGCTGACCGCAGCGCCAACCGCACGACCGCTCTCATTCATGAAGGTCTGGGGCTTCATCAACAGGGCGCGCACCGGCCCGGTCGGCGTTTCTATCACGCCTTCGCTCATCAGGCTCTGAAACTTCTGGCGCTCGACGCCAAAACGCCACCGGCGCGCAATGGCGTCGGCGGCGAAAAAGCCGATATTATGACGGTTGTTCGTGTATTTGGGGCCTGGATTGCCCAGGCCCACAAGAATCAGCATGGCCTAGCTCCAGGCCAGACGACCTGAATCCCTGAAAGGGATCAGCCCGCCGCCGCTTCAGCCGCTTCAGCCGACGCCGAGGCGGCGGAGCCGGCCACGGTGGCGATCTCGAAGTCACGGCCCTTGATCACCGGGGTGATGTCCGCGGGCGCGTTCAGGTTGGACCAGCGGATGGAATCGCCGATGGCCAGGCCCGTGAGGTCGGCGATCAGGTCTTCCGGAATGTGATCGGCCGGAACCATCACTTCCACTTCGTGACGCGACACGTTCAGGGCGCCGCCACGCTTCAGGCCGGGGCTCAGTTCGTGGTTCTTGAAGTGAACCGGGATCGAGATCTTCACCAGCTGGTGCTCATCGACGCGGTACAGGTCAAAATGGACCGGCTGGTCGCTGACCGGGTTGAACTGGATGTCCTTGGCGATCACGCCCTGGGTTTCTTCGCCGTATTTCAGCGTCACCAGGTGACCCAGCAGCTTGCCGGTATAGAGCGCCTTGCGGAACTCATTGGCATTGACCGCGATCGGAACGGGGCCGCGCACGCCGCCGTAAAGAACGCCGGGCACCTTGCCTTGACGACGGGCTTCACGGGCGCCGCCAGTGCCGGTGCGCTCACGCACTTCAACATTCAGAACGATCTCGGCCATGACGGTCTTCCGAAACAAATCCGCCGCGCATGAGTCTGCGCGGCGATGCATGTGGATGGTCCCCGCAAGACTTGCAGGGTTCAAATGAGCGGGCGTCTATACACGCTCACGGCGGAGGGTGCAACGGGGGATGAGCATAATGCCGCAGCGCAATTCCTTCTCATCGAGCGTGCGCTTCGCCTCAACGCTTGGGAAATAAATAATTTCCGACGATAAATCCGAAGCCGAAGACCGACGCGGTCGTTGTGGTCACAACTGCGATGAACTCCGGCTCCCCGAGTCCAAAACCAAAATGACCTAAAGCCATCTGGCCCAGGGTCACCAGCATGAGAAACACGACCCATGTTTTCATGATGCCATAGGCGATTTTCGCATACTTGTCCCGATGGTGATGATCCTGTCGCCTGCCATCAAGTGTCAATTCTTCGATGGCGAGCCTCACACGATCGACATCACCCTCTTCGCCAACAACATCCGGAGGAGCAATATTATCAATCCTCATCCGTCACAGCTCGCCACGGCAATATTATCAACCTTCTTTCGATAGATGGATCTGATCAATTCAAATGGAATCGCCCGCCCAAATTGACCGGAGTCCCGCATAAAGACCTCCCAGGGTTCCCCACGGGCGTGGGTCGCAGCGAGGAGCCATCCATCGGACTTATCCTTAAAGGCGTCCCACACCTCCCGAAGTTGCTCCACCAGAATTGAATCTTCGACTATCGGCACAGCTTTCATGCCGAACCCGTCGACATACCCTGAGGCCCGCTTCAATATTGGTTTATCTTTGCAATCCTTGAATTGTGTATAAACGTCCCGGACGACGGGGCCATACTTCCATGCCTCAATATCCTGCCGAAACAATTCTTCATTTTGATTGCCGGCATACCAAGCATAACAAAGATATACGAGCTTCTGAAGTTTAAGGTGCCGGATTGGAATTCGCTCATTTTCTGCAAAATCCAAAAGCAGATTTGCGACTGCGGATGCTGACGTCTTTGCCACTATCTTGCCCATTCCAAAATGATCGCAAAATCATCCGAAAATGCAATCATATGGCGTTTATCGCGCCATCTTGCCGCAGAAGCCGCCCTCCACCTGAAGCATTTCATGTAAGTTTTAGTCACACCATATCCACGACGACATAGGTTTCCTTCCACCTCTCCTGCCGCCCCTTGACACCCAGGGCGCCCCCTCCTATCTCCCCAGCCGTTAGCACTCGCCGACCTGGACTGCTAATAGCACCCAGACGGCGAGGGCGAGGAGAAGATGGGCCAGCATGGCCCGAGACCTCAGGAGAATAAAATATGGCGTTTCGTCCTCTCGGCGACCGCGTCCTTGTGAAGCGCGTCGAAGAAGAATCGAAGACCAAGGGCGGGATCATCATCCCTGACACCGCCAAGGAAAAGCCCCAGGAAGGCGAAGTCCTCGCCGTTGGCCCTGGCGCCCGTGACGATGCCGGCAAGCGCATCGAACCGGACGTGAAGGTCGGCGACCGCATCCTGTTCGGCAAATGGTCCGGCACGGAAGTGAAGATCGACGGCCAGGACCTCATCATCAT
>CAIOJR010000035.1 GCA_903858685.1 uncultured Caulobacterales bacterium | reverse complement strand
CAGGGCGGCATCGCCGATCAGGGCGAGCTTGGCCGCCTGATCGGCCGGGATGAGGCTGTTGACCGTATAGACCGCGCCAACGGCTTTGACGCCGCGAAGCTTGCGCGCCAGACCCTCCGCCGCCTCGGCGTTCGGCGTCAGGGCCTGAAGGCGGTTGGGTGTCAGGTCCGGATGGCGGGTCAGCTCCAGAAAAGTGGCGACGGACGGATCCTTGCGGCTGCGCAGCGATATGGGATCGAAATCGAGCTTCAGGACGGGGATCAGCAAGAGGCCGATCAGGGCCAGCGCCGCCGCGCCCGGCAGCAGCCAATTTCTGCGCGCTTCCGCTGCGCGATAGAGCTTGCCAAATCCATCCAGACCGCTCTCTGACGCCGCGGCGCCGGCTTTGAGCGCCTTCAGCCATGCGGGCAGGACCGATAGGGTCAGTACGGCGCCTGCCGCCATGCCCAGCCCTGCGATGACGCCCAATTCCGACACGCCCTTATAGGGTGTCGGCCAGAAGGCGAAAAAGCCAAAGCCCGTGGCGGCGGCCGCCAGACCAATACCCGGACCGGCGCTGCGGCCGGTGGCCAACAGGGCCAGATCGTGGTCCGGCTCCAGCCCGGCCTCGGCGCGATAGCGCACGCTGAACTGTATGGCGAAGTCGATCCCCAGGCCGACAAACAGAGGCATGAAGGCCACCGATATCAGGGTGAAGCGCTCAAACAGCAAGAGTCCCAGTGCGGCGGTCAGCATCAGGCCGGTGGCGACGGTCAAGGCGATGGCGCCGATCACGGCCTTGGAGCGTACGCCCCAGAACAGGATGCCCAGCATCAGCGCCAGACTGCCAGCGGCGATCGGACCCGTAGCCTCAGCAAGATTGGCCAGTTCGTCCGATTCCATGGCCACTGAGCCGGTGGTCTTGACCTGCACGCCGCTCGACTGGCCCGGCGCCACGCCCAGTTCATGCTCGGCCAGAGCGATGGCGGCGCGGGCGGGTGCGGCGGGGGCCAATTGGCTGTAGTCGATCCTTGGCGTCAGGGCGACCAGCTTGCGGCGGTCATTGGCGGTCACAGCCTCGCCGGAAATCAGGCTGCGCCAGGACAGCATGGTGGTCTTGCCGGCCTCGACATCGGCCAGCTGGGCGTCAAAGCCGGACAGGATCGGCGCCAGTCGTTCCAGGCGCTTGGGATCGGATTCGGCGCCCGTCAGGCTGGTGTCGATGGCGCCCATGACGCCGCGCAGACTGGGATCAGCCGCCAGCGGCCCCAGAAAGGGCTGGGCGTCGACCAGCTTGGCGGTGGTGGATTTCACCTCGTCCAGAGGGAGGAAAAGCAGGGCCTCCTTTTCCAGGAATGGACCGCCGTCCGGGCGTTGGGCGATCGCGAACAGATCCGAACGGGCCGCCAGCTTTTCGGTCAGCTGATTGGCGATATGGTCGGCCTGTTCCGGTGTCTGGCCGTCCACCACAAGCGTCAGGTCATCGCCCTGGCTGACAAAGGCCGCCTCCAGTGCGGCTTCGGTCCGGCGCCAGGGCAGATCACGGCTCAGCAGG
The DNA here is from genome assembly GCA_903858685.1 of uncultured Caulobacterales bacterium. GTDB lineage: Bacteria > Pseudomonadota > Alphaproteobacteria > Caulobacterales > Caulobacteraceae > CAIMFV01. The sequence continues at coordinate 6,724 of CAIOJR010000035.1, read as the reverse complement.
GCGTCAAGATCGGTGCGAACGGTGAAATGGGTCGCCAGAAAGGCCAGGCTGATGGCGGCGACCGCCAGAGACACAGCGATCACCCGCTTGGGGCGGGCCAGGGAAGAGGCCACCAGGGCTTCGGCCAACCGCGATATCATGTCTAGCTCTTGGGCGTTGAAGAGGCGGGCTTGGGCGCGGGGGGCGGCTCCGGTGCGCCGGGTATTTCTGGCGCATCGCCGAGCGAGAACTCATCGCCAGACACCTGGGCGGCGATTCGCTGCGTATAGATGGAGCGGAGTGACGCATAGGGATCGGTGGCGCCGAGAGCGATGTTCTGCAGGTCGTCATCCACGCGCACGCGCGCGTCCACGACACTCACCACGGCCTGAGTCTTTTCCAGCAGTTTGGTTCTCAGCCGGCGCACGCGCGTCAAGGGGTTGGTGAACAGGTCCACAACATCGCCCGTCAGATCTCGCACGCTGGAAGGCCCGGCGAAGGGCAGATAGAGGTAGGGGCCTGCGGGGACCCCATACCGCCCGAGCGTGAGAGAAAAGTCATTTTCCTCATGCGGCACGCCAGTGCGGTCGGCCACATCGACCAGTCCGGCCACCCCAACTGTGCTGTTGACGGCGAAGCGATAGGCCGATGCGCCAGCCTGCCTGGGCCGGAGTTGCAGCACGTTATTGAAGAAGATCGAAGGTTCGTCCCAATTTCGCAGAGCATTGTGAATGCCGCCGCGCAGGGTTTTGGGCAACAGGCGGCGATAGGACTCGGTCACAGGCCGCAACAGGTACTTGTCGAGCGACAGGTTCAGTCTGTAGACGCGACGATTGACGCCTTCCCACGGGTCTCCGGGGGTGTGTCGATGCATCGCCCGCACGACCGGCGAAGGGGCGGCCACGGGCTGCGCCGCGTCGGGGTCGCCCGCGTTCAATGCTGCGATCGAAGCGATGAGAACGCCTAGCGCCACGCGGCGCGCTCCGCCCCTGGGCAGGGGCATGGCCTGGACATTGGTCCCTGTGACAGTCGTGGCAAGGTCTTGTCCTGAGCCGTTCGGCTGGCGGGTGCTCAAATTGACGGGCCGCCCCGGCAACTGAATCTGGCTTCACCCCGCTATAGCACAGGACGGGGCAGGAGCCATGGGCTGTTAACGCTCTGACTGAATTCCGGGCCCCGCTGCATCCACACGTGGCGGGACGTCGGTCCAGGTGCTTGCGTGGCGATCACGCCGCGTCGACCATGACAATTTCTGCGTCTGCGAGCGCCTTGATCGTGATTTCGGACTCACCGGTGATGGCGCCGCCGTCGCGCGCCTCCAGGGTTACGCCATTGACCTCCACCGATCCCACCGCAGGCACCAGATAAAGATGGCGCGAGGCGTCGGTGGGGTAGGTGATGGAATCACCGGCCTTGAGGGTTGCGCCCAGAACGCGGCCATTGGTGCGGATCGGCAGGGCGTCGACATCTTCGGCAAGGCCGGAGGCGAGCGTCACGAAGCGGCCGGCCCGGTCGCTTTTCGGGAAGGGCCGCGCGCCCCATGACGGCGCACCGCCGCGGGTGGTCGGCTCGATCCAGATCTGGAAGATCCGGGAGGTGTCGCTTTCCAGATTGTATTCCGCATGCCGCACGCCGGTCCCCGCCGACATGACCTGCACGTCGCCTGCGCCGGTCCGGCCCTCATTGCCCATGGAGTCCTTGTGGGAGATGGCGCCCTCCCGGACATAGGTGATGATTTCCATATCGGCGTGCGGATGGGGCGGAAAGCCCGAGCGTGGCGCGATCTCGTCATCATTCCAGACGCGCAGGCTGCCCCAGCCCATGTTTTGCGGGTCGTAGTAGCTGGCGAACGAAAAGTGATGCCGGGCCTTCAGCCAACCATGGTCGGCGCCGCCCAGACGTTCAAAGGGTTTGCGGATGATCATGATCTGACCCCTGATACCGTAACTGTGTCTGTTGCTGATTATCTGGGGTCGATGACCGGTATTTCAAGAGGGCGCCCGGTGGGCGATCAGCGCACGCCAACCCCCAAGCCAGGCGTCAGACCAGCGCGCCGTGACAGTGCTTGAACTTCTTGCCCGACCCGCACGGGCAGGCAGAGTTGCGGCTGGTGCGTTCCCATCCTGAGGGCAGGGCCGAGACAGGCAGGGCTTCGCGTTGTTGCGCCGACAGGCCGGTCATGTCGCCCAGACCCAGGCTCAGACGCTCATTCTGGCCGGTGGCGGGATCAATATGGATCTCTTCGAACTGCGAAGGCTCCGGCAGGAAGGCTTCTGGCTGCTCGAAGGTGATCTCCACCGTCATGATCCAGCGGGTCACGTTCTGGCGCAGATCGACCAGCAACTTTTCGAATAGCGAGAAGGCTTCGGTCTTGTACTCGTTCAGCGGATCACGCTGGCCATAGCCGCGCAGGCCGATCACCTGACGAAGATGGTCCAGGTGCTGCAGGTGCTCGCGCCATTGCAGGTCGACCATTTGCAGCATGAAGCTCTTTTCCAGCTCCCGCATCTGGGGGGCGCCGATGGCCTCCTCGCGTTCGGCGTGGCGCTGGTCGGCGGCCTCGTTGACGCGACGTTCGATCTCGGTCTGGTCGACGCCATTTTCAGCTGCCCATTCCGCGAGCGGCAGAGACAGGCCCACCACGAACAGCAGCCGCTCCTCCAGACCTTCAACGTCCCACTGCTCGGCATAGGCCTTGGGCGGCAGGAAGCGGGAGATGAAGTCGCCGATCGTGTCGCGACGCATTTCCGTCACGACGTCCGACAGGTCGTCGGACTGCATGAACTCCTGACGCTGTTCGAACACAGCCTTGCGCTGGTCGTTCACGACGTCGTCGTATTTCAGCAGGTTCTTGCGGATTTCGTAGTTGCGCGCCTCGACCTTGCGCTGCGCCGTGGCGATGGCGGAGTTGAGCCAGCGGTGGGTGATGGCTTCGCCTTCGGCCACGCCAAAGGTGCGCATGATGGAGTCCAGCCGCTCGCCGGCAAAGATGCGCAACAGGTCGTCTTCCGTGGACAGGAAGAACTTGGACCGGCCAGGGTCGCCCTGACGACCGGTGCGGCCGCGCAGCTGGTTGTCGATCCGGCGGCTTTCGTGGCGCTCGGTGCCGAGCACGTACAGACCGCCGGCGGCCAGGGCCACCTGCTTCCGCTCGGCGATTTCGGCCTCGATCTTGATCTTTTCGGCCTGCAACAGTTCCGGCGTGACATCCTCGCCGCGCCCGCGCATTTCCTTGCGCCAGCGGTCTATGCGCATCTCCACATTGCCGCCCAGCTGGATGTCGGTGCCGCGACCGGCCATGTTGGTGGCGATGGTCACGGCGCCGGGCAGACCGCCCTCGGCGACAATATAGGCTTCCTGCTCGTGATAACGCGCGTTCAGCACCTGATGGGGGATGCCCTTCTTCTTCTTTCCGTCCTGCTCGTATTCGAAGGTCTTGAGCAGTTCGGAGAGCTGTTCGGACTTTTCGATCGATACGGTGCCGACCAGAACGGGCTGGCCGCGTACATGGCAGTCGGCGATCTGGATCAGGATGGCGCGGTTCTTCTCATCGGCGGTGCGATAGACCTCGTCATCCTCGTCAATCCGCGTCACGGGGCGGTTGGTCGGGATTTCTGACACGTCCATCTTGTAGATGTCGCCGAACTCCTGAGCTTCAGTCGCCGCCGTCCCTGTCATGCCAGAGAGCTTCTTGTAGAGGCGGAAATAGTTCTGGATGGTGACGGAGGCCAGGGTCTGGTTCTCGGGCTGGACGGCCACGCCTTCCTTGGCCTCGATCGCCTGGTGCAGCCCTTCCGACAGGCGACGGCCTGTCATCATGCGGCCCGTGAACTCGTCGATCAGCACCACTTCGCCGGACTTGACGATATAGTCGCGGTCGCGCGCATAGAGCACATTGGCGCGCAGGGCCTGATTGACGTGGTGCACCACGCTGACATTGGCGGCGTCATAGAGTCCGGTAGAGTCCTCGGCCAGATGCCCGCTCTCGGCCAGCATTTCCTCGGCCTTGTCGTTGCCGTACTCGGTCAGGATCACCTGACGCTGCTTTTCATCCAGATCGAAGGTGTTCGGATCGGTGATCATCTGTCGCACCAGGGCGTCAATGGTGCGATAGAAGTCAGAGCGGTCTTCGGTCGGTCCCGAGATGATGAGCGGGGTGCGCGCCTCGTCGATCAGGATGGAGTCCACCTCGTCGACGATCGCGAAATTGTGCGGACGCTGCACCATTTCGCTCAGATCATAGACCAGATTGTCGCGCAGATAGTCGAAGCCAAACTCGTTATTGGTGCCGTAGGTGATGTCAGAGGCGTAGGCGCGTTTGCGCTCGCCCTGGCTCAGCCCATTGATGATCACGCCGGTGGACATGCCCAGAAAGCTGTAGACCCGGCCCATCCATTCCGCATCGCGGCTGGCCAGATAGTCGTTCACCGTGACAAGGTGAACGCCGGCGCCGGGCAGGGCGTTGAGATAGCAGGGCAGGGTGGCGACCAGCGTCTTGCCTTCGCCCGTGCGCATTTCGGCGATGCCGCCATTGTGCAGCACCATGCCGCCGACCAGCTGCACGTCAAAATGACGCATGCCCAGAACGCGCTTGGAGGCTTCGCGAACCACGGCGAAGGCTTCTTCCAGCACGCTGTCGAGCGCGGCGCCCGCTTCGAGCCGCGCGCGGAACTCCGCCGTCTTGGCCTGAAGCTGAGCGTCGCTCAGGGCCGACATCGACGGCTCCAGCGCGTTGATGGCCGACACGCGGCTGCGCATCGCCTTGACCTTGCGTTCGTTGGAAGAGCCGAAGAGCTTTTTCGCCAGAGAGAGCATGTACAGTCCGAAGAACAGGGTGAGCCAACGTCGTTCGCCGCCAGACTTGGCGCATGGCAGGGTGACGGCGCTGGCGTCTCATAGATGTTGCGCCCAAATAAGGCGACAGGAATCGCCGCCCGTGGGCATGACACCGCGGTTTGCCCAGCGGCCGGTAAAAACCGCTCGACTTGCTCGCGCGCGAGACTTAAGCACCGCGTGGTGGCCTGTCAACGCGAGCAAGCGTGCGGCGTGCGCCTTGTGGGGCCGCGCCGGGGCCTTTATGCGCAACGGGTTGCCTAGCATGAACATGCGTTTCGCCGGTTTGGCGCTCTTGAGTTTGACCCTGTGCCTGGCCGGCTGCGGCCGCCCGGTGGGCGATGGCGACAAGCCGGAACCGGGCGACAAGGTGGTCGCGCGGGTCGGCGGAGACGTGATCTGGGCCTCTGATGTCAAGCGCGAGGCCGTGTCCCAGGGCGTGATCAGCGAGGGCGAGCCTCTGGATCCCGCCTCGACCCAGTTCCGCTCCACCCTCGACGAGGTTGTCGACCAGAAGCTCCTGGCCCATGAGGCCATGCGACTGAAGCTGGACAAGGACCCGCGCGCCGCGCGCCGCCTGCAGCAGTCGCACGAAAAGGTGCTGGGCGATCTGCTGGTCGAGAGCCGGGTGGACAAGGCTGTCAACGAGACCGCGATCCGCGCCCTCTATAATGAGCAGCAGAGGCTGGCCAAGACGGGCGAGGAGATTCGGGCCCGGCAGATTGTGGTCGCCAGCCAGGTCGACGCCGACGCGATTCGCAAGCAGCTCGCCACCGGCGCCACCTTTGACGCACTGGCAATGCAGCGGTCCACCGACCAGGCGACGCGCTTCAATGGCGGCGATCTGGGCTATTTCACGCTCGACGCCATGCCCGAAGCCTATGGCGCCGCGCTCAAGGGCGCCAAGCCGGGCGATCTGGTCGGCCCCTTCAAAACCGATGCAGGCTTTGTGGTGGCCAAGGTGGAGGATCGTCGCCCGGTCCAGCCCATCACGGTGGAAGAGGCGCGGCCGCAGATCGTGCGCTTCCTGACCTATGATGAGATCCGCACCCTGCTGGCCAAGCTGCGCGCCGCCACAAAGGTCGATGTGACCCTGCCGCCGCCAGTCGCCGTTCCCGGCGGCGCTCACGAGCCCGCCAGCGCGCCGGCGGGATCACCGCAAAAACCGGCTCCGCAGCCCGGTTCCGCCCAGCCGGCTAAGCCCCCGGCCAAGACCTGATGGATCACTGATCATGACTGACGCCGCCCCTGCCGCGCCGGGCAAAGCCGCCCCCCTGGTCTCGCCGCTCGCGGTCGCCTTGCCCCCGATGGGTGAGATCGCCGGGGTGCGACTGGCGATCGGCCGCGCCGGCTTCTACAAGCATGAGCGTCCCGACCTGCTGTTGATGACCTTTGACGAGGGCGCCACGGCGGCGGGCGTCTTTACGCGCCACAGCGTGGGCTCCGCGCCTGTGGACTGGTGCAAGGCGGCTTTGAGCGCCAGTGGCGGCAAGGTGCGCGCTCTGGTTTGCAATGCGGGCTGCGCCAACAGCTTCACAGGCGCGCCCGGCGATGCAGCGGCGCAGCGCACGGCCGAGGCCGCCGCCGCCGTGACGGGCGCGGCGGCGGGCGATGTGATGCTGGCCTCCACCGGCGTGATCGGCGTATTGCTGGACGCTGAAAAGATCGAGGCGGTGATCGGCCAGGTGGCGGCCGAGCTGGCTCCCGACCATTGGGAGCAGGCCGCGCACGCCATCATGACCACCGACACCTTCCCGAAGGGCGCCGTGGCGGAATGCGCGATTGACGGCGCGCCGGTGCGCCTCTGCGGGATCGCCAAGGGTTCGGGCATGATCGCGCCGAACATGGCCACCATGCTGGCCTTTGTCGCCACAGACGCCGCGATCCCGGCCTCGGCCCTGCAAGACATGTT
>CAIOJR010000034.1 GCA_903858685.1 uncultured Caulobacterales bacterium | reverse complement strand
GGAATTGACGGGCGCCCAGATTCGCTACCTGCAAGCCGTATTCGACCGGGCCGGCCCGGACGCAGAGGCGGGGTGGCGCGCCGTGATGCGCGACATGGCTTGCGACCGTCAGGAGGCGCGTCCAGAATAATCGCCACATTTCAACCGTCTGATGCGATTGAGATTTCTTTACATGTTCAACCCCTGAAAGCTGTTCTCTGTAATTAAACGGACGGCGGAATGTAACCCTGTCAAAAATACATCGCGAAATCGTGATCAGCCTCAAATTGACCGCAAAAGTTAACGGTGTGTTAACTATCAAATGCTGAGCCCAATAGAATGGACCGGGAAACAGCAGAATTGAATACCGGCGCGCAATGCTGCGTGACCGCTGCTTCACCTATTCCTCTGAGGGACACCATAATGAAAGCCGTTATTCTGACCGCCGCCGCCAGCCTCGCCCTGCTTGCCGCGGGGGCCGCGAGCGCGGAGCCCTACACGGACTGGACCCCGCAAAAGGGTCTGTGGCATATCACCACCGTCAAGGTCGACCCCAGCCATATTGACGACTATCTGGTCGGCCTGAAGAAGACCTGGGTCCCTGGCGAAGAGATCGCCAAGAAGCACGGGATCATCGACAGCTATTCCATCAGTGTGAAACTCAACGCCTCGGACGGAAAGGGCAATGTGATCCTGGTCGAGCACTTCACCAACACCGCCGTGCTTGACCCGGACAAGGCCCGTGACCAGGCGATGGACAAGGAAGCCTTCGCCATCACGCCCAAGACCGCCATTGACGGTCAGATGAAGGAGTTTGAAAAGTACCGCACCTTTGTCGGCGACGACTATTATGGCGAGATCACCTTCACCAAATAGGCTGAAGCGACCCTGGCAGGACGCAGGCCCGACCCGGGTTGCGTCCTGCCGACAGGTTTGCACTGGACGAAAAGCTGAAAAGGCTCAATCCTTGCGCCAACAAGGACAGGGTGGAAGGCACGGGCGATCATGATCTTGCTGATACTTGGACTGGCGCTGTTTCTCGGCGCCCATTCGGTGCGGATCTTTGCCGACTCCGCCCGCTCAGCCTTCATTGCACGGCGCGGGGACCGGGCGTGGAAGGGGCTCTACGCCCTGGCTTCCGCCATCGGCCTCATTCTGATCATTGTGGGTTATGCGAGGGCGCGTGGCGGAGACGCGCTCTATGTTCCGCCGCCCAGCCTCAAACACCTGACCTTCGTCCTGGTCTGGCTGGGCTTTGTGCTCACCGCCGCCTCCAATGGTCCCGCCAACCATATCCGCAGTCTGCTGCGCGACCCGATGGTGATCGGCGTCGGCCTGTGGGCGCTGGGCCATCTGCTGGTCAAGGCCACCCCTGCGGCTGTCGCCCTGTTCGGCGCCTTTCTGGTCTGGGCCGTGCTTGACCTCATCTCTGTTCGCCGCCGCGCCAGCGCCGCGCCGTCCGCCGACGTCGCCCCGCCCAAGGCGCTCGCCACCGCCATATCCGTCATACTGGGCACAGTCTTGTGGGCGGTTTTTGCCCTGTTCCTGCACAGATGGCTGATCGGCGTCGCCCCTCTGGGATGAGAGGCGCAGGGGCAACCCGGAAAGAGCCGGCGGGACACGCCCCTCGCCCTCAGACCCCGTCCCCGCCCTACAACTCCACCATGTCGAAATCGCTCTTCGGCGTGCCGCAGAGCGGACAGATCCAGTCTTCGGGGATGTCGGCCCAGCGCGTGCCGGGGGCGAGGCCTTCGAGGGGGGCGCCGTGCTCCTCCTCATAGATGTAGCCGCAGGTGCGGCATTGCCATGCCTTGTAAGGCTCTGCGCTCATAGTCCGGTCCTTCCCTTTTGTTGGCCTGACCCTTGGCAGATCAGGCTTTGACCTTGGCCGACAGGCTGCGGCGCACCATGTCGATACTGGTGAGGCGAATGGGATTGATGTCCATCTTCGGGTCCACCAGCCACTGGATCGAGACGCCCAGCATCAGGCTGCCCACGGTCAGGGCGGCGGCGGTGGGATCCAGATCGCGCCGGACATCGCCTTCAGCCTGCCCGCGACGGATCAGCGCCTCCAGCCATCTCCGGACGCGCTCATGCGATTGGGCAAACGCTTCGCGCACAGACGAGGCGTCCGCCACCGCGCCCGCAAGCATCATGAAATAGGCGCGCCCGCCATAGTCTGGACTGAGCCCGCGCAAATGGCTGTCCACATAATAGACCACCGCATCAAGGGCGGGCATGTCGGTCACATGGTCGGCCTCCAGCACGGCTTCGCGCTGCTGATGCAGATGGGCGATGACGGCGTCGATCAGGCCGCGCTTGGAGCCAAAGCGCTGGGTCGCAAGACCCCGGCTGTAACCCGCCTCGCGCCCAATGGCTTCAAAGGTTGCGGCATTGACGCCCCCGGTCGCGACCACGCGCAGGGTCGCGTCCAGTAGATTGCGCTCGGACTCGTCGCGCCGCTCGGCCTGGGTGCGGCGGGGGGTGACGGACGAGGGCGAAGCGGTCATGACCATGGGGCCATGCTAACTTATTTGTTGGACGTATAGCAATATGGTGTTAGCGTCCGGTCAAAGCCGCATCGCCAAGAGCGGTCGCAAAGCTTGCCCAAAGCGCTGCGCATTCCGGGACGAAACCACAAGGAGCAGGTCGTGCAGATTCCTCAGGACATCGCCAACACCATCGTCGACCCCAAGGCCTATGCCGACGGCAAGCGCATCGATGAAGCGTTTCGCTGGCTGCGTCGCGAAGCCCCGCTGGCCATGGCCGAGCCGGAAGGCTTCACCCCGTTCTGGGCCGTCACCCGCTTTGCCGACATTCAGGAGATCGAGCGCCAGAACGACCTGTTCCATGCGGGCGACACCTTCACCACCCTGACCAACAAGGCGGGCGAGGAGGCGGTGAAGAAGCTGACCGGCGGCAGCCCCCACCTCGTGCGATCGCTGGTCCAGATGGATAATCCCGACCATTTCAACTATCGCCGCCTGACCCAGTCCTGGTTCCTGCCGCAGAACCTGCGCAAGCTGGAAGACCGCATCCGCGAGATTGCGCGCACCTTTGTCGACCGCATGGCCAGCTTTGACGGCAGGTGCGACTTCGCCCGCGACGTGGCCTTTCTCTATCCGCTGCATGTGATCATGGAGGTGATCGGCGTGCCGCCCGGCGACGAGCCGCGGATGCTGAAGCTGACGCAGGAGTTGTTCGGGGCGGCCGACCCCGAGCTCAATCGCTCTCGCGGCGAGAACGACGGCAAGCTCGGCCTTGACGACCTGCAGGCCGTGATAGCCG
>CAIOJR010000033.1 GCA_903858685.1 uncultured Caulobacterales bacterium | reverse complement strand
GTCGGGCTGGGCGCCGTCGCCGTGGCGACGGGCGTCATCTTCGCCCGCGTGTCGCGACCGACGGCGCGGGTCATGTTCTCCAAGGTCGCGGTGGTGACGCCCTATGAGGGCGTGCCGACCCTGATTTTCCGGTGCGCCAATCAGCGGGCGAACCAGATTCTGGAGGCTGAGGTCAATGTCAGCATTGCGCGACAGGTGGTCACTCAGGAGGGGCACAGGGTCCGCAAGCTGGAGGAGATCAGGGTGACGCGATCCCGTTCGCCCATGTTCGCCCTGACATGGATGGTGATGCACCCCATTACGCCGGATTCGCCCCTCTATGGCGCGACGCCCGGTTCAATGCTCGAGAACTGGACCGAGATCATCGTGGTGCTGGCCGGCATTGACGACACCTTCGCCCAGCGGATCCATGCGCGGCATTCCTATACCCCGTCGGAAATCGTCTGGGGTCGAAAATTCGCCGATGTCCTGACCCTGTCGGAGGATGGCCGCCGGATCGTAGACTATTCGCGATTTCACGATCTTCTGGATGAGGACGCGCCTCAAACGCCATTGATCTGAGTTTCGCGGTCTGAGAACCTGTGTGCGGTGCGTGCATTGTCAGTGGATTTTCACCAAATCGGGGTATGAGTGTTCTGCCTTTGGGAGATTCCCCCTTGCCGATGACTTCTGTGGATTTGGAAAGCCATCTTCGGACTGCGTTTCCGGATGCTGAGATCGAAATCACCGATCTGGCGGGTGATGGTGATCATTATCGTGCGCGGATCATAGCTTCCGCCTTTGTCGGTCTGAACCGTGTTCGCCAACACCAGCTCGTCTATGCCGCGCTCAATGGCCGCATGGGTGGCGAGCTTCACGCCCTGGCGCTTGAGACCGCGCCGCCGCCAGCGAGCTAGATCGTGCGCTACCGGCCCTTCGGCGTGAACGGTCAGGCAAGTTCAGCGCTCACCCTTTCCTTTGACCGGCCTGACGCCAAACATGCGGATCTGGTGGCGGCGGCCGTCTGCGGGCTTGAAAGCGGTGTCAACGCCTTTGAGTGCATCAGTGACAATACAGTCGGACTGACAGCGATCGGCGATGCGATTGCCGGGCTGGACCGGACCATGTTGCTGGTCGGGTTGCGCCTGCCGGTCAGCACCGAGGCGGGGCCGCGTGACCTCAGTCGAGCCGGAATCGTGCGTGTCTTTCAGGACAGTCTAAAGCAGTCGGGTTTGACCTGGTTTGATTATATCGTGATCGAGGATCCGCGTCCCGGAGAGCTGGACTCAGCCGTTTTCGCCACTCTGGAAGCCGCCCGACAGGCGCGCCGGCTTCGATATATCGGAGTGTCCGGCGAGTCGTCCGAGGTCGATCGCCTGATCGAGTCGGGCGAGATCGGGCTGTTGTGCGTGCGCTATAATCTGCGTTCGGATTGGGCGGCGCGCAACCGCATGAAGCAGGCGCTCGCCAATCGTCTGATCGTGATTGGCAGCGACTATCACCCCAAGGTGGTCAAGACGGCGACCGGCTATACCGAAGCTTCGCATGGCCGGCCGTCGCGCCAGGGTTTTCTGGGCCTGCAATTTTTCGGCAAGCCCAAGCCATCGGGGCTTGAGCGGATGGGGGCCTATGCCTTTCTGGAGCGCTTCCACGGATGGACGCCGGACCAGCTCTGTCTGGCCTACGCCTTGACCGAACCGGCCTTGGCCAGTGTGCGCATCTGCGTCGGCGATGCAGAGTCCGTCACAGCCATGACGTCGGTCGTCGAGCGGGAACTGCCGAATGGAATCTCGGCCCAGATCGAGATGGCGCGGGTCATCGATCTGGGTTGAGACTTGAAACCTTCTGGCGTCAGGCTTAGCTCAGTGCTCTAACGCTATCCGCACTGATGAAGGACAGCCCAGGTGAGCGATCAAACCCATACGCCGGCCGTAACCGCAGACTCCGTGGAGCCTGTCGGCGTGGACGCCTTTATCGCACGCACTGTGGCGGACCACTCCGTGGTGCTGTTCATGAAGGGCGTGCCAGATCAGCCTCGGTGCGGCTTTTCGGCGCTTGTCGTCCAGGTGCTTGACCATCTGGGCGTGGACTTTGTCGGCGTTGACGTTTTGCAGGACGAAGCGCTGCGCAACGGCGTGAAGGTGTTTTCAGACTGGCCGACCATTCCGCAGCTCTATGTGAAGGGCGAATTTGTCGGCGGCTCGGACATTGTGCGTGAAATGTTCCAGAGCGGCGAACTCAAGGCCTTTCTGAGCGAACAGGGCGTTTTGAGCGCCTGAGGCGCCCATTTCGCCCGGCCCGCCCCGGCCGCGCGTGACGCAACAGGGTTAACCGCCCATTAACCATACCAAACCGACAATTCCCTCATGACGCGAATCGAGGGATTGAAATGGGCGCCCTGGCGAGTATTCCCCCCAATTATCTGGGCAGCGGCTTTTTCGGAGGCGTCTATAGCTACGGTGCGCCCATCGGCAGGGGCGACTTCACACCCACCGGAGATGCAGCGACCGCGCCGACGGCCAGTCCAGCGGCGTCGGCGCCAAATACGCCCGTTCAGGTTCAGGTCTGCGCCTTGCAGACCCAGATGGATCAGATCCATGCCCGTCTGCAGGCCCTGACCGCCTCCGCCACGCTGAACATACGCTCTGTATCGGTGGAGGCGACCCATATCATCGCGGACCTGAAGCAGATACTGTCCGCGCTTCAGGAGGCTGGAAGCGCGCCGGCCGCGGATATCGGCAGGACCGAGGGGGATATCAAGGTCGCCTGCGCGCTTGAGACCTGCGCCGCGTCCATCTCGTCAGGACTTGAATCACAACTGGCGCAGCTTAACGGCCTGCTGGCGATTCTGGCGGGCTTGCTTGGCGGCGCCGCTACGGCGGGATCGACTCTTCGCGCGTCTGACCCGTCCGTCAATTCGGCCCGCACCCAGGCCAGACAGAGTTATCGTCCGTCCGGGTTCAGGGCGCCGGTTTCGGCAGGACTGACCTTGAGCATCTGACGCCTGGCGGCGGTCTCTTCTGACATTTTGACGCAGGCTTCGCTTTCAAATTGCATGAATTCCCCTGACAGGCGTCTAATGTGCCAGAGAGGCGATGATTCATCATCGCAGGCGAACACTGGACAACCTGGCATGAGCATAGCAGACGGCGCCTCTCCTGGTCTCACCCGCGCGTCTGCGGGCCTGTCTGGCGATGTGTTGTACCTGCATGAAGCTCGCGCTCGACGCCTCATCCGGCTGAACGGCAAAGCGCCCGAGGTCTATTCAACACCTGTCGGCAAGGGATTCATTGGGGCAGGCGCACTGGTGCTGCTCTTGGGGGCCGCGCTCAGCGCCTGGGCGGTGCTGATTGGCCTTGTCTGGCTATTGTGGCGCCTATTCCATCCCTGACAGGTAGGCTGGTGGGAAAGGGTTGGAGGCAAAAAAAGGCCCCGGATCCGATCCGGGGCCTTTGCATCTTGGTTTGCCGACTCGCCGGACCGGGCGAATGGGACCGGATCAGCTCGAATAATATTCGACGACCAGGTTTGGCTCCATCTTCACCGCGAACGGCACATCGGCCAGATCAGGGGCGCGGACGAACTTCACCGTCATGCCCTTGTCGTCGGTTTCGAAATAGTCCGGCACATCGCGCTCGGGCGACTGCAGGCTTTCAAGGACCAGCGCCATGTTGCGCGAGCGTTCACGCACCGAGATGATGTCGCCCGGCTTCACCTGATAGGACGCGATGTTCACGCGCTTGCCATTCACCAGCACGTGGCCGTGATTGACAAACTGGCGCGCTGCAAACGGGGTCGGCACGAACTTGGCGCGATACACCACCGCGTCCAGACGGCTTTCCAGAAGCGCGATCAGGTTTTCCGAGGTGTTGCCCTTACGGCGATCCGCTTCATCATAGATCTTGCGGAACTGCTTCTCGGTGATGTTGCCGTAATAGCCCTTCAGCTTCTGCTTTGCACGCAGCTGCAGACCAAAGTCCGAAACCTTGGACTTGCGGCGCTGGCCATGCTGGCCGGGGCCATAAGAGCGTTGGTTGACCGGGGACTTGGGACGGCCCCACAGGTTTTCACCCATGCGACGGTCAATCTTGTACTTCGCCGAATGGCGCTTGGACATATCAGTCTCTTTCAGTTCGATGCGGCCCGGCCTCCCCTCCATGGGAAGGCGGTCTCAACGGCGGCGTCCACATCACCCGTCATAGCTTTCCGCGCCGAGACCAGCAGTCCCGACGACGCGAAAGGCGGGTGTATGACGAGATCGGACCGCAGAGTCAATCCGCAGTCTCCCGATCCTGTCGGTCTTGGCGGATCAGGCGGCTCCGTCGCACCTCATTTGTAAGTAAACGCCAGTAACCAGTTTTTTCGACACAAAAAATGCACTTCAAGTGACAATTCATGACCGCTCCATTCAGAATGAATGGGGGCTGCGATCAGTTTTGACGCGAGTTCGCTTCATTGTCCGCGGCCAAAGCAGGTATTGGCGACCCATTATTTATGAAAAATATGAGGATGCAGCCATATTCCCGTCTTTTTATCTATGGATCCGAGCGATTGCCTCTTGCGTGGCCGATGAAAATCGGGTTGGGTTTATGCGTCGAAACGTCGCACCAATCTGGGGGTTATGATTGCGCCTGATCCTCGTGGAAGACGAACCCTTCATCGCACTTGATCTCGAATTCCTCGTGCAGGCCGCAGGACATGAGGTTGCGGGCATCGCGGAAAGCCTGCCGCGCGCGCTGGAGCTTGCCGCCCGCGTTCATCCTGATGCGGCGCTGGTGGACATCAATTTGCGCGACGGACGGACTGGACCGGAAATTGCGCGGCGGCTCAGTGGCGAGCAGGGCGTGGCGGTGGGTTTCCTGACGGGAAACGCCGCCCAGATCCCGACGGATTTCGCCGGCGCCGTCGCGGTAGTGGACAAGCCGTTCAATCGCCAGGGCGTTGAGGAGATTCTGGGCGTGCTTGCTCAGGCCCGGGCCAATGGTCCGCCCCATGCCGGCCTGGCCTTGAAGTTCGCCAGACTGTCTCCCGCCTATTCCTGATCCGACAACGCGTCCCCAGGGCCGGCGACAGGCGCCGCCCCGTCCAGATCGTGCGTCTTCGCCGCCAGTTTGGCTAACGTCCGTCCCCGTCCCCGCACCAGGGCGGTGACGACCCCGCGAAAAGTGCGCGTTTCCTGATCATTGAACTGGGCGCGGCTGAGCGCGACGCGCAGATTGCGCACCATCGAGCTCTTCTTTTCCGGCGGAAAAAAGAAACCAGCCGTTTCGAGCTCATTTTCCAGTTGTTCGAACAGGCCGATCATGGCGGCCTTGTCGACGGGCGGGGGTTGCTCGCGCCAGATGGGCGGCGGCGCATCGTCCACCGTCATGCGCCACTCATAGGCGTTGATCGCTACGGCCTGGGCGAGGTTGAGCGAGCGGTGTCTCATATCCACCGGCAGGGTGACGATGGCGTTGCACAGCGCGATGTCCATGGTCTCCAGCCCCGCGCGCTCGGCTCCGAACAACAGGCCCACTCGTTCTCCCTGCGCGCAGGCCTCATGCAGAACCGCACTGGATTGTCGGCCATTGAGCACCGGCAGCATCGTCTCGCGCGGACGGGCGGTGGCGGCGTGCACCCGGTTCAGGTCGGCAATGGCGTCCGCTACGCGCTCAAACACCCGCGTCCTGTCCAGCACCCAGTCTGCGCCCGAGGCGGAGGCCCAGGCCCGTCCCTGCGGCCAGCCGTCGCGCGGGCTGACCAGACGCAGTTCGTCCAGGCCGAAATTGGCCATGGCGCGCGCCGCCGCCCCGATGTTTTCGGCCATCTGGGGCTGGTCCAGTATTATGACGGGGCCGATCGGGCGGGCGGCTTCGGCGGTCATTGCAGGGGTGTCGGGCGGGGTCATGGACGACCGTTTAAGCCGGTTGCCGGCAAAAAGCGACGTTGCAGGGGCCCCTTCAGCGGCGAACTGGCTGATTGGGGGCGGACGTGCTACCCTATGGGTAATTGTCGCCATCTTCTCCCGAACGGAGCTATCCCCTGTCAGTTGATCCCAAGCCGGAAACGTCCGGCGCGGCCGCCTACGCCCCGTCCCTCGACGCCAATGATGAAGAAGTTCTGGCCGCGCCCGAAGCTGCGGCTGGCCCAGAAACGTCCGGCGCCCCGTCCGGTCCCCAGTCCGCCGACGATTTCACCTCCGACCTCGCCATCACAGGCGACCCTGATGAGCTTCTGGCTCTGATCCTGTCCAAGCTGGACGACGATCAGGCCGAAGAGATCGTCACCATAGATCTGCGGGGCAAAAGCCCGATTGCGGACTATATCATCGTCGCATCAGGCCGGTCGCAGCGCCATGTCGGCGCCATAGCCGACCATCTGCAACGCGCGCTGAAGGACGGCGGATTTGGGCGTTGCCAGATTGAAGGCCTGCCGCAGGCCGACTGGGTGCTGATTGATGCCGGAGACGTGGTGGTGCACCTGTTCCGACCCGAAGTGCGCGCCTTCTATCGGATCGAGCAGATCTGGTCGCTGGAGACACCGGGCGCCATGTCCCGTCCGGGATCCGGCCACACCACGGACTCAACGCCCCAATAGGCGTTGGCGCGTGCGCATCGACATTGTCGCGGTTCACCGTCTGGGACGCTCGGTCGAGGCGGAACTGGCGCGCGATTATGCGTCTCGCGCCAGCGTCCAGGGGCGGTCGCTGGCGCTTGGTCCGGTGGAGATTATCGAGGTCGAGGGACGCAAATCCGGCAAGGCGGCGGAGGGCGAGGCGATTCTCGCCGCCGTGGGAGAGGGCGCCTGGCTGGTCGCCTGCGATGAACACGGCGCGGTGCACCCGTCCCGGGCCTTTTCAGAGCGCCTGTGCCGCCTGCGAGATGCGGGCGAGCGGCGGGTTGTGTTTGTCATCGGCGGGGCGGACGGATTGTCCGACGCGGTCAAGGCGGCCGCCCGAGAGACGCTCGCCTTCGGTCCACAGACCTGGCCGCATGCTCTGGCGCGCGCCATGCTGGCAGAGCAGGTTTATCGTGCTTGCGCCATCGCCGCAGGAACCCCCTATCACAGGGATTGAATGTGTCTGATGCGCGCATCCGGTTGGAGCGGGCGCCGAAGCATGTTTTTCTAAGGCCACGCATGGCCCAAACCCGCTCCGCCCTTGCTTTCGCGCTCTGCCTCGCCCTCGCCGCGCCATTCGCAGGCTTGGTGGCGGTCGTGCGGGCCCAGGCTCAGGACGAAGCGCCCAAAAACGCGGCGCTGGAAAAGCTGCGGCGTGAGTTGGTTCGGCTGGGCCGTGAGCAACAGGCCAGCGAACACACAGCCGCGGAGTGGCGCTCGCGGCTGATCGAGCTCAATGCTCGCCAGACCGATCTGGACAAGCGCATGGGCGCCAATCGCGACAGTCTGGTCAAGCTGTTGGGCGCGCTGGAAATGTTTCGGCGCAATCCTCCGCCCGCTCTTCTTGTCAATCCTCGCTCGGCTTCGGATTCTGTGCGCGCTGCGATCCTGATGCGGGCCGTCTTGCCGGATCTGGAACTGCGCCGTCGCGCCTATCTGGCGGAAGAGGAAGACCTCAATCGTATACGCCGCGCCGCCAGCGTCGCCAGCGCGGGCCTGTTTTCTGCGGAAAGCGCAGAGGCTGACCGGCGCGCCCGCATCGACCGCCTGATGGCGGCCAAGTCGGATCTGGAGACCACGCTGGATCCGTCGGCGGCGGACCGGCTGCAACAGGTCAGGCAGGCCGCGGAGAAATCGTCGGATGTCGGCGATCTTCTGGGGCGTCTGGGCGGCGGGGCTTCGGCCGGAGGCGAGACGGCTTCGGTGCCCGGCCTGTTGCATCTGGAGCCGCCGGTCACCGGCGATCTGGTGCGGCGGTTTGGCGATCTGAACGCCCGGCCCGGAGAAGACCGGCGACGCAGCAAAGGCGTGGCCTGGCGTGCCGCAGCGGGCGCGACGGTGCTCAGCCCGGCAGACGCCACGGTGGATTATGCCGGGCCGGTCAAGGGCGTCGGCCTCGTGCTGATTCTGCGCCTGAGTGGCGACTATCGCGCAGTGATCACCGGCCTCGACCGCATCACCGCCCTGACCGGACGCCAGTTGGCGGCGGGCGAGCCTGTGGGGCGCATGCCAGAGGGCAAGGGCGCGGACCTTGTGCTGGAGCTTCGGCGCAAGGCCCAGCCTGTCGATCCGGCCCAGTGGATGGTCAAGAACTAGGGCCGCTCTTCGCCCGTGATCTGTCGAATGCGATCAGCCCACGAATGCCCGTTCCAGCACGAAGTCGCCCGGCTCTGCGTTTGAGCCTTCTTTCATGCCATAACTTTCCAGCGCCGCTGCAACATCCTTGATCATCGCCATGGAGCCGCACAGCATGGCGCGGTCCACCGCTGGGTCGAAGCCTGAGTCGGGCATGCCCAGTTCGTGGAACAGCTGGCCGGATTTGAAAAGGTCGGGAAAGCGTCCCTGGCGCTCAAAGGGCTCGCGGGTGACGCAAGGGTAATAGACGAGCTTGCCCGTCGCCAGTTCGCCAATCAGTTCGTCTTCGAACACGCCGCTGGTCCAGAAGTCGCGATAGGCGAGTTCGGCCACTTCACGCACGCCGTGGGCCACGATGATCTGATCAAACCGCTCATAGGCGTCAGGATCGCGCGCCACCGACAGGAAGGGCGCAAGGCCAGTGCCCGTCCCGAACAGGAACAGCCGCCTTCCGGGCTTCAGGGCGTCCAGCACCAGGGTGCCGGTTGGCTTTCGGCCCATCAGAACTGCGTCTCCCGCCTGGATCTTTTGCAGGCGCGAGGTCAGGGGGCCGTCTGGAACCTTGATCGAAAAGAATTCAATCTCTTCGGCCCAGTTGGGGCTCGCAATCGAATAGGCGCGCATGACAGGCTTGCCTTCGCCCGGCAGGCCGATCATCACAAATTCGCCCGATCTGAAGCGAAAGCTGGCCGGACGGGTGATGGTGAAGCTGAAAAGGCGGTCGGTCCAGTGATGGACGCTCAGCACTTTTTCCACGAAAAAGGCCGGATACGCCTGTTGCAAGGCGTCGAAATCCACGGTCATTTGCATTCCAAATTTAGGCGGCCCGGTCGCCTCTTGCACCTAAATGCGCCCCCTCTCAAGGGGCGAAGACATTTTGAAGCGCCTTAAGGCGCGAACGGATAGGGCGAAATGGACTTCGAGAAGTCGTCGACCGTCAGGGAGCGGCCCAAAGGCTCGGCGGCGCGTTGAGTGCAGTTGGGGCGCTCACAGATGCGGCAGGCCGGGCCGATTGGCGTGGCGAGCGGGTTATTCAGGTCAAGTCCCTTGGCGTAGACCAGCTTGCCAGCGTGTTTCAGCTCGCAGCCCAGACCGATGGCCAGTTCTGAATCCTCGCTGGCATGGGGCGAGGAGACGCGCTTCACCGTCCGCGACAGGGTGAAATAGCGCTCCCCGTCCACCGTTTCGACAATCTGGGTGACGATCCGGCCCGGCGTGCGGAACGTCGAGTGGATGTTCCAGCGCGGGCAGGCGCCGCCAAAGCGCGAAAACGGAAAGGCCGAACTGGCGAAGCGCTTGGATATGTTGCCCGCCGCATCGACCCGGATCATGAAGAAGGGCACCCCGCGCGCGCCCGGACGCGCAAGAGTGGTCAGGCGGTGGCAGGCCTGCTCGTAACTGACGCCAAAGCGGGCGCGGACAAGCTCGATATCGTGGCCCAGCTTTTCGACCGCGGCATGGAATGGGCCGTAGGGCATGATGGTGGCCGCCGCCAGATAATTGGCCAGAGCGACACGCGCCAGATTGCGGGTGGAGCGGTCCGGCGGCGCGGCGCGCTCAACATGGGCCTCGATCAGATCGCCATGCTCCAGGACGGACAGCTGATAGGCCAGCGCAAAGGTGCGACCTGATCCCGTCAGGACCTCGGACAGAAACAGGCGTTTTCGGTGGTGATCATAACGCCGCACGCTGTCAGGCAGGAGCTCAAGCGGGGCGATCTGCACCTTGACGCCAAACCTGTCGGTCAGCCGCGACCGCGCGGCGGCGGCGAAGTCCTGCGGCCCGGGGGCAAGCTGCGCATAATAGGCCTCGCCGCATTCATCGAGTTCCGGGAAGTGGTTGCGGTGGCTCTGGATGAAGTCGCGCACCCAGTCGGACGGCGCCAGAAGCGGCGAGGCGGCCAGATCTTCCGGGCGCTGAAAGGCGCCCAGGTCGGCCATGCGCCGCCCGTCGACATAGGCGCGATAGAGCCTGACCATGGCCTCCGCCACAGTGGGCGACTGCTCGGCCATCTCGGCGATTTCATGGCGCGGCGGTCGCAGATCCTTGAACAGCTGGTCGGCGAAGACCTCCTCCAGACCCTGTAGGCCAGCAGTGTCGCTGTCGTTGGTCAGGGTGCGAAGATCCAGATCATAGGCCTCGGCCAGTCGAAGCAGGACCTGGGCTGTGACGGGCCGCTGGTTGCGCTCGAGCAGGTTCAGATAGCTGGCCGAGACGCCCAGCTCCTCCGCCATTCGGCTCTGGGTCAGGTCCAGTTCTCTTCGCAGTCGCTTGAGGCGCGCGCCCAGGAACAGCTTTTTATCGGAAGCGATGGCCATTCAGTGAGTTTGTCATATGTTTACAATTTTTATCAAGTTGTCTTTTGACTAATCGGGCGGCCGCGTGTCAACGTCAAACAGCACGCCGTCATCCTCTGTTTCGACAAGGCCCGCCTGTCCCAGAAGCGAGGCGGCGCCACGGTCGCCGGTCAGCGATTGAATCCGCGCCAGAACAGGTCGGCCCAGCAGGGCGGGGTGGCCCCTCCGGCCCCGGTGAACGGGCGCTGCGGCCGGGGCGCCGTCCGCGACCGCCTTGGCCAGCGCCGGCAGGATTGCGTGGGGAATGCGCGGCATGTCAGCCAGAAAGACAAAAACGCCGTCCACATCGCCCGCAGCCTCGACCCCTCGCTTCAAAGAGGCGGACATGCCTTCGGCCCAGTCCGGCGCATGGATGATCTGAAGGATGGGTGTCAGGGTGCGGGCGTGAGCTTCGACGGCCGACGCGTCCGCGCCGGTCACCACAATGACTCCATCCACCGGCGCCGAACAGGCGGCCGCCACCGCCGGATCCATCAGTCGACCAGCGCCATAGGGGCTCAAAAGCTTGCCGCCGCCAAAGCGACGCCCTGCTCCCGCGGCCAGGATCACCGACACGAACCTGGGGGGTTTCGACAGGAGGGGCTTTTCCTCGGGCGACTTGATCGTCATGTTAGGCCCATGTCTCCCTTTGACGCCGCCATCATTGCGCCCTCGACGCGCCAGGTCCGCAAGCTCGAGCAAGGCCGCGCCCGGTCCATGATCGACCCGTTCGGGCGCAGCATCGACTATCTGCGCGTGTCGGTCACGGACAGATGCGATCTTCGCTGCGTCTATTGCATGGCCGAGCACATGGTGTTCTTGCCCAAACGCGACGTCTTGTCGCTGGAGGAGCTGGACCGTGTGGCGTCCACCTTTGTGGCGCTGGGCGTGCGCAAGCTGCGCCTGACCGGCGGCGAGCCATTGGTGCGCAAGGGCTTCATCACGCTGGTCGAGCGGCTGTCGCGGCACCTGGCCACTGGCGCGCTGGAAGAGCTGACCCTGACCACGAACGGAACAAGACTGGCCGAATTCGCCGCAGATCTCTTCCGCCATGGCGTGCGGCGGATCAATGTGTCGCTCGATACGCTGGACGCGGAGCGCTTCAAGCGCATTACGCGCGGCGGCGATCTGTCTCGTGTGCTCTCAGGAATTGAGGCGGCTCAGGCGGCTGGATTGAAGGTCAAGATCAATACGGTGGCTCTGGCGCAGGACAACCGCGCGGATCTGCCCGCCATGGCGGCCTGGGCGCATGCTCGGGATCTGGCCCTGACCCTGATCGAGACCATGCCGATGGGAGAGGTGGACGAGGATCGCACCGATCAGTTTGTCAGCCTGTCGCAACTGCGCGAAGACATGGCCGCCGTCTGGACGCTGGATCCGCTCGACATGGCGACGGGCGGTCCAGCCCGTTATTACCGGGTGAAGGAGACGGGCGGCCTCCTGGGCATGATCACGCCGCTGAGCCACAATTTCTGCGAGGCGTGCAACCGGGTGCGGCTGACCTGCACGGGCACTCTGCACACCTGCCTGGGGCAGGACGACGCCACCGACCTGCGCGCGGTCATGCGCGACCATCCCGACGACGACGCCCCGCTGATCGCCGCCATTCGGGCGGGCATTGGCGTCAAGCCCAAGGGGCATGACTTTCGCATCGGTCGCGGCGACGGTCCAGCCGTTGCGCGTCATATGTCCACCACGGGCGGCTGACCATGGCGAAGGTGTTGCTGTTTGGCCGGTTGGCCGACATAGCCGGTTGGCGACAAAAGGATGTGGCCGCGCAAAGCCTGTCTATCCTGACCGCAACCCTGTCGAAATCGGATCCGGCATTGGCGGCGGCCTTGGCTGGCAAAGGGGTTCAGGTCGCGGTGAACCAGACGCTGGTGCGCGGCGACATGGATCTGAGCGCTGAGGTCGAAGTCGCCTATCTGCCGCCCATGAGCGGCGGCTGAGCGTCGCCGCGCCCGCCTAACCGATCATGCCGTGCAACAAGGCGTGCAGCACAGGCTTGGCAGCGCCCTTGTCATCAAACATCAGGGGCGCGTCGGCGCCGTCGCCCGCGTTTGGCGCACGCCGCAGCCAGCTGTCCTTGTCGCGCAGACCCCACAGGGTCAGGGCGTAGCGCTGGCGCGCGGGCAGGGCGGCCATGGCCTCGCCCACCTCGCCAGCCAGCCTTGCCTGACGTTGCAGACGGGTGGCGTGGCCCGACAGATCGAGCCGTGCGGCGCCGGGCCGCAGGGATATGTCGAGCTCAGACACATGGATCGGCAGTCCCAGTGAGGCCAGATCGCGCAGGGCCGCCTTCACCGCGCCGGGCGCGAGATCAAAGTTCAGATGCGACTGCGTTCCCAGACCGCCCAGCGGCGCCTCGGCCTTCAAAAGGGATTCCGCCAGTTTCAGGAAGTTCAGCCGCTTGTTGGCGCGGCTTTCCAGATTGTAATCATTAAGAAAAAGAACCGCTCCGGGGTCGGCGGCGCGAGCAGCGCGAAAGGCGCGCTCTACATAGGCCATGCCAAGGACCTGGCGCCAGAGACAGTCGCGATAACCCTCGCCATCCTCTGCGACCGGCTCATTGACCACATCCCAGCTTGCGGCCCGCCCGGCATAGCGGCCCGCCACCTGGGATATGTAGCTGTCAAAGGTGCGTCCGAAAGCGGCGCCGTCGCCGCTCAGGGCCTGAAAGGACGGCCCGTCTTGCGCATACCAGACAAGCGTGTGGCCGTGCAGGCGCAGGGCGTTGTCACGGGCAAAGTCGGCGATCCTGTCGGCGCGGGTGAAATCGAGCCCGCCGTCGGGGCGAAGGATCGATTCCATCTTCATTTCATATTCCGCGGTGATCTGGCTGGCGTTGGCGCTCACCAGTCTGGCCAGACCGGCGTCCTCCAGCAGGCCGCTCATCACCGCCGTTCCCACGGGCAGCGGAAGAACCATGCGCAGCGGCGGAGCGGGCGCTTCCGTGGCGGCCTGTGCGTCATGCCGACCCCGACAGGCCGCAAGCCCGGCCGCGCCCAGAAGGGTTGAGCGCCGGGAAAGGACGGCGCCCATTATTGCGGCCTGGGTTTGAGACTAGCCCGCAGGGCGATTTCATCCAGGGCGGCGTTTTCGCGTCGCGCCTCTTCCCTGCGGCGCTCCATCTTGGCGGCGTCGGCCACGTGCTCGACCTTTTTCAGCTCCTCAAAGGCGCTGGTCAGGGCGTCCCGAGCGCCTTCGGCTTCTGCTATGACGGCGCGAAGTTCTGATTCGAAGTGCGCGCGGCGCAGTTTCCAGCCCTTCACATAGTCTGGGTGGCACCACGCCACAGCCGGATCGACCTTGGCGCGGAGCTTTTCTTCCTCCGCCTCCAGATCGAGCGCATCCAGCGTCACTTCAATCGCCGCGCGCCGCTCCTCGATCTCGCGCAGGCGCTTTTGCAGGTCCTCGATCTCGTAGTTGGAGATGCGGATCAGGCTGTCGGACCAGCTCATGCTTCAGTCCCTTGGGTCAGTATGGCGTGCAGGTCGGCGAAGGACTGGTCCAGCGGCGTCGCCTCGTCCTTGTTTTGGGTCAGGAAGCTTTCCAGATCGGGATTGAGCGCGATCGCGCGATCAATCTGGGGGTCTGAGCCCCGGCGATAGGCGCCGATGCGGATCAGTTCCTCCATATTGGAATAGGCGGCCAGGGACTGACGCGCCGCGCGCACGACGTCACGCTCAAAGGGAGTCTGACATCCCGGCATGGTCCGGCTGATCGACTTCAGCACATTAATCGCCGGAAAACGTCCGCGCTCGGCGATCGCCCGCTCCATCACAATATGGCCGTCCAAAATCCCGCGCACGGCGTCCGCGATCGGCTCATTATGGTCGTCGCCGTCGACCAGAACGGTGAACATGGCTGTTATGGGGGCGGCCTCCGATCCGTCCGGCCGGATCGGTCCGGGGCCCGCGCGTTCGAGCAGTTTGGGCAGTTCGGAAAAGACGGTCGGGGTATAGCCCTTGGTCGTGGGCGGTTCGCCCGCCGCCAGTCCGATTTCGCGCTGCGCCATGGCGAACCGGGTGACGGAGTCCATCAGGCAGAGAACTTCCTGATCCTGATCGCGCATGAACTCGGCGATGGCGAGCGTGGTGAAGGCGGCCTGTCGGCGGGTGAGGGCAGGCTCGTCCGAGGTGGCCACCACCACGACGGCGCGCTTCAGGCCCTCTTCGCCCAGGGTTTCCTCGATGAACTCCCGCACCTCCCGGCCCCGCTCGCCGATCAGGCCGACCACAACCGCATCGCACTCGGCCTCGCGCGCCAGCATGGACAGGAGCACGGACTTGCCAACGCCGGAGCCTGCAAACACGCCCAGTCTCTGGCCTCGGCAGCAGGTGGTGAAGACATCCATCGCCCGAACCTTCAGGTCCAGCCGGGCGCCGACGCGACCGCGCGCATGGGCGGGCGGAGGCGGGCTTCTCAGCGCATAGGGAACCGGGCCCTGTGGCAGAGGTCCCTTGCCGTCGATGGCGCGTCCGAAGGCGTCAACGATACGGCCGCGCCAGGCAAGCGTCGGTCGCACGCTGGCGCCTTCCGGTACGATGCGGATCTCGGCGCCGGGCGCCACGCCCTCCACCGGGCCGAACGGCATCAGAAGGGCGCGGGTCTCGCGAAAGCCGACGACCTCGGCGGGAAGGGGAGGGGCGCCGCGGCGTTCAATATCCACGCGGGAGCCGACCGACAGCCGGGTCAGGCCGCCACGCGCCTCGATCAGCAGGCCGTTCACAGCCGCGACGCGACCGGAAACGACCAGCGGATCAATCCGCTCAACGGCTGCGATCAGGCTACGCAATATCCATGCTCCAGGGTGAATGGCCTTGGCTCGCCACAGGTGTCGATCCCATGGTCCGCCAAGGCTGTTAACCCACTGTTAAGCACGAGCCCCTGAAGGCGCTAAAGCACCCCCAACATGCTCGCCACCAGCGGATGGCGCACAATATCCACATCGCCCAGGCGCACCACGGACACGTCGGACAAGGTTTCAAGCCGATTGGCCACATCGCCAAGGCCGGAGACGCCCGGCAAGAGGTCGGACTGATTCGGATCGCCCGTGATGACCATGGTGGAGTGCCAGCCGAGGCGCGTGAGCAGCATTTTCAGCTGCACATAGGTGCAGTTCTGAGCCTCGTCGATCACGACAAAGGCGTTGTTGAGCGTGCGGCCGCGCATGAATCCCACGGGCGCGATCTCGATCAGGCCTTCCGCCATAAGGGCGCGGACCCGCTTCATGGACAGCCTGTCCGACAGGGCGTCATAGAGGGGACGAAGATAGGGGGCGAGCTTGTCCTCCATCTCGCCCGGCAGAAAGCCGATGGATTCACCCGCCTCGACCGCCGGACGCGACAGCACGATGCGGCCCACGCTGCCGGCCTCCAGCGCCTCCACGGCCTTGGCGATCGCCAGATAGGTCTTGCCCGTGCCGGCGGGGCCAAGCGCCAGGACCAGGTTGCGGGTGTCGATGGCGTTGATCAGGGCGAGCTGGCCATCCGACTTGGCCTTGATGGTCTTGACATAGGCCTGGTCGCGTTCACCGTCCGGACCAAATCCACCGTGCCCTGCGCCCGAGGTCTCGGTGCGGCTGCGCATCGGCGTCCAACCCCGCTCCACGGGGAGACGACGAACTTTAGCCTCCTCCTGAAACTGAGCGGTGTTGAATTCACCTTCACGCGCCAGTCGCTTCAGAGCACGTTTAGTCATGCGAACCTCCGAGTGTGGGATGGGAGCCACTTTGGTTGGAACAGCGGTGTTTTGGGCAATAAAAAAGGGCGAACCGAAACCGGTGCGCCCCTGGGTGCGAGGAGAGTGACATGGGATGCAGCGCCATGTGCAGCCGTGGGACCAAGCGGCGGGCCGCTGGGCATGTTCCGGTCGGCATTGGGCGGCCCGCTGGACCGCCGACAGGGCGCAAACGTCACTCGCGTCTCCGTTTCGATCCGTCCGTGGCGGTGTGAGCCTCGATCCGAATCGCCTCAACACCTTGATGCTAACTTGGTTTCCGAAGTGTTAAAGCAAAGAGTTTGATGAAAGGTCGTGTACAGATGAACGATGATGCTTCTGTTTACAGCTTGGGTTCCGCCACGCCATTGTTGCCTGATGAAGGCGAATACTGGATCGCGCCAAATGCAATTGTTCTTGGAAATGTCACATTAAAGAAAAATGCCAGTGTTTGGTTTGGAGCTGTGCTTCGGGGTGACAATGATCCTATTGTGATCGGCGAAAACTCCAACATTCAGGACGGATCTGTACTTCACACAGATACGGGCTCGCCCCTGACCATCGGGGCGAATGTGACGGTCGGGCACATGGTGATGCTGCATGGCTGCACGATTGGCGACAATACGCTGGTCGGCATCGGATCGGTGATCCTCAACGGGGCCAGAATCGGAAAGAATTGCCTGATCGGCGCCAAGGCCCTGATCACCGAGGGCAAGGAAATCCCGGACAATTCCGTGGTGATGGGCGCGCCGGGCAAGATCGTGCGCCAGATGGACGAAGAGGGCGCCCAAAGGCTGGCCCTGTCGGCCCTGCACTATGTAGAGAACTGGAAGCGCTATGTGCGCGAATTAAAGCCCCGCTAGTGGATAGACTCCAAAGTTTGACGCCCGCGCGGCCCTGGACCGGCGGGACCGTGGATCAGGATTTGCTTCATCACCATGAAGCGGACATTCCGAACGACTAAAGAGGGGGGTGAGCGGACGTTGGTCTATCGCCCGAATGCGGAACTCGGACTTAGTGGAGCTGCTCGAGCCACATCGTCC
>CAIOJR010000032.1 GCA_903858685.1 uncultured Caulobacterales bacterium | reverse complement strand
TCCAGCAGGACGACCTGATCGGATTCCCCGTGTGGATCGGCGTCCAAACGATCCAGGTCAAGACCGTCATGCGCGGAGACCTTCGTCCGGGCGACACGATCACGCTCCCTCAAACATGGATCAACTCGACGATAGACGGCGCTCCGGCGGGTTCCTACTTCGACCAGGGCGCCGCGTTTCAGGGGAGTTGGACAATCCAGTCGATTCGCCACGTCGGCAACTCGCGCTCGCCGTCCGGGGATGCGTGGGTCTCGATTTTTGAATGTCTGTCGAATTCACAGCAGGGCAACATGGTCGGTCAGAACGAGAGCTGTTCTACAGTAGAAGGCGGTAACTGATGCCATTGAGAACGAACCCTCAAGCCACGCTCGGGCAGGTCGCGCGCCAGCGAGCTCTGGATCACATCCACAACACCGGCAAGGTTCTATCCGCGTCGATCAAGAGCAAAAAGAACTCGATCGTCACCGTCGACTTCCAGCAAGGCGGCGGCTATCAGCTCCCGTCCGTCACGATCCCCGCCTACGGGCCCGAATACACGCGCCAGCCCTATCAGAAGGGTGATCCTGGGATTGTGCTTGCGGCGGACCTCTTCCTCGGCCACATGAGCGCGCTGGGTCCGAGCCAAGCGCCAGGGCTATCCCGCCCCGCCAACCTCTCTCCACTGGTCTTCCTGCCTCTTGGCAATAAGAACTGGCAGTCCGTCGACCCAGACAAGAGCACCCACTACGGAAAGACCGGCGCGATCAGCCGCGACATCGACGGCAACGTCGTCCGGCAAGCGCACTGGGACCCTGAACAAAAGACAGGCTATAACGGGTTCGCCCACACGAAGCCGCAGGATTATCAAAGCGACCAAATAGACATCTCAAAGTATTCCCACCACAGCTACGCGCACGATGGCGGGATCACGCACGGGACGTCGGCTGATCACGTCATAACCGCGGGCAAGAATAGCAACCTGACGGCGGCGCTCTCGCACAACGTCACCACGCCGACAACAAACATCAGCCAGGACCACAACATCGGCGGAAATTCAAATGTTTCCAAAGACCACACCGTCGCGGGGAAGACGACCACCGGAAAGCTGTTCGCCGGCGACACGACACTCGGCCCAACCACCGTCGCCACGCTTGGCGTCGATGGCGGGATGAGCACAGGCGCGCTCGAGGTCGCGGCTGATGCGGCCGGCGGCCTCGTGCATGCGACCATGGGCTTTCAGGTGACGGGCGGGATAGTCGCGCCATTTGGATTTCGAGACGTTCAATATGTTCTCGGATCGCCAGGCGGCTCGCTCACGGTCAACCTCCTCACGAGCACGCCGTTCAACTTCATCGATACGGGGATAGGGGGGCTGGCTTCTCTGACGCTGAATTTCCCCGCCTCAGCGAATAACGGAGAAATTCTAAATGTTTCCATAACCGGTGTAGGCGTGCTTGCGATCGCCTACACCGGCGGCCCTGTCGACGCGAATAAGCCGACCGCGATCCCATGGTTCTCGGAATGGGACGCGACCGGGCCTGCGGCAGTAGGGATGCACGGGGCGACGTTCCGCTTCATGTGGGTCGCCGCTGCGAACGGCGGCGCGGGCGCGTGGCTCTTGTGGTAAAGAGGAAGCTATGGACTGCGATCTCGGACTCTGCCCCAACGTCACGCCCCCGCCGCCGGCGCC
>CAIOJR010000031.1 GCA_903858685.1 uncultured Caulobacterales bacterium | reverse complement strand
CACCGAGGGCCATCGCTTCATGGGCGATGCGTCGCCGTTTAGCGTCGCGAATTTCGTTGATTACCGTGAAAAGCTCGCCCAGCACTTCGTGGTGCTGGACGGCGAGGCGCGCAAGGCGCGGGTGCTGGACGGCGCCCGCGCGGTCTGCGCCGCACGCGGTCTGGAACTGGTCGAGGACGACGGACTGCTGGACGAGGTGTCGGGTCTGGCCGAATGGCCGACGCCGCTTCTGGGCGATATGGACCCGGCCTTTCTTGATCTGCCGCCGGAAGTCATTCGCACCTCCATGCGCACCCACCAGAAGTATTTCGCCGTGCGCCGTCCGGGCGAGGCGGGCCTGGCGCCCCATTTTGTGGCCGTCGCCAATATAGAGGCGGCGGATGGCGGCAGGCTGATCCTGGGTGGCAATTCGCGCGTTCTTTCGGCGCGGCTGAACGACGCCCGCTTCTTCTGGGACGAGGATCGCAAGGTCTCGCTTGAATCCCGGCTGGAGAAGCTGAAGGGCGTCACCTTCCACGCCAGGCTCGGTACGATGTATCAGAGGGTAGAGCGGATCGAGGCCCTGGCGCGCCAGATTGCGCCTCTGGTCGGGGCTGATCCGGACAAGGCCGCCCGCGCCGCATATCTGGCCAAGGCCGATCTGGGCACGGGCATGGTGGGCGAGTTCCCGGAGCTTCAGGGGATCATGGGCGGCTATTATGCCCGCGCCGCCGGAGAAGATCCCGAAATCGCCGACGCCATCCGCGATCACTACAAGCCTCAAGGCCCGGGCGACAGCGCGCCGACCGCGCCGGTCACCGTGGCCGTGGCCCTGGCCGACAAGATCGACACCCTGACCGGCTTTTTCGCCATCGACGAAAAGCCGACCGGCTCCAAGGACCCGTTCGCCTTGCGACGTTCAGCGCTGGGGGTGATCCGCATTCTTCTGAGCAATCGGTTGGGACTGTCTTTGCGAGACGTCCTGAGCGCTGAGGTGGCTGATGACCTCCTTGCCTTTTTCGCTGACCGGCTGAAGGTCAGTCTGCGCGACGAGGGCCAGCGCCACGATCTGGTGGACGCGGTCTTTGCGCTGGGCGATGACAATCTTGTCCGCGTGGTGGACCGGGTCGAAGCCTTGTCGAGCTTCCTCGCAACCGAGGACGGGGCAAGCCTGCTGGCCGGTTATCGTCGCGCGGTGAATATCCTCAAGGCCGAAGAGAAAAAGGGCGCCTTGCCGATCGGCGCGCCTGTGCGTCTGGCCAGCGCCCCTGAGCAGGAATGTCGACTGATCGACACACTGGACCAGATCGCGCCACAGGTGGCCGATGCGGTGGCGGCGGAACAGTTTGCCGGGGCTATGTCCGCGCTCGCCCAGTTGCGCGGTCCCGTTGACGCTTTCTTTGAGGGCGTTCTGGTAAACGATCCCGAACCCGAGGTTCGCGAAAACCGGCTGAAACTGTTGTCTCACATTCGCCGGACGGCGCATCTGGTTGCGGACTTCTCCCTGATCGGGGGCTGACCAACAGGTCGATTATCCGGTCGAAACCTAATAGATTGGCGTGGAGTAAAGAGATGACGGCATCCCAAACCCGATGGGTCTATGGATTTGGCGCAGGCTCTGCCGACGGCGACGCCTCCATGAAGAACCTGTTGGGGGGCAAGGGCGCCAATCTGGCGGAGATGAGCAGCCTTGGCCTGCCTGTGCCGCCGGGCTTCACCATCACGACCGAGGCCTGTGTCCACTATTACGCCAATGGTCAGGCCTATCCCGACCATCTGGACCATCAGGTGGGCGACGCCCTCGCTCTGGTCGAGAGGTCGACCGGCAAGACCTTCGGCGATCCGGCCAATCCCTTGCTGGTGTCTGTGCGTTCCGGCGCACGCGCTTCCATGCCGGGCATGATGGACACGGTTCTGAACCTGGGCCTGAATGATGAGACGGTCGAAGGCCTTGCCGGACTTTCCGGAGACCGCCGGTTTGCCTTCGATAGCTATCGCCGCTTCATCCAGATGTATTCCAATGTGGTGCTGGGACTGGAACACAATCTGTTTGAAGAGATCCTCGACGATCACAAGGATCGCCTGGACGTCCATGTCGACACAGGCCTGACCGCCAATGACTGGGAAGCCGTCGTCACCGATTACAAGAGCGCAGTCGCGCAGGAACTGGGTCGTCCCTTCCCTCAGGATGCGCATGAACAGCTCTGGGGCGCGGTCAGCGCCGTCTTCGCCAGCTGGATGAACGACCGGGCCAAATTCTATCGCCGCATGCACGACATTCCGGAAAGCTGGGGCACGGCTGTCAATGTGCAGTCCATGGTGTTTGGCAATATGGGCGACACCTCGGCCACCGGCGTGGCCTTCACACGCAACCCCTCGACCGGCGAGGCGCGCCTCTATGGCGAGTTCCTGATCAACGCCCAGGGAGAGGACGTGGTGGCGGGCATCCGTACGCCTCAGGCGCTGACAAGGATCAGCCGCGAGGAGATGGGCGAGAAGAACCCGTCGATGGAAGAGGCCATGCCCACCGTCTTCGCCGAGTTCAAGGCCGTGGTCGAACGGCTTGAGCGCCACTATCGCGACATGCAGGACATCGAGTTCACGGTCGAGCGCGGCAAGCTCTATATGCTGCAGACCCGCAACGGCAAACGCACCGCCAAGGCCGCGTTGAAGGTCGCCGTGGACATGGTGGCTGAGGGGCTGATCACAGAGGCGGAAGCCGTCAACCGCGTCGAGCCCGCTTCGCTCGACCAGCTTCTGCACCCGACCATCGACCCCAAGGCCGAGCGCCGCGTGATCGCGTCCGGCCTGCCTGCGTCGCCCGGCGCCGCAACCGGCAAGATCGTGTTCGACGCCGACGAGGCCGAACGGATGGGCTCGCTGGGCGAGGCCGTGATCCTG
The DNA here is from genome assembly GCA_903858685.1 of uncultured Caulobacterales bacterium. Lineage (GTDB taxonomy): Bacteria > Pseudomonadota > Alphaproteobacteria > Caulobacterales > Caulobacteraceae > CAIMFV01. The sequence goes on along the minus strand of CAIOJR010000031.1, from coordinate 1,043 downwards.
GTGCGCGAAGAGACAAGTCCCGAAGACATTCACGGCATGCACGCCGCTCAAGGCGTGGTGACCGCACGCGGCGGCATGACCAGTCACGCCGCCGTCGTGGCGCGCGGCATGGGACGGCCTTGCGTGTCCGGCGCGGGCGAGATCCAGATCGATGCACAGGCGGGCGTCTTCCGCGCGCGCGGCCGGATCTTCAAGTCCGGAGACATCATCACCATCGACGGCGGCAAGGGCGATGTGCTGGAAGGCGCCGTCGCCATGGTGCAGCCGGAGCTGTCCGGCGACTTCGCCAGCCTGATGGTCTGGGCCGACCGGTTCCGGCGCCTGAAGGTGCGCGCCAATGCGGAAACCCCGCTCGACGCCAAGACGGCGCGCGATTTCGGCGCAGAAGGCATTGGCCTGTGCCGCACCGAACACATGTTCTTTGAAGAGGACCGGATCGCCGCGGTTCGCGAAATGATCCTGGCCGATGACGAACAGGGGCGCCGTGTCGCGCTCGCCAAGATCCTGCCTTATCAGCGCGGCGATTTTGTCCAGCTTTTCAATATCATGGCGGGGCTTCCTGTCACGATACGTCTGTTGGATCCGCCTCTGCATGAGTTCTTGCCCCACACGGAGGAGGAGCTGCGCGCCCTGGCCTTGTCCAACAATCTGGACGCCGCCAAGCTGATCCGTCGCGCCTCGGAACTGGCCGAGACCAACCCCATGCTGGGCTGGCGCGGTTGCCGTCTGGGCGTGGCCTTTCCGGAAATCTACGAGATGCAGGTCCGCGCGATCTTTGAAGCGGCGATTGAAGTGGCGGCCACCGCGCCGGCGCCAGAGCCGGAAATCATGCACCCCTTGGTGGGCAAGAAGGAGGAGATGAAGTTCCTCCGCGACCTGACCGACCGCGTGGCCAGGCAGGTGATGGACGAAAAGGGCGTCAGCCTGACCTATCAGGTCGGCACCATGATCGAACTGCCGCGCGCCGCCATTCGCGCCAATGACCTTGCGGAAACGGCGGAATTCTTCTCCTTCGGCACCAACGACCTGACCCAGACCACCTT
>CAIOJR010000030.1 GCA_903858685.1 uncultured Caulobacterales bacterium | reverse complement strand
CCCTGAAGGTCCTTTCGGAAGCACGGGCTATAATTCCCGGCAATGATCGCTTCGCCCATTTGATGTGGAATGAAAACTGGACAATATCCTCTTTAGCTTTCGATGGTCACGTCCACCTGAGTGGTGGAAATTCGCTCATGGGACCAGGTCGATTTAGCCTGGTCTAATGGGTGTCCGCTTTGAGCGGAGGGGTTGGTCATCGGAGCCGATGGGCTCAAGGTTGTGTTGCGACACACCAACGATCAGCAACCGGAAACCCCGATGACCAATGACAACATGGACGTTTTGGCTCTTCTCCAAAAGAGCGACGATGGTGATTTTCTGAGGCTTATGGCCGAGACCGCGCTTCAGCGGCTCATGGAATACGACGTTGAGAACCTGATGGGCGTCGCGCGCCACGAACGCAGCCCCGATCGGCAGACTTACCGCAACGGTTTTCGCGAGCGCAGCCTGGAGACGCGGCTGGGCACGCTGGACCTGAAGATCCCCAAGCTGCGAACGGGAGCCTCCTATTTCCCGCCCTTTCTTGAGCCGAGGCGGATGATCGAGAAGGCCCTAAGCGCCGTCGTGCAGGAGGCCTGGATCGCCGGCGTCTCGACCCGCAAGGTCGAAGAGCTGGTCCAGGCCATGGGCATGAGCGGCATATCGAAGAGCCAGGTCTCCAAGCTGTGCAAAGAAATCGACGAGCGCGTCTCTTCTTTCCTGGAAAGGCCGCTTGAGGGCGAGTGGCGCTACCTCTGGCTGGACGCCACCTATCTGAAGCAGCGCCAAGGCGGCAGGATCGTCTCCGTCGCTGTGATAATAGCCGTCGCCGCCAATATGGAAGGGCGTAGGGAGATCATAGGCTTAAGCGTCGGCCAGTCCGAGGCGGCGCCCTTCTGGATCGACTTTCTGCGCTCTCTGACGCGGCGGGGATTAAAGGGCGTCAAGCTCGTCATCTCCGACGCCCATGAAGGTCTGAAGGCCGCCATCACCCAGGTCATGGGCGCCACCTGGCAGCGGTGCAGAGTGCATACCATGCGCAATCTGCTCGCCCGCGTACCCAAGGCTCAGCAGTCGAGGGTCGCAACCACCATCCGCGAGGTCTTCGTCCAGCCGACCCAGGAAAAGGCCAGAGAACTGTGGCGCGCCATCGCCGCCAGCGCCCACAACAGTCTGCCAAAACTCGCCGCCGCCATGGACGCCGCCGAAGATGACGTGCTCGCCTACATGACCTTCCCCGCAGCCCATCGCGCCAAGTTACACTCGACGAACACGCTCGAAAGGCTGAACAAGGAGGTCAAGCGCCGCGCCGACGTGGTCGGAATATTCCCCAACGAGGCCTCGATAATCCGACTGATCGGCGCCGTCCTGATGGAACAGAACGACGACTGGTCGCTTCAGCATCGGTATCTCAGCCTCGAACCCCTCATCGAATTGGGCACCGCAGACGACGATCAAAATCTGCTTGTCCTACCCGCCGCAGCCGCCATACTTACACCGCGCATGGCCTGAACCGTCTCTCCGAAGGCCAACCCAAATTTCCACCACTCAGGTGGACGTGACCGACACGACGGATGTCTGTAGAGGGGGGGATTCCGGGCCCGCGACTGTTAAGCTTAGTACAGTTTATCGGCGGGTAATTGCGAGGCCAGAGGTCATGTCTGACTGGGCAGGAGTTGAGACAGAAGCTGCCGCGATCATCAATGCCCGGCCAGAAGAATACAACCCGGTCATTCGGCAAAACCTCGCTGAGCTACTTGATTTATTGAGAGCAACTAACAGGCACAGCCCCTGACATATCACCGGGAACTAGGTGTGGCCAGGGTGATGTGAGAGTGCCAACCGACCCCTTCAGCATCCTCGTAGGCCACAATGCGCGGCGTGCGCACGGCATTGTTTCTATGCTGAGCGCCGTGGACGCGGCGGTCCATGGCGTTGAGGAAATAGCCCACCTGGTCCTTGAGTAGCTCCAGCTCGGAGCGGGGATCGGCAGCTTTGATCGCGTTGGGCTGGTGGAGCGTAATGCCAACGTCCCACCCATAGTCGGGAGTCACCAGCCACTTTCGGACTTCCGCATGGATGCTGGGCAAATCTGGCTGTGTGCCAAACGCGCAGTAGCCATTGGCTGCCGCCCACGCCTTTCGTTCGTCGTCAGTAAATACTCTGCATGGGCTGGCTGGTCCGAACCTTCCGCCATATGTCCTCATGCGCTGGGTTTGATGCCCGCCATATTTATTTTGCGGTGCGCCTCTCAGGTCACTGGGTAGATCGTTGAGTGTTAGTTTTCGGTTTGCTTTTT
>CAIOJR010000029.1 GCA_903858685.1 uncultured Caulobacterales bacterium | reverse complement strand
TGCCGATGAAGGGCACGATCAAACCGCCCAAGCCGTAAATCAGCAGATTGCGTCGCAGCAGAACGGCGGCACCGATGGCCCGGTACCTGACACCTTTCAGAGCCAACGGAATCAACGCCACGATGATCAGCGCGTTGAAAATGACCGCCGACAAAATTGCCGACGAGGGACTGGCCAGGTGCATCACATTGAGCGCCGTCAACTGCGGATAAGTGGTCACGAACATCGCCGGGATGATGGCGAAGTACTTGGCCACGTCGTTGGCGATCGAGAAGGTCGTCAGGGCGCCGCGGGTGATCAGCATCTGCTTGCCGACCTCGACGATCTCGATGACCTTGGTCGGGTCGGAATCGAGATCGACCATATTGCCCGCTTCGCGCGCGGCCTGTGCGCCGGTCTGCATGGCCACGCCGACATCGGCCTGAGCCAGGGCCGGGGCGTCATTGGCGCCGTCGCCGCACATGGCCACCAGCCGCCCCTTGGCCTGCTCGGTCCTGATCAGGCGCAGCTTGTCCTCGGGGGTCGCCTCGGCCAGGAAATCGTCCACCCCGGCTTCGGAGGCGATGGCCGCCGCCGTCAACGGATTGTCGCCCGTGATCATCACAGTGCGAAGGCCCATGCGGCGCAGATCGGCGAAGCGCGCTTTCACATTGGGCTTCACGACGTCTTTCAGATGGATGACGCCCACCAGCCGGGTTCCTTCGGCCACGGCCAGAGGCGTGCCGCCAGAGCGGGCCACGCGGTCCACCGCCTGGGACAGTTCGGGCGCCATATTGGCCCTGCTCATGCCCAGATGGCCCAGTATGGCGTCCACGGCCCCCTTGCGCCAGCTCATATCCCCGACCTCCAGCCCGGACAGTCGCGTTGTCGCGCTGAAGGGAATGACCGTGGCGTCCGCCGGCGCTTCGCCGATCACGTCGTTGGCCCGGGCCAGATCAATGATCGAGCGACCTTCCGGCGTTTCGTCGGCCAGAGACGCCATCATGGCGGCGCGCAGGGCTGCGCCGGGCGCCAGACCGGGCGCCGAAATGACTTCCGTGGCCATGCGGTTGCCAAAGGTGATTGTGCCGGTCTTGTCGAGCAGCAAGGTGTCCACGTCGCCAGCCGCCTCGACCGCGCGGCCGGACGTGGCCAGCACGTTGAACTTCAGGAGCCGGTCCATTCCCGCTATGCCGATGGCTGACAACAGTCCGCCGATCGTCGTCGGGATCAGACAGATGAACAGGGCGCCCAGCACCAGCGGGTCGATGATGACGTTGGAATAACGCCCCATCCCGACCAGCGTGACCACCGCGATCAGGAAGATCAGGGTCAGACCCGCCAGAAGGACGGCCAGCGCGATCTCATTGGGGGTCTTGCGGCGGTCTGCACCCTCGACCATGGCGATCATGCGGTCGAGGAAGCTGTCGCCCTGGGCCGCTGTGACCTGGACCTTGATCCAGTCCGAGACCACCGTCGTACCGCCGGTCACGGCGGACCGGTCGCCGCCGCTTTCGCGGATCACGGGCGCGCTTTCGCCGGTGATGGCCGCTTCATTCACCGAGGCCACGCCTTCGACAATTTCGCCATCGGCGGGGACCATGTCGCCCGCCTCGACCAGCACCAGATCCCCGACACACAGCTTGTGCGCGGAGGTTGGCACGGTGGTTCCGGTGGCGGAGTCGATGATCAGCTTGGCCTTGGTGTCGACCCGCGCGGCGCGCAGGGCGTCGGCGGCGGCCTTTCCGCGTCCCTCGGCGATGCTTTCAGCGAAGTTGGCGAACAGGACGGTCGCCCAGAGCCAGCCGCTGATCTGTGCGCCGAACAGGATCGGACGATGTGAGCTGGCGTCGGCGATGGTGGACAGGGTGGCGAGCACGGCCACCACCTCTGTCGTCAGGATCACCGGGTTCCCTAAGAGTTTTCGGGGGTCGAGCTTGGCCAGCGCGTCTGCGACGGCGCCGATCACCATGCCCTGTACAGGGCCGCGGGCGGAAATGGCGGATGCCATGATGTGTGTCCTTGAAGGAGAAGAGCTAGCGGGCGGTCGTCGCAGCTGGGATCTGGCTCAGCATCTGGAAATGCTCGACCAGGGGGCCCAGGGCGAGGGACGGGAAGAATTGCAGGCCGCCCAGGATCAGGATCACCCCGATCAGAAGCCCGATGAACAGGCTGTTGTCGCTGGGCAGGGTTCCAGCCGTCGGGGCCAGTTTCGGCTTGGCGACAATGGCGCCGGCCATGGCCATGACCGGGATGAGATAGCCGAAGCGTCCCAGCAACATGTCCACGGCCATGGTGACATTCCACCAGGGTGAATTGGCGCTGAGGCCCGCAAAGGCTGAGCCGTTGTTTCCTGCGCCGGAAGAGTAGGCGTAGAGCAGTTCGGTGAAGCCATGAGGACCGCTGGTGGAAAGTCCCTTCAGGGCGACGGGCAGGACGGCCGCCACTGCTGTGAAGCCCAGGATGGCCATGGGCAGGATCAGGACCGCCAGCATGGCGAACTTGATCTCTCGCGCCTCGACCTTCTTGCCCAGATATTCCGGCGTGCGACCGACCATCAGTCCCGCCACAAAGACCGACAGAAGCGCCATCACCAGCACGCCATAGAGGCCCGATCCCACGCCGCCGGGCAGGATCTCGCCCAGCTGGATCAGGAACAGGGCCACGCCGCCGCCCAGAGGTGTGAAGCTTTCATGCATGGCGTTGACCGCCCCGCAGGACGCGCCCGTGGTCATGGCCGCGAAGACGGATGAGGCGGCCGCGCCGAACCGGACCTCCTTGCCCTCCATATTGGGCGCAGCGGTCACGCCTGCATGGGCCAGAGCAGGGGTCGGCTGGGATTCAGCCGCATAGATGGCGCCGGCGCCGAGGCTGAGCAGGATGGTCATGGCGACCACAAGGGCGCGGGCCTCCTTCCTGGCGCCCGCCAGACGTCCGAAGGCGACCACGCAGCCAAAGGCGAGTGCATTCATCGCCACCATGGCGGCCAGATTGGTCAGAGGCGTCGGATTTTCAAAGGGATGAGCCGAATTGGCGTTGAAGAAGCCGCCGCCATTGGTTCCGATCTGCTTGATCGCCTCCTGACTGGCCACAGGGCCCAGGGTCAGGGTCTGCTTGCCGCCGTCCAGCGTGGTGATGTCCAGATGCTGCGCAAGGGTCTGTGGCGCGCCTTGCAGCACCAGAGCTATCGCCATCAGCGCGGACAGGGGCAGAAGGACATAGAGGGTCACGCGCACCATATCGCGCCAGAAATTGCCGAGCGCTTCGCCCCGGTGTGCGGCGAAGGCGCGACCAAGCGCGCCGACAATGGCGACGCCGGTTGCGCCGGACAGGAAGTTCTGCACCGTCAGACCTGCCATCTGGGACAGGTTCGACAGGGTGCTTTCGCCCGAATAGGCCTGCCAGTTGGTGTTGGTGATGAAGCTGACGGCGGTGTTGAACGCCAGATCAGGCGTCAGTCCGGCGAGCTTCAGCGGGTTCAGGGGCAGGAGGTTCTGGAACAGCAGGATGAGGTAGAGCGCCACAAATCCCGCGCCATTGAAGGCGATCAGCGCCAAAGTGTAGTCCAGCCACGTCTGTTCGCGCCGGGACTGAGGCCCCAGCAACCTGTAGATCGCATTTTCCACAGGCGCGATCACGGGATCGAGAAAGGTCTTTTCAGACGCCAGAACCCGCGCCAGATGGACGCCCAGGGGCCATGCCAGCGCCAGGGTAAGCGCCAGCGTCAGGGCGATTTCCGCCCAGCCTTGCCATGTCATGTCGGATTGTCCGCTGTCAGAAGCGTTCGGGGCGCAACAGCGCCCAGAGCATGTAGATCGCGACGCCGAGCGCCGCTGCGGCATAGATCAGCTGAAGGATCATGTCACAGCCGCCGCAGTGCGCGGGCATAGAGCCAGAGCAGGCCGAAACTTGCGGTCCCGGCCACGAGATAGATGAAGGCCATCTGGAGACTCCCTGTTGATGGTCCGGGTCTAGTCCCGAGCGGCGTAAAGGTTCGAGCGCCCCTGTGGGGGTGGAGCATAAAGGGTGTATAAAGAGACCTTGCGGGCGCGACCTTGCGCGCGCTGGTCGATGCTCAGTCTCGTCGGCTCAAAGGGGCTTAAGCACAAAGGTCGGTTCGTGGGACGGCTCTATGGTGACCCGACCGATGGGCAGAACCGGCGGTCCGGCTTCGATTGCGACACCATAGTGCGACAGCATCCGGGCCAGGACGATCTGGGCTTCCGCCAGGGCGAAATTCAGGCCGATACATATGCGCGGCCCCACGCCGAAAGGGACATAGGCGGGGATCTGCACCCAGGGCGCCGCGATCCCGGCGAACCGGTCCGGCAGGAAGGCGTTCGGCTGGTCCCAGAACTTGCGGTGGCGATGCATGATCCAGGCAAGGTTGATTGCGCCGTGCTCGGACTGCTGCGTCAGGTGTGAAATGGAACGGCGCCTCAATCAGCTTGCGCGCTGTGGATTCGCACCGGGGGGCTCGATCCGGCCGGGTCTGGTCGTCGGCGCTCAGGGCTGAACAGATCGCGACAGCCGCCTTCCCCGCCTCGGGCGGTGGGTCCGGCGCCGGTGGCGAGACGCCGGGCCTGGCGTCAATTCTGAAATTCCCGGACGTAAGCGCATGAGCGTCCAGCCAGGGCGCCATATGCGCAACGACAAACACAATTCGCATGAAACCTTCCCGCTCCCGGTCGGCGGTTAATCGAACCCGCTGATCTGTTGATATATTTTAGATTAAACTTCGACGATCGGGCGCGATCCGCGTCCCACTTTCGCCATGGCCCTCTCTGGGTTAGGTTTGGCCAGTCCTGTCTGACAGGGAAGGGAATAAGACCTGTGGCCTTGGCCTGTCTGTGCAGACATCTGGATGAGGACGACTTCGATACAGAGGCGGCGTTGAAGGCGCGGATCATGCGCGACGACTTTGTCTGCGGTCAGTGCCAGTTGCGCTACATGGCCAGTTTTGACGTCTGGGGCGAGGCCCTGGCGGCGGCCGACGCCACCCCGCAAGCCGAGCCCTGACCCGCCGCGGCTCCCATTGCGGATGGTGGGTGCATACGCATCTCAGACATAACCAAACGGCATGTTGCGGCGAGATATTGGCATTGGGAGCCGGACGCGCTTGGCGCTAGCCTTGCGACGCTCTTTTCCCGTCAGATCGGCGCCGTCAGATGATGAAATCCATCGCCACCGTGGCGCTCAAGGGCGCCCTGCCTGACAAGCTTCGCGCCATAGCCGCGGCGGGCTTCAAGGGCGTTGAGATCTTTGATCCAGACCTGACCGTATGCAACGAGACGCCCCGCGCCATCGCCGCCCTGATGGCGGATCTGGACCTGACCTGCGTCTGTTTTCAACCGTTTCGCGATTTTGAGGGCTTGTCCGGTCTTGAACGTCAGCGCGCCTTTTCCCGCGTACAGCGCAAGTTCGACACCATGGGCGAGCTGGGCGCAGACCTGATGCTCATCTGCAGCAGCGTGGCGCCGGAGGCTTCGCCGGATCTGGATCGCATCGCCGGTGATTTCGCGGAACTCGGAGACATTGCCGGCTCGCGCGGCCTGCGGGTCGGCTATGAGGCGCTGGCCTGGGGGCGTCATGTCCATGACCACCGCGTGGCCCATGATGTCGTGAAGCGCGCTGATCATCCTTCTATCGGATTGATTCTGGACAGCTTTCACTCTCTGGCGCGCCGCATCCCGATTGACAGCATAGCTGAGATCGACGGAAAGAAGATTTTTCTGGTGCAGATCGCCGACGCCCCGGAGATCGGCATGGAGCCCCTGTACTGGAGCCGTCATTTCCGCTGCTTTCCCGGTCAGGGCGACTTCCCTGTGACGGACTATGTGGAAGCGATCCTGAAGACAGGCTATAGCGGGGCCCTGTCCCTGGAAATCTTCAATGACCGGTTCCGCTCCTGGTCGGCGAACCAGATCGCCCATGACGGATTGCGGTCCCTGGTCATGCTGGAGGACCAACTCGCCACAGTCGCAACCGCCGCGCCTGATCTTGTCGTCCTGCCCGCTCGGGAGCGTCCCACCGGCGTGACCTTTATCGAGTTCGCCGCCACGGGCGCGGAGGCGGGCCAGCTCGAAGAGGTGTTTAAATCCCTGGGCTTTTCGCGGTGCGGCGAGCACCGCACCAAGGCGGTGTCGCGCTGGAGCCAGGGCGCCATCAATCTTGTGCTCAATGTCGAGCCGACCGGCTTCGCCCACGCCCATGCCGTCACCCACGGCGCCTCGGTTTGCGCCTTTGGGCTGGGCGTCGCCGATGCCGACCAGGTGATGGCGCGCGCCACGGGTCTGGGCGCGGCGTCGTTCAGCCAGGGACATGGTCCGGGCGAGTTTCAGGTGCCCGCCATTCGCGGTGTTGGCGGCTCTTTGGTCTGCTTTACGCCCGCCGCACCCGGGCCGGACTTCTGGGACACCGACTTTGCACCCCATCCAGACGAAGCGGCGCGACCGGCTGGACTGTTGCGGGTGGACCATCTGGCCCAGTCCATGCCAGCAGAGGAGTTCCTGTCATGGCAGCTTTACTACACCTCTCTGCTGAACATGCGCCGCACGCCCACCCTGGATATTCCCGACCCGTCCGGCCTGGTGCTGAGTCAGGCGATCGAAACTGATGATGGCGCCACGCGCATCACCCTGAACGGTGCGGGCGGTCAGACCCTGGCGTCGCGGTTTGTGAACAACTATTTCGGCGCGGGGGTGCAGCACATCGCCTTTTCCACCGCCGACATCTTCGCGACGCGGCAGGCCCTTCTTGACAATGGTGTGGAGCTGCTGGGGCTGCCGGCCAACTATTATGACGATCTTCAGGCCCGCTTCGATCTCCACGACGCCTTTATCGCCCGGCTGGCGCAGGGCCAGCTTCTCTATGATCGCGACGGAGAGGGCGAGTATTACCAGCTCTATGCCCGGGCTTTTCATAAACGGTTTTTCTTCGAATTCGTCCAGCGCAAGGCCTATCAAGGCTATGGCGCTCCCAATGCGAGCGTGCGACTGGCCGCGCAGGACCGTGTCGGCGCCATTCCGGCGGAACTGGCGGTCTAGATGGCGGCAAGCCCTTGAGCTAATCCTGGGGAGGCGAGTTCAGGGTGAGCTGATGGACATGATCAAGCCAAAGCGCAAATGCAGTCCGGCGCAACGTGCGGCGCTTCGCAAGGGGCGGGCGAAGATGAAGGCGAACGCAAAGGCGCGTCGACAGGCCCTGGCTTTGGCGGTGAAAGACGCCAGGGCGGCGGGTCTCGCCGCGGCTTTTGATCAATCCTCGGTGGACGTTCCGGCAAAACCAAAGATGAGCCGAAAGGCGAGGTCGCGACCCGCCCAGGCCAGCGCGGCGATCAAGGATCGCGCTGATGATTATCTGTTGTCCAAGGCCCTGATCGGGGACGGCGACCTGCCGAGCTGGTTGAAAGACTAGGAGACGCCACCCGCTCCTGAGCCCCGCGGCTAGAGGTTCAGGTCGCGCCCGCGGGTTTCCGGCAAAAGAAAGATGAAGGCCAGCACCGCCAGGGCGCCGCCAATGACGGGGTACCAGAGGCCGAAATATATGTCTCCCTTCGCCACCACCATGGCGTAGGCCGTGGCGGGCAGGAAGCCCCCGACCCAGCCCGTTCCGATGTGGTAGGGAACACTCAGCGCCGTATAGCGGATGCGCGTCGGGAACAGTTCCACCAGGCATGCCGCCTGCGGACCATAGAGGGCGGCGGCGCCGACGGCGAAGACCATCAGGATCAGATAGACCTTCCACATGTCGACCTTGGCGGGAGGGGCGCTTTCGGGATAGCCCGCGGCGCGGAGGCCGGCCTTGATCCGCCCCGCCACGCCGTCTTTCAGCGCCTTGAGCGGGGCGCCGGCGAGGGTGCGGCCGTCGGCGGAGAGGATGGAGGTGTTGGCGATGCGCACCACGGCGACCGCGCCCGCCGGTGCGGCCTCGTTGCGATAGGATACGCCCGCCCCGGAAAGGACGCTCTTGGCCACATCGCAGGATGAGCGGAACTGCGCCTTGCCCACCAGATCGAACTGCAGTGAGCACTGCGCCGGATCGGCATAGACCACCACGGGCGCGCGGGCCTGGGCGGCGACCAGTTCGGGATTGGCGGCCTGGGTGATCATGACGAAGCCCGGAAACAGGGCGGCCGTCGCCAGCGCCGTTCCGAGAGTCATGACGACCTTGCGGCCGATCCTGTCCGACAACCAGCCGAACAGGACATAGAGGGGGGCGGATGAGACGACGACTGCGATCATGATCGTGTTGACCATGGCGGCCGGGGTCTTGATCACGCGTTCAATGAAGAACTGGGCGTAGAAGAAGGCGCAGTACCAGACCGCGCCCTGCGCCACCATCATGGAGGTGAGCGCGATCAGCACGGTCTTGAGGTTTGGCCATTGCAGGAAGCTCTCCACATAAGGCCTTTCGGAACGGCCGCCGGATTGCTTCAGGGCGCTGAAGGCCGGGCTCTCGGTCAATTTCAGGCGCACCCACAGCGATACGGCAAGGAGGCCTGCGGAGCCGAGGAAGGGAATCCGCCAGCCCCAGGCCGCAAAGGCGGTCTCGCCCACGGCAGCGCGGGTGATGAGCGTGACGAGAAGCGCCGCTGTCAGGCCGATGGCGGCCGAGGTCTGGATGAAGCTGGTCATCAGGCCGCGATGATTTGGTTGTGCGTGTTCGGCCACATAGATGGCGGCGCCGCCATATTCGCCGCCCAGAGCCACGCCCTGCGCCATGCGCATCCCGATAAACAGTATGGGAGAAATGATCCCCGCCTGCGCAAATGTCGGCAGGCACCCGATCAGGAAGGTCGCCAGACCCATCAGGCTGACCGTCACCAGAAACGCGCCCTTGCGCCCGTTTCGGTCGCCGATCCGGCCAAAGATCAGCGCGCCCAGCGGTCTGAACGCGAACCCCGCCGCGAAGGCGCCCAGGGCGAAGAAATAGCCGGCCGCCTCGTTCAAGCCGGCGGCGAAGGTCTTGGCGATGATGGTGGCGAGCGGAACAAACACAAAAAAGTCATACCATTCGAAGGCGGTCCCGGCGGCGGATGCGGCGACCACCAGGAACATCGAAGGCTCCTGTGTTGCAACAGAGCCCGATGTCTCGACCGATTCGCCCTTCGCCATGCACGCCGCCCCCGTCGTCCCGCCTGCCCCATGTCAGACAGGGTCAAATTCTACGCTTAGCATCGCCATCCACAGGCGCAAGCTTGCCGTGACTGCGCAATATCGTGATCGGGACTCAACAACTGAGCCAGATCAGCTTAGCTGTAACCTTTAGGGTGTATGGAGTCAGACCATGACCGACAAGATCCAACCAACAGCTCCCGACGCCAGCTCAGAAGGCTCGCCCCCGCCCGCGTCTCAAGATGCAACGCCATCTCATCGCGCCGTAGAGGAGGTCAAGCTCAGCGTCGAGGCCGTCAAGGAGGCCGCCAGCCATGCCGGCGCCGCCATGGAGCAGGGCCGCGCCGCCATTCCAGAGGTGAGCGAACTGGCCAAGGCCATCGTGGACGAACAGGTCGCCCGCCTGAAGGTGAAAAGCCAGGAGGCGGCGGACGTGGCCACCGACCAGTTTGACGTGGCGCGTGATCTGGTCCTGACTCAGGTCAAGGCCAAGCCCCTGTCAACCCTGGCCGCCGCTGTCGGCGTGGGCTTTGTGCTCGGCGTGATCCTTTCGGGTCGACGTCGTTGATATTGGAACGCACGCTCAAGACAGCGGCGGCGGCGGGTGCTGTCGCGGCGGCGGCGGCGGTGGCGATCGTCGCGGCGGCTTTCGCCCTCTACGCCCTGTTGCGCGACCCCATAGGTCCGGCAGGGGCGGCTGCGGTGGTGGCTTGTGTCTTCGCCGTCATCGCCATCCTTCTCGCACTGTTCGCCGCCCGCAGCGTCGCAGAGGATGATGACGATGATGAGGATGAACCCTCCTTTGAACTTGGCCTGATCACGCGCGCTGCGGAACTGGTGCGCGACCGGCCGCTCATGTCCGTCGGCGCCGCCGTGGCGGCCGGTCTCTTTGCCTGGAAAAACCCGCAACTCGCTGTCGGATTGGCCAAGATATTTCTGGACCCTAAAGCCGAACCGCCAGAGACGCCAAGATCATCAGGGCGCAGATCGCGCAACGGGTCCGGCCGGAGGTCTTCCAGCACCCGCTGGTGAGCGGCGGGTGGCGTTGCCGGACGCAATGCTCAGCGCACCACCAGGATCGCGACGTCCTCGCCGGCGGCGACCCAGCTGGCGATATCATCGTCGCTGGCCCCGGTCTGCCGGATGGCGTCACGCCGCGCAAACGCCATGACAGAGGCGTTGATTTCGCCCTGGATGACGAGGCGGTCTGCCGTTCCCAACCGCCGCAGATCGCCAAGGGGGATATCGTCGGGGCTGTCGCCCACGGTCAAAAGCCAGGCGTCGCCCCCCCGCGCAACGCCGCCATCCGCTAGCGCCGCCTCCAGCGCCTGCGCCCCGGCGACGGCGTCGCCGCCCAGGGTCAGGCGGGCAGTATCGCCATCCAGCACATGGCGCAGAAATGTGCGGCGCGCGGTCAGGTCGGGAAAACAGGCGCGGATCCGCCCCTGCGCCTGGCGTAGCAGCGTCGCCAGATCGCCAAGCCCGGGCGGCCAGAGGGATTCCAGTTGTTGTCTTAACCGGGTGGCCAGCACCGGTGCAGCGCCGCCAGTGCCGATCGCTCCGACCACCGAGCCGCGATCCACAATGGCGGGCGTGACGAAGTCACAAAGCTCGGGCCTGTCGACGACGTTGACCAGAGCGCCAGAGCGGCGCGCCGCGGCTATGGCGATGTCCAGTTCTTCGCCGGCCGGCAGGGCGATAAAGACCAGAGCGGCGCCTGACAGGCGCTCTCCTTCCGGTCCTGTCGTGGCAAGACGGATCAGGTCACATGGCGCGCCGTCAAACAGGCGCGCCTTGGCGTCGGCGGCCTCGCCCAGTCCAATGATGACGACCTTGCGACCGTGAAGCGGGATAAAGGCGGGAAATGCGTCCATCCCGTTCACCTAGAGCAGCATCTGGATCAAAGTGTGGCGAAATTTGCGCCGCATTCCGCCCTAGTTTCAGCATCCGTCATCGACACTGGCCGACGCCGCCCGGTCCTTAGGGCTTGGGACGTTCAGCCGCCGCCGGGCTCAGATGTTGCAGCACGTCACGGGCGTTAAAGGCGCGGGTGTCGCCGGCAGGCTTTTCGCCCTTGCCCATCACGATCTCTGCGCTGGCGGTGTAGCGGCTGATCTCGTGCACATCCAGCGGTACGCGGTAGAGCGGGTCCCAATGACCCCAGGCGCCGCGCCGATAATAGCTCCAGCGTGCGCCCCAATAACCGCCGCACCAGCCCGGACCGTAGCTGCAGCCTATGGGGCCGGGTTCGGAGAACACTTCGGTCTTTCGGTCCGTCGAACGATCCACGGCCTCGAACCAGTCATCGCCCTGAGACAGGGTCAGCTCCGCCGCGCGCAGCAGCAGATAACGCTCCACCGTCTCGCGCGAGGTCAAGTCGTTGCCGGAGAACGACACCTTGAAGCGATTAGTCTCGATCTGGGTGTCGCTGTAGCCGCCCGCCGTCTTGTTACCCACGGCGAGCGGTTGATAGGGCGTGGCGGTCTCACAGGCGGCGAGCCCGAGAAGGGCCGCGGACAGGGTCGCCAAAAGCGCAAAACGTTTCATCATGGTTTTCAAAACAAACTCCTTCTCGTCCACGTCCTGCAGCAAGAGATGGACGATTTGTGGACGCCAGGCCAAGACACATGGTCCGCCTGACGGTCTGCCTCGACCATCATCCTGGTTGAGCCTGCACGACAAGGCTGACGTCGCGCAATGACCCATCGCAAGATGGCCCCGTAAGTTTGCCGTCCTATTTCAGCGCGTCTAATGACGCGTCGCCACCATGATCGCCGCCGCGATCAGAATGACCCCGACAAACAGGTTGAAAAGCTTCCGGAAGTTCGGGGCGTTCAGTTTCTGGGCCAGAGCCGCGCCGCCCAGCCCGTAGAGCGACATGCTGATCAGATCCAGACAGACGGTGGCGCAGGCAAACAGCGCCAATTGCGGCGCCAGCGGCCGTTGCAGGTCCAGAAAGGGCGGCAGAACCGCTGAAAAGAACAGAACCGCCTTGGGGTTGGCGATCTGAACGGCGAAGCCCTGGGCGAACGGCGCCCCCGGACGGGCCTGCAGCGCACCGGTCGCCGCGCTGCCCCTGGCGGCCGCCGTCAGGGCCTTCAAACCCAGCCAGATCAGGTAGGCCACGCCTGCCAGGGTCAGGAACCGGAAGGCCAGGGGGAAGGCGGTCACCAGCGCGCCCAGACCCAGCGCAGAAGCGCCAAACCACACCAGAGTGGCCATATTCATGCCGACCACCCCGATCAGGGCGGCTCTGGGCCCGCGATGCATGCCGGTCGCGATGGAAAACAGATTTGCAGGACCCGGCGTCGCCGCCAGCGTCGCCATGACGCCGACAAAGACGCTGAAACGCTCAGGTTCAACCGGCCAGACCACTTGACACTCTCTCCCGTCCAGACCGCCGATGAACTCTAAGCCGTGGTGATCGGGCGCGCCCGCACCTTGGCGGTATTGGGATCGTCTCCGCGGAAATCCCTGGCCAGGCCGAGGCGGGCGTTACAGGACGGGCAACGCACGGATTCATCATCCTCCAGCGTCATCGGCGTATCGATCAACGCGCCGCAAGGCTTGCAACGCCACTGCTTGACCTTCGGCTCAGGCGGCGGTGGCGGCTTGGGCGTCAGTTTCAGGCGCAAAATAGGTCGGGAAGGCTTGTCGACCATCTGTCTTTCGGGCTCGCGGCTGGCGTGGGAGCCCCTGCCTTAACCTGAAAGTCCTTACCGCGCTACCGTTTGCGGACCTTCTATTGCGCCACGATGTTGATCACGGCGGCGGCCAGATCAATGACGAACAAAAGAAGCGTGGCCAGGGCCTGGATCGCGAAACCGCGGCTGCGGGTCGCCGGATCCTTCACATAGGCGCGCATATAGATGAACCGGCCAATGATCCAGATGACGCCCAGCACCGTCACCGCAGATGCGGCGATCGCGCCCCAGTCGGTCGTGAACACGGCCGCGATCCACAGGCAGGGCAGAAAGATGACCAGCCACTCAAGCGTATTCATGTGAACGCGGAAATAGCGCTCGAACTCTGGATGACCCGACGTGGCGGGGGCCTTCACATCATAGCGCGAGCGCGCCATGCCCACCTGAAGGCCCATATAGAAATACAGCGCGAGGGCGGCGAGACTGACCAGGGCGACGAAACTGTAGCTCACCATGGGGCGGCTCCTGTTGATTGGACGATCTAAGAGACATGGTTAAGGCCCGGGATGCAAGCGCCCCGGTCATCCGATCAGCTGCGATTTCCGCCCAGATCATAGGGACCGCCCTTGCGCACAGCCTCCTGATAGGCGGGACGGGCCTGCATGGCGCTCAGATAGCGGCGGGCGGCGGCGAAGGGGGCGAGGGCGCCGCTGGACGAGGCCGCCTCCAACACAAACACGATCTGCGCATCCGCAGCGGTGAAACTGTCGCCGACAAGGAAGTCGCGGTCCGCCAGGCGCTGGTCAATATAGCCGAGATGGGCGGCGATTTCGCTCTGGATGCGCGGCCAAAGCGGTGCGCTGGCCTCGCCCAGTCGCGAGGTGTAGAGCGCCAGCATCAGGGGCAGCATGGCTGAGCCTTCGGCGAAGTGCATCCACTGCACATAATCCACCCAGGCTGCGCTGGTGCGGTCCGGAGCAAAGCGTCCTTCGC
This sequence comes from uncultured Caulobacterales bacterium, assembly GCA_903858685.1. GTDB lineage: Bacteria > Pseudomonadota > Alphaproteobacteria > Caulobacterales > Caulobacteraceae > CAIMFV01. The sequence goes on along the minus strand of CAIOJR010000029.1, from coordinate 16,421 downwards.
CATGACGCTCCACCAGATATTCCAGGATGGCGCCGGACTCGGCCACCACCTGTCCGTCGACTTCGATCACGGGAGATTTGCCCAGCGGATGGATCGCCAGAAGCTCCGGCGGCGCCAGTCGGGTCACCGGGTCGCGGGCGTGATGGGCGATCTCATAGCCAAGCCCCATCTCCTCCAACATCCAGATGATGCGCTGCGACCGCGAATTGTTCAGGTGGTGAACGACGATCATCGTGAAATCCTCGGCGAATGATAATCAATCACAACCCACCGGCCGCCATTGTCAATTGTGACTTTAGGGAAGCTGTCAGAGGTCGCGCCGCTCCAAAAGTCGCCCGGACAGGCTCAACACCTGTGGTCGTCCCTGAGCCAGCGACAGGAACCACCGGCGTTCCGTCGACAACGCCCCCTTGGGCGTCCAATAGCCCTGTGGACTTTGTTCCAAAGCCACATCCCCGTCGAGCATCAGCCTATCCCCCGCACAGGTGATCGTGACCGCGCCGGTCCAGGGATCGTCCGTCTCGTAGCGCCCCGTCAAGGCGGCGAGCGCAGGGTCAGGCGCGCCGGTGCGGATCGGCGCCGTCGCTGCGGCGGGGCGCAGGGGTTTGATGGCGCGAGGTTGCGGCGACAGCCCCGCCTGAGGCTCCCTGACGCTGCGCAGGCGCGCGCAGGCGTAGGCGGTAATGTCGCGCGGACGGTATCCCTCGCCCCCCATATTGGTGCTGGCGAAACAGGCCACGCCGGCGACGGGGTCCACATGCATGGCGGACGAATAGGCCAGCATGCCGCCCGTATGGTGCAGCAGGCTACGTCCCTCGACCGTCACGTGGGCAAGACCGGAGCCATAGGTGGCGGGCCCCACATCGGATCCCGGCGCGCTCCAGCCGGGCGCCGCGATTCCGGGCGCCGCATAGGCGCGGGCCTGATCATCACTCAGCAGGCCTGCCCCATGCCCGGCCCCGGCGGCCAGCAGAAAACGGAGCCAAGCCGCCATGTCCCGGCTGGTGGCGGCCACGCAGCCCGCCCCACTGGTGACATTGATCCAGGGCGCGCGGTCCAGCACGATAGAGCTCCCTTCGGCCTCGGGGTCGCGCGGCGAATAGCCCGCCGTGTAAAGAGCCCGGTCCTTCGCCATGATCCGGCCTTGCGCCTTAGGCATGCCGAGCGGGCTGAAGATGCGCCGTTGCAGACTTTCCGCCAGACTGCGTCCGTCGGCCCGCTCGATGATGCGGCCCAGGATCAGATAGCCGGTATTGGAATAGGACCAGGCGGAGCCGGGTGCGAATGCGCTCCAAAGCTTGCCTTCAGGGGTGTGGGGAAACAGCGGCGCATCGTCCGGCAGGCCTGAAGAGTGCTGGAGAAGATGGGTCAGCGAAATGGCCGGCGCATCCGGCAGGGCCACGCCGGGCAGGTGCTGGCGCACATCATCGTCCAGACGCAGCCGCCCTTCCGCCGCCAGCTGGTGAATGATCAGGGCGATGAACGACTTGGAAATGGAGCCGATCTGGAACAGATCGCCCGCGGCCACAGGCCTGCGGCTTTCAACCTCGGCATGGCCGGTGCGGATGAAGCCTGTGAATCCGTCCCGGTCGACACAGACGACGGTCAGGCCGGGGAGCCTGTATCCGGTGAGATGCAGATCGGCATAGGCGCTGATCTGTTGCATGGCCGGGCCATAGGCCCTGACGCCCGGCCCTTCGGTCTCCAGCACGCCCTCCGCGCTCGGTGCGGCGGCTGCAGGCGCGCCAGCGAGACCGGCAGAGCCCGACAGGGCCATGGACGAGAGGAGGAGGGCGCGACGATCCATGACGGGTCTGCTCCAGAGTCAGCTCCGTGCGAGCCGCGCCCATCCTGTCGGTGAAAAGTCGCCGACACAAGTCGCACCCGTCAGGCCAGGCGCCCTGTGATCATCAGGTGAAACCGGATCCTGCCGATCCCGACAGGATGAGCTTGCAATTGTGGGACGCAGCCCCCTTACGTGAAGTCAGGAACCGACGTATCAGGACGTCTGAGAGTTTAGCGCGGCGCATTGGCCGATCAAGCAAGGGGGGCGGTCGAGGGATGGAGCGGGTCTTGGCCGCACGCGGCCCACGCAGTCTGTTGCGCCAGATCCGCGAGGTCATGGCCGGCGGCGGTCCTGCTCAGGGTCGCCTGGACAATGTGGTGCGCATCATTGCGGCCTCGATGGTGGCCGAAGTCTGCTCGATCTATCTGCGCCGGGCCTCCGGAGACATGGAGCTGTTCGCGACGGAAGGGCTGTCGCCAGAGGCCGTCCACGTCACCCGCATGAAGCAGGGCGAAGGTCTGGTCGGCGAGATTGTCCGCCTTGGCCGCCCTCTGAACCTGTCGGAAGCCCCGCTTCACCCCGCCTTCTCCTATCGTCCTGAAACGGGCGAAGATCCCTTCCACGCCTTTCTTGGCGTGCCGCTGCTGCGCGGCGGACGCACGGTTGGCGCGTTGGTGGTGCAGAACCGCACGGCGCGGGTCTATGGTGAAGACGAGGTGGAAGACCTCCAGACCATCGCCATGGTTCTGTCCGAAATGGTCGCCGCCGGCGAATTGGTCGATCAGGAGGAACTGAAGGACGTCGAACTGGCGCCCCCCAAGCCCGAACGCCTCAAGGGTTCGCGCTTTGCCGAGGGCCTCGCCTACGGCAAGGCGGTCATGCACGAGGCGCCGGTCGCGCCTGAGCGGCTTCTGTCAGATGATCCGCTCGAAGAGGAAAAGCGACTGCAGGCGGCGCTGGTGTCCCTGCGCCACCAGATCGACGAAATGCTGGAAGGCCAGTCGGGTCTGGTCGGCGTGCCGTACGAGGTGCTGGAGACCTATCGCCTGTTCGCCAATGACCGCGGCTGGAACCGGGGGCTGGAAGAAGCGGTCCGGTCCGGCCTGACGGCGGAAGCCGCGGTGGAGCGCGCGCGCTGGGAACACCGCGCGAGGCTGAAAGAGGCGCGCGATCCCTATCTGCGTGAACGCCTGCACGATCTGGAAGACTTGGCCGACCGGCTTTTACGTCACCTGTCCGGCGCCCATTCCACCAAGCGCGTCCTGCCTGAAAACGCCATCCTGATCGCCCGAAACCTCGGTCCGGCGGACCTGCTGGAATATGACCGCACGCGACTGAGGGGCCTTTTGCTGGAGGAGGGCTCCGCCGCCAGCCACGCCTCCATCGTGGCCAAGGCGCTGGGCATTCCGTGCGTCGGGCGCTTGCAAGGCCTGCGCGACCGGATTTCGGAAGGCGATGCGGTGATTGTCGACGCCGAGGTGGGCGAGGCCTTCCTGCGCCCGCGTCCCGACGTGGTGGAGGCCTTTGAGGCCCGCGCCGCGCTCCGGGCCCAGCGCAAGGCCGAGTTCGCCAAGCTGCGCGACACGCCGGCCTTCACCCGCGACGGCCGCAAGATCACCCTGATGATGAATGCGGGGCTGGCTGTTGATCTTGAAAACATGAAGGAAACCGGTGCGGAAGGCATTGGCCTTTTCCGCACCGAATTCCAGTTCATGGTGGCCGAAGAACTGCCGCGCCTGAACGCCCAGACGACGCTTTATGAAAAGGTGCTTGACGCGGCGGAGGGCAAGCCGGTCATCTTCCGCACCCTGGACCTCGGGGGCGACAAGGTGCTGCCCTATATGGAAGCTCAGCGCGAGGACAATCCGGCTCTGGGCTGGCGCGCCGTGCGCATGGGGCTCGATCGTCCGGCCCTGTTGAAAATGCAATTGCGCGCGCTGATCTCGGCCTCCCACGGGCGCGATCTGCAGATCATGTTCCCGCTTGTGGCCAATGTGGACGAGTTTCGTCAGGCGCGGGCCTTTGTGGACCAGGAAGTGGCCTGGGCCGGCCGGCGCGGCCGCACCCCTCCCGCCAGCCTGCGTGTCGGCGCCATGATCGAGGCGCCGTCCCTGCTCTGGCATCTGGATGCGCTCCTGCCCATGACCGATTTTGTGTCTGTCGGCACTAATGATCTGATGCAGTACCTCTTCGCCGCCGACCGCGGCAATCCGCGGGTGTCGGAGCGCTACGACCCCTTGTCTCCCCCCGCCTTGCGCGCGCTGAAGACCATTTGCGACGCCTGCTCTGAGACCGGCACGACCGTGTCCGTCTGCGGCGAGCTGGCCGGGCGTCCGCTGGAGGCGTTCGCCCTGATCGGGCTTGGATTCGAGCGCCTGTCGACCCCCCCAGCCGGAATCGGCCCCGTCAAGCGCATGGTGCTCTCCACGGACGCCGAAGCCGCGCGGCGCGGTGTCTCCAGCCTGCTGAAATCGACCAGCGGATCTGTGAGGAACGAGATCGAGACCCTGGCCCGCAAACTAAATGTCGCACTTTAGAGCGTTGTTTTCAGACAATTTCCCTGTTATTTACGCTTCATTCACCGGTGTTGCGGATGTGGCGCGCTCAGGACAGGGCGCGAATGACGCGGCGGCGTGACGCAGATGAGGGCTCGGGACGCCATGGCTCCCTTGGACATGGGAACGGTCAATCCCGCGCTACGGCTCGTCGATACGTTTGGCGGCAGCGTCGGGCCGACTCCGGAACACTTTGATCAACTCGGCCTCTATCTCCGCGCCGTGCGCGAGCATCGCGGCTGGACGGTGCAGGATCTCGCGGCCACCACGCGCATCCGCAAGCTCTATCTCGACGCCATCGAAGAAGGCGACATGTCCGCCCTGCCATCGCGTCCCTTTGCGCTGGGCTATGTGCGGGGTTATGCGCAATCTCTGGGGCTGGATGGCGAACTGGCCGTGGCGCGGTTCAAGGCTGAACATCCCGTCAAGCCGGAGCCGCTGCGGGCGCCGATCGGGGTCAAGCATCAGTTTGAACGCGGCCGCCCGGTCGCTGCCATTGCGGCGGCCTTTCTGGTCAGCGGCGTGGTCGCCTGGAACTTCGTGCAGCACATAGTGGCGCCCAGTCACCCCGTCGCCGGTCTGGCGAGCGCGGCTGGCGCGCCCTTGAAAACCCCGCCGCCGCCCCGCACCAACGGGGCGTTCACACTCGGCGCCGTCACAGCCCCGCCGGCTGAATCCACCACGCCGGCGCCTTACATCACGCCGGGACTGGAAGATGTCATAGCGCCCATGACGGCCGGCGCCGCGGCAGAGGCTCAGGCGACGGACACACTGCCTCTTGGCGCGCCGTTCGAGGCGCGGGGCGCCATGTTCGGTGCGGGACCGGGACTGGCGGCCGTCATGATCCAGGCGCGAAAATCGGCGCTTCTGGTGGTGCGCTATCCTGACAAACAGGTCTATTTTGCGCGGCAGATGAAGGCGGGCGAGACCCTGCGCGCGCCAATCGGGCGCAATCTGACGATCGACTCCAATGAGGCGGACGCCTTCTACACCTATGTCAATAACGGGCTGGCAGGCTCTGTCTCGCCGCAGCAGTCGTCGGTCGATCGCATCTCGTCTGACGCCCTGGCGGCTATTGCAGCGTCCGCACCGCAGATCGGACCGCCCATAGCGCCAGCACCCACGCCGCAGGCGACTCCAGCACAGGCGACTCCAGCACAAGCGACCCCGGGGCAGGCGACCATGGGGCGGACTGGGCCGGCGCCAATCCGCCCAGACAAGAACAATGGCGCTGGAGCATCTGGCGGCGATGGGCATTCGCCTCTAGATTAGAGGCATGACGTCCAAACCTGACCCCAGACACCACCGCCCGTGGCGGATGATCGAACGCCGCCAGAGCCGCAAGATTCGCGTGGGCGCGGTTGAGGTGGGCGGCGATGCGCCGATCACCGTGCAGTCCATGACCAACACCTTGACCGCCGACGCGAATGCGACGATCGGACAGGTGCGGGCTCTGGAAGAGGCGGGCGCCGATATTGTCCGCGTCTCCTGTCCGGACGAGGATTCCACGCGCGCCTTTCGCGACATTGTTCGCGCCGCCAAGGTCCCGCTGGTCGCCGACATCCATTTCCACTATCGCCGGGCGATCGAGGCCGCTCAGGCCGGAGCGGCGTGCCTGCGGATCAATCCTGGCAATATTGGTTCTCACGATCGTGTGCGCGAAGTGGTGCAGGCTGCGCGCGACCACGGCTGCTCCATTCGCATTGGCGTCAACGCCGGATCTCTGGAGCGGGAGCTTCTGGAGCGGTATGGCGAGCCCTGCCCTGAGGCCATGGTGGAAAGCGCGCTGAATCACGCCCGCATCCTCCAGGACCTGGACTTTCACGAGTTCAAGATCAGCGTGAAGGCGTCCGACGCCTTCCTCACCGTCGCCGCCTATCAGCAGCTGGCCGAGGCCATTGACTGCCCCCTCCATCTTGGGGTGACAGAGGCGGGCGCCCTGCGCACCGGCACGGTCAAATCATCCATCGGCATGGGCTCGCTGTTATGGGCCGGGATCGGCGACACGATCCGCGTCAGTCTGGCCGCCGATCCGGTGGAGGAGGTCAAGGTCGGCTTCGACATCCTCAAATCCCTGGGATTGCGCCACCGCGGCGTCAATATCATCGCCTGTCCATCCTGTGCGCGGCAGGGGTTCAACGTGATCGAGACAGTTACAGCGCTTGAAGAACGTCTGGCCCACATCTCGACGCCCTTGTCCCTGTCGATCATCGGGTGCGTGGTGAACGGACCGGGCGAAGCCTTGATGACCGATGTGGGTTTCACGGGCGGCGGCAAGGGGTCTGGCATGATCTATGTGTCCGGCAAGCCCGATCACAAGCAGGACAATGAGGGCATGATCGAGCACATCGTGTCGCTGGTGGAGGCGCGCGCTGCGGCTATTCAGGCCGAGGCGGCGGCCGAGGCCGGGGCGGTGGCGGCGCAATAATTCCCGCGTCGGCGTAATTTGGGTGAGCCATATGTTGAGGCCGCGTATCGGACTGCTGCTGCTGACGGTGTTTGCCTCCGGCCTTGTCAGTAGTTGTGGTCGCAGCCAGACCATGAACGCCCCTGATCCCGCTTCTGCGGTGGCCTGGGTCGAGATGACCGGTCAGGGCGCGGAGGCCCGCATCAGTTCGCCCGATGGCCGCTGTCCAGACGCGGTGATCGATGGTCAGGCGCAGCCCATGTCGCTGCGAGCACCAGCGTCTGCTGACTTCCCCGCAATATGCGCGATCAGGCCGCCCAGGGGCGCAACACATCTGAGTATTGGCGACAGGATGCTGCCCCTGCCGCATGATGCGCCGAACCGGATCGTGATCATCGGGGATACGGGTTGCCGGATTCAGGGGCTTGACGCCCAGAGCTGCAACGATCCGCAGAGCTGGCCGTTCCCGGCTGTGGCAGCCCAGGCTGCGCGCGAGGCGCCCGATCTGGTGATCCATGTGGGCGACTACTATTATCGTGAAAACGCCTGCCCGCTGACAGGGCGCTGCGGCGGCAGTCCGTTTGGTGATCACTGGCCGACCTGGCGCGCGGAGTTCTTTGATCCCGCAGCCCCGCTCCTGGCGCGAGCGCCCATGGTCTTTGTGCGCGGCAATCATGAGGAATGCCGCCGGGGCGGAACCGGCTGGTTCAGGTTGTTGGAGGCCGGTTCTTGGCGTCCTGTCTGCGGCGGATTGTCAGATCCATTCGTCGTGCAGTTGGGCAGCCTCATTCTGGGCGTCGTGGATTCCAGCGATGCGCAGGATCGAGCGGTTCCCCACGAAGCGCTGTCGGACATGGCGCATCAGTTCGAAACGCTTGATGCAAAACTGGAGGCGCGCGACGCCTTCCTTCTGACCCACCGTCCGATCTGGGCCATGGTTCCGGCAGCACGTCTGGGGCCGGCCGGCTTGATCAGCGTTGCAGTGAACCGGACGGAACAGGCCGCCGCCCGGGACCATATTTCGGATGGCGTCAAGATGATCATTTCCGGACATATCCACCACTTCGCCGCCTATGATTTCGGCCCCCAGCGACCGGCCCAGCTGGTGGCGGGGGAGGGCGGCGACGAGCCCTTGCCAGCGGACCGGCCGCGCTTTGACCATACTGCAGCTGTCATCGACGGCATGCCCGCCCGGCGTTTGAGCTTCGCCAGATACGGTTATGTGCTGATGATCCGCTCGGGGACGGACTGGCGCATCGAGGCGCATGAGGTGGATGGCTCCATCGCCGCAGCCTGCCGCCTCTCCGGTCGTCGCCTGACCTGCGATACTTTAGGTCGCCCGTAAACCATTAACATTGGCAGGGTGTTTACGTCTGGGGCGTAAACATGTTTGGTCCCCACAGTGGGTCTCGTCCGGGTGTTCATTAGGCGTCGACAACCACATGCACCTTCGTGTCAGTCAAGTCTGGCGCGACGCCCAGGCTGCGGCGTCCGGTCAGAACCCGCATTCGCGACGATGGCGCGCCGTCGTGCGCCTGTGTGCGGGCATGGCCTGCCTCGCCTCGCCGGTCCAGGCCGCCCAATCCTCCAGCGCCATCGGCCAGCTTGGCTGGATAACGCCGGCCTCGATTCTTGCGGTGATGGTCCTGCTGGCGCTCTATTTCGGTCAGATCAACCATGTGCGCGACCTGGGCGCCAAGCGTCGCCGCGCCGAATCCGCAGACAAGGCCAAGTCCGCATTTCTGGCGACCATGAGCCACGAGATTCGCACCCCTCTGAACGGGGTCATCGGTATTGCCGGCGCCCTGTCCCGCACGAGACTGACCGTGGCGCAGCGCGAAATGGTCGATCTGATCCTGGAATCCGGCGAGGTGATCGAACGCTATCTGACCGATGTTCTTGACCTCAGCCGGGTGGAGGCGGGTCAGCTGGTCATAGACGCCGCGCCGTTCGCCCTGGATCGCACCATTGTGTCGGCGACCCTGTTGATGCGTCAAAGAGCGGAAGACAAGGGTCTGGCCTTTCGGCTGGACGTCGATCCCGCCCTGACGGGCTGGTTCGTCGGGGATGCTGTGCGACTGCGCCAGATTGTCACCAATCTCTGCTCCAACGCTGTCAAGTTCTGCGACAGCGGCGGCGTGCGGGTCATGTGCGGTCTGGTCGATCAATATGACCCCCAAGGGCGCGACTGGGTGCGTATCGAGGTCAGCGACACCGGGCGCGGATTTGACGAAGCTTTTGCAGAACAGCTATTTGCCCGGTTCTCTCAGGCGGATGCTTCCGCACGCGCCCATGGAGGCGCCGGGCTGGGCCTGTCCATCTGTCAGGCCCTGACCGAGGCGATGGGGGGAACGATCAGTGCAAGCTCCACGCCCGGACTTGGCAGTTGTTTCACCGTGGAATTGCCCCTGCCCCGGACCGAGGCGCCGCAAGCCATGGAGCAACATTGCGGCGAAGGCCTGAACGACGCCCCGGCGGCCGGCTTTGGACTGAAGGTGCTGCTGGTGGAGCACCACCCGGTCAACCGTCAGGTCATGAGTGTCATGCTGGCGCCCTTCGCCACAGATGTGACCGTGGCTGAGAGCGGACGTGACGCTCTCGACCTGTTCATCTCCCAGGCCTTCGATCTGGTTCTGATGGATCAGCGCATGCCGATGATGGATGGGCTGCAGGCCACGCGCGCCATCCGGGAAATCGAATGGCGTAGCGGTCGGGAGAGAACCCCGGTGATCCTGTTGACCAGCGAGTCCAGAGCGACGCTGTCGGACCGGACAGAAGGCGCGGGCGCCGACGGCAGGCTGGTCAAGCCGGTCAAGCCGTCAGAAATGGCGGCGGTGCTGCAGTGGGTCGGTGGGCTGGGCGACGCCGGTCAACCCGGTTGGGACGAGGCCAGGCGTCAGGGCGACATGGCCTGATCAGTCATCCTCGGGTTCAGGCTCGGCCCTCTGGGCGCGTCGCGCGGCGCCATGCCCGCGCCTTGAGGCCCCGCCGCCCTTATCCTCTCCCTTGGCCTTGGCCAGGATCTGACGCAATTTATAGGCCTGCATCATGGACAGGGCGTGACCTGGCGCGCCCTTGTCCGGATCGGCGAAGGCGCGGCCATAGGTCTTGACGCGCAGGGATACGTCATTGAGGAAATCGCCCTCCCACGGGGTCAGATCGACTCCCGACTTGACGGCGGCGCGCTCGGCCTTTTTCAGCACCCGCAACGCCGCCTTGGCCGCCGCCTCACGGGGTGTGGGCGGCGCAGGCCTTTTCGAGGGCGGTCGCCCCTTCAGACCTAGAGCCCGCCGATGGCGGAAAGATAGAGGTCGATCAGGGCCTCTTCTTCCTGACGCTTGGCGGTGTCCTGCTTGCGGATGCGCACGATCTTGCGAAGGATTTTCACATCAAAGCCTTCGCCCTTGGCCTCGGCATAGACCTCCTTGAGGTCGTTCATGATCGCGGCCTTGTCGACTTCAAGGCGCTCGATCCGCTCGATAATGGTACGAAGACGCGTCTGGGCGGCCTGGTTCAGCACGTCGTCCGAGGTGTGCGTCGCCTGACCTGAGGATGAGGAGGTAGGGCTGAACGGGCTGTCATCGGCCATGGGCGTCGGTCCTTGAATCAAGACGAATCTGTCGTGTCATGTGAAGCGGTGAAGGGTGCGGACGCTAGTCCGACGGGCGGCGCAATGCAACGACGTCACGCCTTACAGGAACTCGTTCTCAAGAGCGGCCAGACGCTCGGCCTGATCCTCGGTGATCAGCGCCTCGATCAGCTCATCCAGACCATCGCCTTCCAGAATCCGGGGCAGATTATAAAGGGTCAGATTGATCCGGTGGTCGGTGACGCGTCCCTGCGGAAAATTATAGGTGCGGATGCGTTCGGACCGGTCGCCGGATCCGACCTGCAGCTTGCGGGTTTCGGCGCGCTCTGCGTCCAGTTGTCCGCGTTGCATGTCATAGAGACGCGCCTGAAGAACCTTCAGGGCCTTGGCTCTGTTCTGGTGCTGCGATTTTTCCGACGAGGTGACCACGATGCCGGTGGGCAGGTGCGTGATGCGCACGGCGGAATCGGTCTTGTTGACGTGCTGTCCGCCGGCGCCCGATGAGCGATAGGTGTCGATGCGAAGATCGGCGTCATTGATCTCGATCTCCACATTTTCCGGCTGGGGCAGGACCGCCACGGTTGCGGCGGATGTGTGAATGCGACCGCCCGCCTCGGTGGCCGGGACGCGCTGCACCCGGTGCACGCCGCTTTCGAATTTCATCCGGCCGAAAACGCCGTCCCCGGTAATGGAGGCGATGATTTCCTTGAAGCCGCCAGCTTCGCCTTCGGACATGTCCTCCACCTCCAGCCGCCAGCCGCGCAATGCGGCGTAGCGCTGGTACATGCGGAAAAGATCGCCTGCAAACAGGGCGGCTTCGTCACCGCCGGTGCCCGCGCGCACTTCCAGAATGGCCGAGGCGCTCTCGTCCTTGTCCTTGGGCGCCAGCAGAAGCGCCACGTCGCGCTCGACCAGGGGCAGCCTCTGGTCAAGGTCGTGGATTTCGTCCCGCGCCAGAGCCGCCATTTCGCCGCCCGCAGAGACCATCTCCTCCAGATCCTGCCGCTCGGCGCGGATGCGGGTCAGGGCGTCAACCGCCTCCGCGACCGGACGCAGCTCGGCGTGCTCGCGCGACAGGCGCACGATCTCGGCGCCGTCAGTGGCGGCGGACATGCGCGCCTCCACCTCCCTGAACCGGTCGAGCACCTGATCGAGTTTAGCCGAGGGTATATGCATCTGACAGGCGGACTCCCGAGCCCGACCGGCTTTCCCGGTCGTGAACATGGTGGAGGTCAGACAAGGCCCGGCGCAAAGGCGTCTGGGATGATGTCGTGACCGGCCGCTTCCGATATAGCGTCCGGCCTGTCATGAGAAGATGTTGTGATGCGTGGCGTGCGTTTCAGCCCTATTCGGCGGGCACGGCGTTCAGCGCGGTTTCCAGTTCGGAGAAGCTGGGCTGCATGACGCTGGGCACTGCGCCGCGACCGATCTCGACCGAAATCTGGGCCGCATTGCCGTGAAGATGGGCCACCAGAACCGAGCGGATGATGGTGTAGACCGAAGCCTCCTCATCCACGATTTCTTTCAGACGCGTCGCCATGGGGGCCACCATGCCATAGGCGAGGAACACGCCGAGGAAGGTGCCGACCAGGGCGCCGCCGATCATGGTTCCCAGCACTTCGGGCGGCTCGGTAATGGCGCCCATGGTCTTGATCACGCCGAGCACGGCGGCCACGATCCCAAGCGCCGGAAGCGCATCCGCCAGAGACTGAAGGGCGTGCGAGGGCATCAGCGCTTCGTGGTGGTGTTTTTCGAGCTGCTTTTCCATGCAGTCTTCCACCTGGTGCGGATCTTCCAGGTTCATGGTCATCATCCGCAAGGTGTCGCAGATGAAGTCGATCGCGAAGTGATCCTTCAAAACCTTGGGGAAGCGCGAGAAGATTGTGCTGGCTTCCGGATTTTCAATGTGGGCTTCGACGGCGATCACGCCCTTTTGCTTCATCATCTTGGTCAGGATGAACAGCAGGGACAGGACGTCGGTATAGTCCTGGGCCTTCCATTTGGGACCGGCGAAGATCTTGCCAATGCCGCCGCCGGTCGCCTTGACCGTGGTTATCGAGTTGGAGATCAGGAAACTGGCGATGGCGGCGCCCAGAATGCACATCAGTTCGTGGGGTGCGGCCTCGATGATCACGCCCATATTGCCGCCGGAGATGATGAAGCTGCCGAACACGAGGCCGAACAACAACACCAGACCGATTATCTGAAACATGACCGCGGACCCGCTCTGTGGCTTCCCATACAGGACGAAGAATGGGGCAGAATGCTTAAGAGCGCGTATGCGTCGCGGATTTAACCCTAACTTTCGGCTGGCCAGGTTGCAAAAAGGGTCCTCATCGATGCAATTGTAGCGAGCGGTTGATCCAGCATGAGGTGATGGTCGGCGTCCGGCACCGCGACCATGGGCGTGCCTCCCGGGATGTGCATCCGGGTGAAGTCGAGGGCCGCGGTCGGGATAAGCTGCGACCGCTCGCCCCAGATGAAGGCCATGGGACACTTGGCGTCAACGAGGGCCTTTTCCGGCTCGAAGGTGCGGATCTGGTCGATCCGCATCCACAGTTGAGGGTCAAAGCGCCAGATATAGGTTCCAGGCGGGCCCAGATCCGGCGGCGCGTCACGCAGGGACTCTCTGGCAATATAGTCAACCAGAAAGAGATTATCACAGCCCTGGGGCGGCATCAGTCGAAACCGGGCCAGGGCGGCCGTCATATCGGGATGGACGCGCGGCGCGCGGCCATCGGCGACGGGCGGCCCGGTCCAGCGCAGCTCGGGCGGCCTGGGCACATTGTCGAGCAGCAAGGTGGCTTTGAGCCGGTCTCCATGTCTGGCGGCCAGCCAAAGCGCAACATCGCCGCCAAAGGAATGGGCGACGAAGATCGGCTTTTCGGCATGAGCGAACAGTCCGGCATGTTCCGCCGCCGCCAGAGCCTCCTGCTGGAACAGGTCCAGGCTGTAGCGCTCCCGCCAGTCGGAGCGACCCATGCCTGACCAGGACAGGGCGACAATCCGGTATTGATCGGCGAAAAACGGCGCGATGAAGCTGTACCAATCCGCGTGGGCGCCGTTGCCATGCATGAACAACAAGCCAGGCTTGCCCTCGTCGCCCCAGATCAGCAACTCGATCCTTGCGCCCTCCACCATGATGAAACGCCGCTCCGGCGCGCGGGAGATGGCGTTTTCAAACCAGTTGGGCGCAGGGGGGCGAGCCCCCTCAAACGGGCCCAGGGGCGAGACAATGGCGGGGTCGGTGGGACGCGGCCTGCGCAGCGGTGCGGCGGGAGTGTCGGTCATGGGCGTGAACTCTTGTCCTGAGCGGCTGACCAGGCCTTTTCACCGGGATGCGGGTCGCGGCGGGCCACGGCCTTGAACATGCCAAGGCCTGTCATCACCGTGCGGTCAGCGCTCCATAGTCGGCCCCGAACGGTATAAAGGTCATCATCAACGCCCACGATCTCGCTGCCCGCCTCCCACCCAGTCGCCCAGCTTGGCGCCGGATAGAAAATCGCAACTCAACCGGACCGTGACCCAGAAGGAGGACTTCTCCACCGAAATGACGTGCCCCCAGGCCACGTCCGCCAGGGTCATCAGCATGCCGCCATGGGCGTTCATCATGCCATTGGCGTGATACTCCTCCACCCGCATGCCCATGGTGTGTCGGCCATCATCCCAGGTCTTGCGATAAAGGGGACCGATCTGGCGGCCAAAGCCACGCGTCCAGTCCAGTATCTGATAGCCTTCGGGAACCTTGCGGCCGCCAGGTGCGCTGATATCATCCGACATTGTATAAATCCCGATCCACCGACCATGACTACCGTCCCGAAAACGGCCGCGAAAGTGTGACCCTAGGTCAAGCGCGCCTTAAGCCCCGGGATCGAGGCCGCAGGCGAGGAGCGCCGCGGATTGACGTCCGGCCAGCCCCTCTTCGGAAAATCCTTCCAGCGAGGCCTCGAACAGGGCGCGCCAGTTCATCTCTGCGCCCAGATGCAGGAAGGCCGCGCCCAGACCGATGGCGGCCCGGTCCATAAAGACGAATTCGCGGGGTATGGTCACCGGCCCCTTTTCCTTCAGCGCCTTTCGCACTTTGAAGGCCTCCGCCCGACCATATTGGCCAGGCGCCACCCCGTCGGCGACCGTGCGCACCCGGTCATCCAGCAGTGGACCGTAGATGAAGCGCGCCCAGACGTTCAGCACATCGACCAGATCGTCTGTCAGGTTGCGAAATCCCCAGCTCAGATAGGCCTGGCGCTGCGCTTCGCGATCATCCTGCGCCAGACCGCGATAGAGTTTCACCACGCCCGCCACGAAGGCGGGTGGAAAGATGCGCACACAGCCGAAATCGAGCAGGTTGAGCGCCTCGCCCCCCGGGGTCAGCGAATAGTTGCCCAGATGCGGGTCGCCATGGATCACGCCCATTCGGGTCATGGGCCGCCACCAGGCGTCGAACAACAGTTTGGCAATGCGGTTGCGCACCTCCAGGGGAGCGTCGCGAAAGCTCAACAGGCCCTGTCCGTCCAGCCAGGTCATGGTCAGCAGTCGGCGGGTCGACAGCGTCTCCACCGGTTCTGGCGTGCGAATATCGTCCCGGTCGGCAAAGAAGTTGCGATAGAGGCGCATCAGGCGGGCCTCGCGCTCATAGTCCAGCTCTTCGCGCAGCCTGGCGCCGATTTCGTCCGCGATCTCGCTGGGATCAATGGCGCCGTCCAGGCGTTTGAACAGGGCGATCAGGGCGCGGAGCTGACCCAGATCACTCTCCACTGCGCTTTGCATCTCGGGATATTGCAGCTTCACCGCAAGTCGCTGGCCGCTGTCAGTCTCGGCCCGGTGCACCTGACCCAGCGAGGCGGCGTGGGCCGCGTCCAGTTCAAAGCGCTTGAAACGCGACGCCCAGTCCGGTCCCAGTTCAGAGGCCATGCGCCGGCGCACAAACGGTCGCCCCATGGACGGCGCATTGGTCTGCAGCTCCCCAAGCTCGGCGGCGAGTTCGGGCGGCAACAGGTCCGGCACGGTGGCGAACATCTGGGCCGCCTTCATCAACGGCCCTTTCAGATTGCCCAGTGCGGCCTTGATCGCCCGGGCGTTGCGGCCATCTGCGTCTTCGGCGCCAAACAGGCGGTTGGCGGACAGCTGGGCCCCTGCGCCTGCCAATCCAACCCCCACCTGGGCGAAGCGCCGCACGCGCCCGGTCAGTCTGTCCCGCTCGGGGTCGCGCATGTCGTCGTCATTGGCCATGAGGGCAATATGCGAACGCCCCCGCCCGAACGCCAGCGCTCAGCCGCGGCAAAACGCGCGGCGGCAGAAAAATCTGTCGTGCCGCGGGATGTTCAGTCGCCCAGGGCCTCAAACTCGTCAATCAGCCGTTCCAGTCGGCTGCACCCTTGCGCCCAGAAGCTCTTGTCGCGCGGATCGAGCCCGAACGGCGCCAACGCCTCGACATAGGTCCTGGAGCCGCCGGCCGACAACAGGGCCTCATAGAGCGGTGCGAAGCCGGCCGGGTCCTGGCGTCGCTTCTCCATCAGGGCCGACACCAGGAGATCGCCAAAGGCATAGGCATAGACATAGAAGGGCGCATGCACGAAGTGGCTGACATAGGACCAGTAGTGCTCATAACCCGCATTGAGATTGATCGCTGGACCCAGGCTTTCGCCCATGATGTCCAGCCAAAGGGCGCCAATCGCGTCCGGGCTAAGCTCGCCCGACTGGCGCGCCGCGTGAAAGCGGGTCTCAAACCGGTGGAAGCTGATCTGGCGGACCACCGTGTTCAGGCCATCCTCGATTCGTCCCGCCAGCAGGGCGCGCCGCTCCTGCGCAGAGACGTCGGCCAGCAGGCGTTCGAACACCAGCCCTTCGCCGAAGATCGACGCCGTCTCGGCGAGCGTCAGGGGCGTGTCGGCCAGAAGCGTGCCCAGCGGTTGGGCCATCATCTGGTGTACGGCGTGGCCGAGCTTTTGCGCGCGGGTCAGAATGTCTCGTCGTTCCCCCATGCAATTCATGATGTCTAATGGATGGCGGTCCGCTGTGACAGGGTGGGTATACGCGCCGGTCGTCTGGCCAGCGCGCGGGCGGGCGTCGATCCAGCCCGACTCC
>CAIOJR010000028.1 GCA_903858685.1 uncultured Caulobacterales bacterium | reverse complement strand
TTCGCGGCGGCGCGTGCTAATTGGGTTGCTGTTATATTTGGAGCGGGTAGCCGGGATCGAACCGGCATCCTCAGCTTGGAAGGCTGCTGCACTACCATTGTGCTATACCCGCCGATCTTGGTCGCCTGGCAGATCCGGCTTGCGCCGACCAGATCAAGGATCCGGCCCGTCATCTCCCAGACTTTAATCGAGCGCCGGGACCGACGCTTTCCTGATCGGAAAGACGCCGGTCCCGGCGGAATGGTGGTGGAGGGGGTTGGATTCGAACCAACGTAGACATTCGTCGGCAGATTTACAGTCTGCTGCCATTGACCGCTCGGCCACCCCTCCAACGGCCACCCGTCCCTTTCGGGCCGGGCCGCCGTACCGGCCAGATGGAAATGAAGCCTCACAGCGGCATTTCACCTGTCCGGAATAAAAAGACCTCCGACTGCTGCACGGCGTGCTAGACCCCGCTCCGCAGTGGAGACCCCAAATCGGAGCGCGTCTTATAGTGTCGTCTTTTCGGGAACGCAACGACCGGAACACCCCAGTTCGTCAGTCTGATGAAGGATATCGTCAATCTCCTCAAAAAGGAGGCCGTCCACAGTACAAGAGGACAGGGCCAAGCGACCCTGATCAGTGGGTATGGGGATGGCACGCGGTCGAAGCGGCCCTCGTCAATCCCGCGCGCCCCGCGCCCAAACGCGTACTGGCGACGGCTGAAAGAGCAAAGCAGATCAGTCACTTGCGAGACTCCAATGGACGCCCCCTGGCGATCGACCTTGGGATCACCATCGTGCAGAATGGCGATATCAGTCAGGTCTTGCCGCAAGGCGCATCTCATCAGGGCGTCGCGATCAATACGCCGCCGCTGGAGCCCGCAGACCTCGAAACCCTGGCGGAAAGCGCGACCGGAGTGCTGATCATGCTGGATCAGGTGACCGATCCGCAAAATGTCGGCGCCATTTTCCGTTCCGCCGCGGCCTTTGGCGCCAAGGGCGTGATTCTGCAGGATCGGCGCGCGCCGCCGCTCGCAGGGGCTCTGGCCAAGGCGGCCGCCGGCGCGCTCGAGCGACTGCCATGCGCTCAGGTGACAAACCTGTCCCGCGCGCTCGACACCCTCGCCGAAGCCGGGTGGCGGGTCGTCGGACTGGCGGGCGAATCCTCCACCTCGCTGACCGATGCGCTGGATGGGGCCCCCACCGTTCTGGTCTTTGGTTCGGAGGGGGAAGGTCTGCGTCGGCTGGTGTCGGAGCGATGCGACGTGCTTGCCCGCATCCCGATGCCCGGCGGGTTTGAGAGCCTGAACGTATCATCCGCCGCAGCGGTGGCCCTGTTCGCCGCAAGTCAGGCGGCAGGTCTGCCGGACCGACTTCCCGATTGACGCGAACCCAGTTGATTTGCCGCCCACGGCGGCGCTCTGCTGCGCGCAGTGGAGTGGTCTGGGCGATCGACTGACGATCAGACCGGGTAAAACAGGCGGATAGGCGTAATGATCGGACAGGCGAAATCAGCAACCGCCCGTTATGCAATGTTGCTTTGCACGGCCACGGCCCTGGCCCTGTCCGGTTGCGAACAACGCCCCTACCCCACGCCGTCTTATGATGCGCCGCCGCCCGCGCCGCCGCCGGCTGTGGAGACGACCGGGTCAGCGCCCAGCGCCGCGCCTGCGCCCGCCCAGCCCGATCCAGCCCCGCCCGCGGCGCCGAGCGCTGCGCCGCCATCGCCCGCGACAGAAGCCTATTCTCCGGACGGCTCCATGCCGGGCGGCGTCATGGCGCCCATCCCCAATCCGCCCCGCACCGGGGCGCGGGGCGGCGGCTCGCGAATGGACGACACCCAGACATGGGCGGACAGGCGGTCAGAGGGCGCCCGCCGCCACCGCCGTCACGACGTGCTCCAGCCCGGCCACAGGCTGGCCGCCGCACCGCACGCAGCACCGCATCACAGGCGCCTTCCCCCGGCCGCCAAGGTCGCGGCGGCGCCCAAAGCCGCCCATTCCAACCTCCACAAGGCGGCTGCGCTCAAGCCTGCCCTGGGGCAAGCCAAGCCGGACGCCAAGGCTGATCGGACGCGGCGTCTGGACGCGCTGCAACTGGCGCTGGGGGACGCCCTGTCGCAAGGCGCGACGCTCACCCCGCCGCAGGGCGCATCTGGCGGGCAGGCGGCGCTGGTCCTGTCGGGCGGGTTCACGGACGCTGTTCGCAAGGCGGCTGTGGAACAGGGTCTGACGGCCCCCGACGCGCCCATCACCGCAACGGCGGGACTGAGCGCCGACGCCTATTCAAGCCAGTCGCCGCTCACCCAGGCCCAGCCGCTGAAAGCCGGACAGGCGACAGGGTTCTACTGGACGCTGACGCCGCGCGCCGGCGCGAACGAACCCATCAAGGCCAATGTGTGCGTCATCGTCGCCTCGGGACCGGAACTGATCTGCGGCGGCGCCGTCCAGCCCGCCGCCCCCGCCAATGACAATAACGGGCGCATCTTTGGCGTGGCGCTCCTGCTGCTGATCGCAGGGGTCGTCATCGGCTGGTTTGTTCGCGGGCGCTCACCCCCTGCGACCAAGACCGCCGCCAAGCCGCGGTCGAAGGCGCCCGGCTGGTAGGACCCGTCCGCCGCGCGCCCCGTGGGTTCAGGCGTCGGCGCCGCCAAATTGCGCCGCCCATTCGGCGACCTGGACGTCTTCCACCTTGCGGAAGAGAACCTCAGGCGTGCGGATCGCGCGACCCGGCTCCAGCCCTTTCAGAACGATATCCGCCAGATCCGCCGTCGGCCAGTGATCCAGGCGCGCCTGCTCGCCCACGGCCTCGGCTATGGTCTGCGCCGCGAACGGTATGAACGGACGGGCCAGCCGGGCGTAAAGCCCCACCAGACCCAGGGCCGTGCGAACGATCACCGCCGCACGCTCCCGATCCGTCTTCACCGCTGTCCAGGGCGCGGCCTCCTGGAGGTATTCATTTCCCAGGACCCAGATCTGACGAACCGCCTGAGCCGCCTTGCGCACCTCAATCTGTTCCAGAGCCTCGTTCAACTGCTGGAGTTGATCGGCAAGCCTGGCCAGAAGCGCCTGTTCCAGCGGACCGGCCTCGCCGCCCTGAGGCGATGCGCCGTCAAAGCGGGCCTCGGTGAACTTCAGGATGCGGTTGACGAAATTGCCCAGCACATCGGCCAGATCCTTGTTCACCACGGCCTGGAACTGCTCCCAGGTAAAGGCGGTGTCGCTCGATTCCGGCGCCTGGGCGGTCAGATACCAGCGCCAATAGTCTGCGGGCAACAGCTCCAGCGCTGCATCCATGAACACGCCGCGCCTTTGGGATGTGGAGAACTTGCCGCCATACCAGTTGAGCCAGTTGAAGCTCTTGAGCATGTCGACCGTCTTCCACGGCTCTTCCGAACCCAGAAGCGTGACCGGAAAACTGACCGTGTGGAAGGCCACATTGTCCTTGCCCATGACCTCGACATAGCGGACATCGTCCGCGCCCTTGTCGGTTCGCCACCAGCGTTCCCAGTCATTGCCGGTCTGCTCCGCCCATTCACCGGTCGCGCCGATATATTCGATGGGCGCATCGAACCAGACATAGAAGACCTTTTCCTCGAAGCCCGGCCGCGCCACGCCGTTCTTGGCCACCGGCACGCCCCAGCGCAGATCGCGCGTGATGCCCCGGTCGATCAGGCCTTCATCCAGGAATTTGTAGGCGATGGAGCGCGTCAGCAGCGGCCAGTTCTGACGGCTGTCGATAAAGGCGCGGATCCGGTCCTGCAGCTTGGATTGCAATAGATAAAGGTGGCGTGTGTCGCGAACCTCCAGATTGCGAGAGCCTGAGACCGACGAATAGGGATTGATCAGATCGATCGGGTCCAGAAGCGAACCGCAATTGTCGCACTGATCGCCCCGCGCCTTTTCAAAACCGCATTTGGGGCAGGTCCCCTCCACATAGCGATCCGGCAGAAAGCGGGCGTCGTCGATGGAGTAGATCATCTTGTCCAGCCGCTCTTCGATCAGGCCGTTGGCCTCGAGAACGGCCGCAAAATGCTGGGTCAGATCGCGATTTTGCGGGCTGGACGAGCGGCCAAACCAGTCGAAGCTCAGTCCGAACTGCGCCGCGACACGCTTTTGCAGGTCATGCTGCTCATCACAATAGGTGCGCACGTCCTGTCCAGTCGCGGCGGCGGCCAGTTCGGCGGGCGTGCCGTGCTCGTCGGTGGCGCAGATGAACAGCACCTCGCCGCCATCCATGGCGGCTTCGGCCCGCTTGAAGCGGGCATAGACATCGGCGGGCAGCATGGAACCCGCCAGATTCCCAAGGTGCTTGATCCCGTTGATATAGGGCAAGGCCGAGGTGATCAGGGTGCGGGACATGGGAC
>CAIOJR010000027.1 GCA_903858685.1 uncultured Caulobacterales bacterium | reverse complement strand
GATCAAGATCCTCGACGACCCGCATAAGACGGACGAGATCGAGTCGGACAAGATCAGGGAGCAGGTGGTTCGCAACTACCGGGAAATCTGGCAGACGCGCTCCAACGACCCGGTGAATGCCGCAGAAGTCATGGTGATGCAGCGCCAGGGCGAAGACGACCTATCCGGCTACTGGCTGGAAAATTTCATGGATGACCCGACGGCCGTGCATCTCTGCATTCCGGCTTATTATGAATCCGACCGGCACTGCACAACCTACGTCAACGGCGCACAGTTCTGGACCGACCCGCGATCAGTCGAAGGCGAGTCGTTCTGGCCTGAAATGATTCCTCAGTCGCAGAGAATAAAAGACGAGTCATTAGGACCTTATGCCTTTAGCGGACAGGTTCAGCAAAGACCTGAGCCACGTGGCGGCGGTATCATCAAACGGCACTGGTGGCAGGCTTGGCCGCCGGATGACGCGATCGAGGAATGGACCACCAGCAATGGAGCCCGCTACCCGGACTGGGAGTTGCAGGTCGCCTATCTCGATACGGCGTTCACGAAAAAGGAGGCCAACGACTACAGTGCGATGACCCGCTGGGGCGTGTTTCAAAACCCGGCCGGTACGCCGTGCGCCATGCTGTGCGGTGCGTGGCAGGAACGCCTGTCCTTCAACGAACTGCTGGCCAAGGTGCTGTCATCTTGCCTCGCCTGGAAAACTGACATCCTGGTGATCGAGAACAAGGCCGGGGGCGTGTGGGTTCGCGACGAGCTTGTCCGCCACATGAAGGCCGGCGATTTCATCATCGAACTCGACACCCCCGTAACCGATAAGCAGGCTCGCGCCCATGCAGTGGTGCCGCTGTTCGCCGGCAACCTGATCTACGCACCATTCCTGCACGATCGTGGTGTCTGGCGGGCCTGGACGGAAATGGTGATCTCGGCGGTGGAGAAATTTCCCACGGGCAAGCACGACGATCTGGTCGACACCGTCACCGGCGCTCTGGGCTATCTACGGCGGCGCGACCTCATTAAGCTGAGGCAGGAAGCCGAAGAGGATGAGGCTGAAGCGAAGAAGTTTCGAGGCAACGCGGGCACGATCGCCGAAGAATATGGCGTCGCCTGACAAGTTTGGGGTCCGCCCATTCAAACCAGCCGAAGTGCGCGGCTGGACAACGCCACCCTCTGTAGCTGGTAGCTCCCCAAGATGTATAGGCTCCAGCATCGGCAAACCCTCGGCGGAGGCAACAGGATCAGGGTAAGGGTGGCAACGCGCCGCGTGGCGCGAAACAGAAAAGGAGGGCGAGATGCCCGATGTGACAGTAAACTCAGACGACCTTGAGGCTCTTTTGTTTGCGACTGGCGGGATCAAGGAACTGGAGTCCGCGCTGGATCAGCGCAAGCGCAACCCGATGGTGATCTCGGGTGTAGGCCGATTGGCCGGCGCTCACGATCGTCTGTCCGCGGCATGGCGCCGGGCCAAGCGCGATGTCGACTGGCCCAAGAAAGTGGTGACCGAATCGGAAATCGCGCTGCTTCGGTCGATGTTTACCGCCGCAGACGGAACCATCAAACGGTACATCATCCTAAAGGACTACCCGGCACACTTTGCCCAGGACCTGATGCTGGTTGAAGCCGGGCCGTGCTGGAGCGGTTTTCGTATTGAGTGGCCCGCACCGGCAGAACCGG
>CAIOJR010000026.1 GCA_903858685.1 uncultured Caulobacterales bacterium | reverse complement strand
GCAGCACCGCGCCCTTCGGCGCCTGGGCGTCATACAGGATCAGATCAGCCACGCCGTCGAAGCCGCGCGCAGCGTCTATATCCGCAGACCCGCCCACCCTGACCGCCTTGATGACCTTCAGCCCCGTGCGGGCCTTGACCTGTCGGACGCGCTCGGCGTCCTCCTTGCCGTGGAGTTGAATATAATCGGGGCGCATGTCCTGGGCGATCTGGTCGATCAGGGCATCGTCTGCGTCCACCGTCACCGCCACGATCGCCGCGCGCCCGCGGGCAGGGTCAGCCAGTCGCCCGGCGCGTTCAGGCGTCACATGGCGCGGACTTGGCGCAAACACGACAAAGCCGATAAAGGCCGCACCGCCCGCAAGCGCCGTCGCCACGTCCGCCTCTGTCGACAGGCCACAGATTTTCGCCAAAGGCGTCTTCGTTGAGAGGGCGGTAATCACCATGTCGCACAAGTGGCTAAACACAGGCGGACGCGCAAGCCCGTCCTGGCTATAATGACGTCTGAAGCTCGGAACTTGATCATGCCCAAACGGTCGCAACATCTCGAAGACGTCGCTGGCGACCTGAAAAAGCGCAGCGAAGAGGCCATGCAGTCCTTTGGCCGCGCCGCGCTCGATACGGGTCGCGGACCCATGGCCACACTGGCCGGCGTAGCCCTTCTGGGCTTCGCTGCAGGTCTGGCCGCCTCCATGAGTCGCAAGGCGGCGACAGAGGCGGTCATCGGCGCGGTCGGGGACTGGGTGGAGGCCCTGGC
Organism: uncultured Caulobacterales bacterium; assembly: GCA_903858685.1. GTDB lineage: Bacteria > Pseudomonadota > Alphaproteobacteria > Caulobacterales > Caulobacteraceae > CAIMFV01. Next base: position 12,366 of record CAIOJR010000026.1, on the reverse strand, counting down.
CTCCGACCATCGCCATGTGGAAGACCTGTTCGAGCAGATCCTGTCCTCGGGCGAGACCGAGCACGCCCGCCGCGCCAAACTGTTTCGCAAACTGGACCAGACCCTTTCGCGCCACGCCTATGCGGAAGAGGCTGTCGTCTATCCGACCTTGAGCCAGGCCGAAGGCGAGAAGGATGCGCGGCTTTTGGCCTCCGAGCATTTCGATTTCAGATCCAAGATCCACGCCATTGGCGCGCTGGACCGCACAGACCCGTCCTGGGGCGAAGCCGTTCGCGCCCTGCACACCCAGTTCCGCCGCCATGCCGACCGGGAAGAAGGTCTGACCTTCCCGGCCTTGCGCGACCGATTGTCGCCACAGCAGAATGCACATCTGACCCGCGAGGTCGCCCGCCGGGCGGCGAAGTTCGCCTAGGCTGCAAACTCAATCAACCGGCGGATTGCGCTTGGAGCCTAGACGAGAATGTTGAGAATGGAGCCGGGTCGCGCCAGACGCGTGGGTGTCGCGCTGGACGATGCAGCGCTCTGGACCTGGGGACTCGGCACCGGCGTTCGCGCGGCCTGAACGGGCGCTGCGGCGGGTTTGGCCTGAGTCGCGCTGACCGGGGCGGTCGTGGTTCGCGCAGCATCAAAAAAGGCCCGCTGCGCCGCGCGCGCAGCTTCGCTCCGCTGGGGCGCGCGAACGCCCTGGGCCGCAGGCGCCGAAGATGGGATACGCAGGTCCGCCACGGCGGTTCGCCTCAAGGGTGTAGGGTCAAGGCCTCAAGCCATGAGGTGATTATGGTTAATACCGCCCTAACGCGGTTCGCTGGCGGTCGCCAGAAGCTTGTCAGCCACATCCGGGGTCAGCTCTCCGGCATGTTTGGCGATGATCTTGCCCTTCGCGTTCACAACGAAGGTTTCCGGCACCCCGGATACGCCGAACTCCACCCCTGCCGCACCGTCGGCGTCGAGCAGCACCGTGTCGAACGGATCGCCCAGTCGCGCCAGAAAGGCGCGGACCTGGCCCGGTTTGTCCTTGTAGGCGACGCCCACAATGCGCACGCCGCTCGCCTTCAGCGCCATCAGGGAGTTGTTTTCGGCCACGCAGGGCGCGCACCAGGAGGCGAAGAGGTTGACCAGGGTGACGCCCTTCAGATGCGCTTTCAAGGGTTCAGGCGCGCCCGTGTCAAGACGCGGCAAGGTCAGTGCGGGAACCGGCTTTCCCACCATCGCTTCGGGAAGCACATGGGGATCATGATTGAGGCCATAGACGCCGAACAACATGGCCAGCGCCGCCAGGACGACAACCGGCGCCAGGGCCAGCCAGTGTTTGGCGCTCACAGCGGCGGATCTCCGTCCGAAAGGGCGTCCCGGGCCTGCGCCGCCTTGCGCCAGCGATGCGCGGTCAGAACGGCGCTGGCCGTCATCCAGGCCAGAGCCAGGATCGACAGGCCCCAGGCGGGCAGGATGTAGGCGGCGTAGCGCCCGGCGAAGACGTGGATCAGATCGCTCATCGTTTCACGCCTCCGCCTGGGCGCGGGTCAGGGCGTTGGCCCGCTTTTTCCACACCGCCGCCCGGATCTGCACGAGCCATAGCGAGCCGAACAGGGTCGTGTAGCCCAGCGTCATCAATAAAAGCGGGATCAGATAAACCTTGGGCATGGCCGGACCGCCCTTGCGCAGGACGCTGGCGCCCTGATGCAGCGAGTTCCACCACTCAACGGAGAAATGCACCACCGGCAGGTTCACCACGCCGACCATGGCCAGGATCGCGGCGGCGCGAGCCGACCTGGCCTCGTCGTCGATCGCCATGTGCAGAGCCATATAGCCCAGATAGAAGACGAACAGGATGAACTCAGACGTCAGGCGCGCATCGCCCCAGGCCCACCAGGTTCCCCACATGGGACGCCCCCACAGCGAGCCGGTCACGAGCGCAAGCGCGGTAAAGGTCGCGCCCATCGGCGCCGCCGCCCGCGCCGCCACATCGGCCAGCGAGTGACGAAACACCAGCCCCACAAAGCTCGCGCCCGCCAGACACATGTAACAGAAGAGCCCCATCCATGCGGCCGGCACATGAACGAACATGATCCGCACGGTCTCGCCCTGCTGATAGTCCACAGGCGCCATGGCCGCCAGATAGAGGCCAAGGACCAGGCAGACCGCCGCCGCTGCGCCCAGAAGCGGCGCCAACCAGCGCGACAGGACCATGAAACGGGCGGGGTTTGCGAAGAATGAAAACATGGGCCTCAGCTTTAAACGGCGCTGTCGGTTTGGGGAAGTCGTCTGGCGCCCCAGATCATCGCCAGAGGTCGGAATGTCAGCCCTTGCACGGCCACAGAAAAGATCACCACCGCATAGGTCAACCCGATCACGGCGTCGCGCTGCAGGCCGAACGGCAGGCTCAGCGCCAGGGCAAGGCTCAGGGCGCCACGCAATCCGCCCCAGGTCAGGATCAGGGCCGCGCCGCGCTCGGCCTCCCGGAGACGGAAATAGGCGCCCCACGGCAGCACCACGAGCCAGCGCGCCGCCAGAACCAGCGGAACCGCCGCCGCCCAGAGCCACGCCTGTCGCAATTCGAACGGCAGGACGAGCAGTTGCAGGCCCAAAATCAGGAACAACAGGGCATTGAGCAGTTCGTCCACCAGCAGCCAGAACCCGCGGGTCTGTCGCCGCGATCGCGAATCGTCGCCGACAATCAGACCCGCCGCCACAGCTGCTATGGCGCCCGATACGTCTAACGCATTGGCCAGGCCATAGACCCCCATGGCGCAGGCCAGCGTCACCGCCACCTCGATCGCGGCATCATCCAGGCGCTTCAGACCCAGCCTTGCGGCCCAACCCCCGGCGAGCCCGATCACCAGTCCGCCCGTGGCGGAGGCCCCGACCGCCATGAGCGCCCGCAGTGGATCCGGCGCGCCCGATCCTGCCGCCAGAGCAACGGCGGCGGTGAAGACCACGATGGCGACACCATCATTGAACAGGGCTTCGCCCTGCAGCACCGCCGTCAGCCGGGCGGACAATCCGCCGCGCCGCACGGTGGCCAGAACGGCGACCGGGTCGGTCGCGCTGATCAGGGCGGCGAAGACAAAGGCGTAAGGCAGGGGCAGGGCCAGACCCAGCCCCTGCGAAATCGCGTAGACGCCAAACCCTACAATCAATGTCGAGACCAACACCCCGGCGGTGGCGAGACTGAAGATGGTGAAACGCTGGCGACGCATCTCGCCGAAATCAACATGCATGGCCCCCGCGAACAGCAGAAAAGCCAGCATATAGCCCAGCACGGTCGCGCGGAAATCCACCTGCGCCACCGCTCTGACGACCTGTCCGGCGCCGACAAGGCTTGTCGCAGCCAGCCGGATCGTCAGCGCCCCGATCAGGCCCGCCAGCAACATGGCCACGCCGGGCGGAAGACGCAGGGTCCGGTGATTGACGACGCCCACCACCGCCACCAGTCCCACAAACAGCGCCGCGAGTTGAAAGACGGTGAAGGCGTCGCCCGAGGGGGTCACCCCCGTGCAGCCCCGGCGGGCAGCACGCCCAGAAGCTTGATCTTGAAGACCAGCGCCGAATTGGGCGGGATCACGCCGCCGGCGCCTTCCGCCCCGTAGCCCAGGCTGGGCGGCGAATAGATGATCCATCCATCACCCGGACGCATCAGGGGAATGGCTTCCTGCCAGGCGGGCACCAGACCTGAAAGGCTCATGACCGCAGGCGTGCCGCGGTCAATGCTGGAATCAAACACCTGTCCGCTGGGCAGGGACCCCACATAGTCCACCTTCACCTCGTCGCGCGGCCCCGGATGGGGTCCGGTGTCAGGCCCTGATGAGACGATCTTGTATTGCAGCCCCGACGGCAGAACCTTTACACCCGGCTCCTTGGCGGTCTTGGCCAGAAAGGCGTCCGCCTCGGCGGCGCTGGCCGCCGGGCTCACCGTCGCGGCCTTGGGCCCGCAGGAGGCCGCGGGCAGTGCCGCAAAAACGATCACGAATGACGCCGCCGCCACAGAGCGCCAGGCAGCCTTCAGGTCGGGGCGATAGGAAAGCTTGTTGAGGATCACGTCGAAAGCTCCAGACATCAGGCGCCAAGTCTAGCCCGTCTGACGCCTGCGCCGCTACCGGAACCGACATTGCAGATCGTTCAGAGGCTTGCAATCCGGTCGAGCCTGCGCATCGCCTTGCCCGGAAGCGCACTGTAACGGCCCAGCGGCAAGGCCTCCGCCACGCCGCGCACGCCATAGGCGGCGGCGCGCAGCCAGGTGGCCGGGAGGGGGCGACCGACATATCCATAGCCGACGGGGCGCTTCTGATTGGCCAGACGACGCTTGAAGCTGAAATCACCGGGCCCCAGATCCATCTCGATGAAGCCCTGGGGCGGTCCCCACTGGATGATGTCGCAGATCAGCACGCAGCCCGGCGAATAGCGGGCGAAGGCGTCGTCGTGAGCAATGATCCAGGCGTGCAGTCGATCCGGCCCGCGCATGGCCAGATGGGCGGCGGCAAGCTTGCCCCCCGCATGCAGGGTGAACAGGGCGGCCCCCAGATGGGGATCCTCACTCGCCAACAGCCGATGCAGCATGGCCCGTGTCCAGTCCGGCGCAAGCACGTCTGTCTGGCGGGTCAGTCCATATTGCCGCCGCTTCCAGTCAAACAACAGGTCAAGCACAGCCGGATCGCGCACCATGGGCGTAAAGACGACCTCGCCGTGCTCGCGCTGCATCTTGCGGCGCTTCTTGGCGCTATCCTGAAGGATGTCCGTCCCCGCAGACCGGCGCTGGGCGGCATAGGCCTCGTAGCCTTCCGACAGGTCGATGACGAGGGATTCGTCTGCGCCCTTCAGTCCCGCGGCGAAGAAGGGCGACGAAAGCGGAGTGTTGTTCAGATCGAGGCGCTGGATTTTCAGCGCCTGGACGATCTGACGCGGGGTCAGATCAAGACCGGGCTTGAGAACGACGCCCTGGTAGTCGCTGAATGGGGCGCCGACCGCACGGGCGCTGAACGGACCTATCCGCGCCGCCATGAAGCCGACCGCCTCGGCGCCGTCGCGAATCACCAGTATCCGGGCGCGGCGCGCATCCGGCCCGCCGCACCGTGCGACCAGCCTTGGCCAGTCAGGGCCGAGGAAGGGGCTGGCCGTATCGGCGTGAGCCGCCGCCAGGCGACGCCACTGGGCGGCGTCGTCCGGGGTCAGGTCTTCAGGGGCGATCAGGTCAAATTGCATGAAGCCTTCTAACCCGACGCACCTTTCAGTCGGGTTTACGTTATGGGCGCCCTTCCCTTGCCCAAGGGAATGCCTTCAGGATGGGGCCAAGTCTGTCTCCACGTCCGCCCGTTGCGGACGTGACTCATCAAGGACCACCCGCCATGGCCGTCATCTCGCTCGTCAACACCGCCCAGTTCGATTTCGGCGCCATCAAGCAACTGGACGCCTCGCTCGAAAAACTCGGCGTCACGCGCCCCATGCTGGTGACGGACAAGGGCCTGGTGGCCGCCGGCGCGGCAGACCATGTGCGGGCGGTCAATGAAAAGATCCCGTTCGTCGCGACCTATGACGAGACCCCCTCCAACCCCGAAGAGGCCAATGTCACAGCGGCCACAGCCCTCTACAAGGCCAATGGCTGTGACGGACTGGTGGCGCTGGGCGGCGGCTCGCCCATGGATCTGGCCAAGGCGGTCGCCCTGATGGCGACTCACGAAGGCCCCCTGGAGCGTTTCGGCGCCAGTGTGCGGGGCGGGAAATTCATCGGCAAGGTCGCCCCCATCATCGCCATTCCCACCACATCGGGCACGGGTTCGGAAGTTTCGGTCGGCGCCGTCGTCATTCTGAAAAGCGGACGAAAGGAGACCATCATCTCTCCTCACCTGATCCCGCCCATTTCGCTGTGCGATCCGGAAATGACGCTTGGCCTGCCCTCGCTTCTGACCGCCGCCACAGGCATGGACGCGGTGATCCACTGCATCGAGGCCGTGCTCGCGCCCAGCGTCAACCCCCCGCTGGAGGCGATCGGTTATGACGGGGTGGAGCGGGCCGTGGCCGACGGTTGGCTGGCCAGCGCCGTGTCCGACGGCTCTGATCGCGACGCGCGGTGGCATATGATGATGGCCTCGCTGGAGGGCGCGCTCGCCTTCGCCAAGGGTCTCGGCGCGGTCCATGCGCTGAGCCACGCCAGCGGACGCCTGCCGGGCCTTCGGCTGCACCACGGCACGCTGAACGCACTCTATCTGCCCGCTGTCCTGCGTTTTTCGGAAGGCGCCGCGCCGGAAAAATATGCGCGCCTCAAGCGCTGTTTCGGCATTGCCCCCTCTGCTGACCTGGCCGATGCTGCACGCGATCTGAACGCCCGGCTCGGCCTGCCTTCGAACCTGTCCAGCCTTGGCGTCACCTCCGACATGATCGGCGACATCGTGCACTACGCCATATCCGACCTGGCCCACTTCACCGCAGTGAAGAAGCCCACGGCGGACGACTACGCCGCCCTGATAGAGGCCACGCTCTAGAACCTGTCCGGCTCAAACGACACAAGACAGACTCTCGGTTTTTTTTCCAAGGGTCGTCTGTCTGGACGGGAAAACCGGATTCCGCTTTTTCCCGGCAAGCCCTAGATCCGCGTAATGACCCGGTGCATCCGCCGCTCAGGCGGCCCCACCGGGGCGGCCTGAAGATCGAAGGCGTCGGTCTGTTCGATACGGACGCGCGCAAACTCGCCCACCTTCAGACGGGCGGCGTCGCGGACATAGACCACCCCGTCGATTTCCGGCGCATCAGCGGCGCTGCGGGCGATGGCGACGCCGTCGGGGCGCACCTGATCCACCAGCACGTCCATGACGTGGCCCAACTTCTTCTTCATCCTGGCGCGGCTGATCTTCTCTGACGCCGCCATGAAGCGGGCGCGGCGGTCCTGCTTGACCGCCTCCGGCACATGGTCGGGCAGGTCGTTTGCTGCGGCGCCCTTGACGTTTTCATAGGCGAAACAGCCCACGCGATCGAGCTGGGCCTCCTGCAGCCAGTCCAGCAGAAAGTCGAAATCGGCTTCCGTTTCGCCGGGAAAGCCCACCACAAAGGTCGAGCGGATGGTCAGTTTGGGCGAGATCGCGCGCCACGCCGCCAGTCGGTCCAGAGTCTTTTCCTGATTGGCGGGGCGCTTCATCGCCTTCAATACGGATGGGCTGGCGTGCTGGAACGGAATGTCCAGATAGGGCAGGATCTTGCCCTGCGCCATCAGGGGAATGATCCGGTCCACATGGGGATACGGGTAGACGTAATGCATTCGCACCCAGACGCCCAACTCGCCCAGACCCTGCGACAGGTCTTCCAGATTGGCGGCCCATTCTTGTCCGCGCCATTGGCCGGTCTGATACTTGATGTCCAGACCATAGGCGGAGGTGTCCTGCGCCACCACCAGAAGTTCCTTGACGCCGCGCGCCACCAGGGCTTCAGCCTCGGTCAACACCTCGGCGACAGGGCGCGACGCCAGATCGCCGCGCAGAGACGGGATGATGCAGAAACTGCACCGATGATCGCAGCCTTCCGAAATCTTCAGATAGGCATAGTGCTTCGGCGTCAGTTTCAGCCCGGCTGGCGGAGTCGGGATCAGCTCGGCGAAGGGCTGCGGCGCAGAACGATGCACCGCTTCCACCACCGCGTCATAGGCCTGAGCCCCGGTGATGGCGGCGATGTCGGGGAACCGCTCCCGGATCAATCCGGCTTCGGACCCCATGCAGCCGGTGACAATGACCGGACGGCCAGAGGCCTGCGCCTCCGCAATCGCCTCCAGGCTTTCCTCGCGTGCGGAGTCGAGAAAGGCGCAGGTGTTGACGATCACGGCGTCCGCCTCGGCATAGTCGCCCACGGTCTGATATCCGTCCGCCCGAAGGCGAGTCAGGATGCGCTCGGAATCCACCAGGGCTTTGGGACAGCCCAGGCTGACCATGCCGACGGATTTGGGAGCTGGACCGGTCATGACGGGGATTCCTGGCGGGGAGCGCGCCATGAGCGCGGCTCCATCAATGGACTAGTGACGGAAAACACGAACGCCCGTGAACGCCATGGTCACGCCCGCCTCATCCGCAGCGGCGATAACGTCTGCATCGCGAATGGAGCCGCCTGGCTGGATCACCGCCGTCGCGCCGGCCTCCACGGCCTGCAGCAGGCCGTCGGCGAAGGGGAAAAAGGCTTCGGACGCACAGGCCGAACCCTTGGCCAGCGATTCCGGCAGGCCTGCCGTCTCGGCGGCTTCAGCTGCGCGGATGGCGGCGATGCGCGCGCTGTCGCGACGATTCATCTGACCCGCGCCGATACCGGCCGTCTGTCCGTTCTTGGCGTAGACAATCGCGTTGGATTTCACGTGCTTGGCCACGGTGAAGGCGAACAGCATATCCTCGATCTCGGTCGGGGTGGGCTGACGCCTTGTCACGATCCTGAGATCGGCGGCTGTAATGCGCGCTGTGTCCCGGCTCTGAACCAGAAAGCCGCCGGCCACAGACCGGAACACTTCGCCGCCCTTCAGCGGATCAGGCAGGCCGCTGGCGATCAGAAGACGCAGGTTCTTCTTGGCGGCGAAGATGGCGATGGCCTCCGGGTCGGCGTCAGGGGCGATCACCACCTCGGTGAAGATATCGGTGATGGCTCGGGCGGTGTCGGCGTCAAGCGTCTGGCTCACCGCGATCACACCGCCAAACGCCGAAACGGGATCGCATTGCAGGGCGCGCACATAGGCGTCCTTCAGCGATTCGCCCACCGCCACGCCGCACGGATTGGCGTGCTTGATGATGGCCACCGCCGGACGGTCGCGGAATTCGGCCACCAGTTCGAAGGCCGCATCCGTATCGGCGATATTGTTATAGCTCAGCGCCTTGCCCTGAAGCTGATGTGCGGTCGCCACGCCGGGGCGCGTGTCCGAGGTCCGGTAGAAGGCCGCCTGCTGATGCGGGTTTTCGCCGTAACGCATGGTCTGGGCCAGGGCTCCAGAGATGGATTTGCGCGCGGGAAACGCGTCGCCCAGCTGGGCGGCGAACCAGGTCGAGATGGCGGCGTCATAGGCCGCCGTGCGCGCATAGGCCCGCGCCGCCAGACGCTTGCGAAGGTCCAGCGTGGTGGCGCCCTGCGCCTTCACCGCCGCGACAACCTCGGCCATCGACTCTGCGTCCACGCACACGGCCACATAGCCATGGTTCTTGGACGCTGAACGGATCATGGCCGGGCCGCCAATATCGATATTCTCCACCGCCGTCGCATAGTCCGCGCCTGAGGCCACAGTGGCCTCGAACGGATAGAGATTGCAGTACAGGATGTCGATCTGACCGATCCCGTGTTCGGCCATGGCCTGAGCATGGCTATGGGCATCGCGCACGCCCAACAGGGCGCCATGGACCTTCGGGTGCAGGGTCTTGACCCGTCCGTCCATCATTTCCGGAAATCCGGTGATCTCGGAAATGTCCTTGACCGGCAATCCAGCGGCGGCGATGGCCGATTTCGTTCCGCCTGTGGAGACCAGTTCCACGCCCGCCTCGCTGAGCGCGCGAGCCGCGTCGATCAGACCGGTCTTGTCGGACACCGACAACAGGGCGCGGGTCGGGACAACGCGATCGGGAGCTGGCGGGAAATCAGGTGCGGTCATGCGAAGTGGGTCCCCGACGGGATAGGGCGGCGCGCTGTGGCGGATGTGGCGAGCCGGTGCGCTACCACGGACGCGCCGCGCCGACAAATTTCCCGCACGATTTTCCTTGTCGCCCATTCGCGTCCGGCGCCTGGGCGAGCCGCTTCACGGCCAGTTGATTGGCCTTTCAGGCGCTGGCGCCCCATGGTGCACTTATTGGATGGAGGTCCAAAGTCCCTCGCGTCCGTCGTCCGGGGATATGGCCGTGGCGCGCCAGCGCTGACGGCTGCATCTTCAGACGGCGGGCGCGGTCTCTTTTGAAGGCCCAAAAGGTTTTCAAGGCCCGGAAGCTCACCCGCCTCGCCTCTCCATAATCAGGGTGCGACCACAAGACGCTTCCAAGCGCGTCGGGTTCGCGCTATGGAACAAGGCATGAACATCATGCTGGTGATTTCTCTCATTCCTGGACTAGTCGCGCTCGGGCTTGGGGCTGGCCTGTGGTTCGCCCTGGCCGATGCGCGCCGTGAAAGACTGCGCGCCGACGCCCTGTCGCTGCAATTGCAACAGGCCGCAGTTCGCGCCGCCGAGGCCGAGGCCCGGTCGCGCAGCATGGAGCATGTCAGCGCCAGCATGGGTCAGGCCTTTCAGGCCATGTCAGCGGAATCCCTTGCCAGAGCCCAGGATGAACTCATCAAGCGATCTGAGGAACAGGCCCGGGCCCGCGAACTTCTGGCGAGGGCGGAACTGGAAAAGCAGCTCAAGCCGGTCGCCGACACATTGGCCAGGTTCGAGGCCCAGGTCACCGCGATCGAAAAGACCCGTGCGGAGGACCAGGGCGGCCTGCGCGAACAGATCGCCGCACTCATGCTGGCCTCCACCGCCACCCAGGACGAGGCGCGCAAGCTGGCGGGCGCGCTCCGACGCGGCGCGGGGGTGCAAGGTCGCTGGGGCGAGCAGACACTTCGCAATGTGCTCGACGTCGCCGGGCTGTCGGCCCGGTTCGACTTTGAAGAACAGTTCAGCGTGGACACCGAGGAAGGGCGCCGCCGCCCGGACGTCAAGGTGCGCCTGCCCGGCGGCGGCGTCTTCGTGATCGACGCCAAATGCTCTCTCAACGCCTTTCTGGAGGCGCAGGACGCACAGGACGACGCCGCTCGCGAAGCCGCCCTTCTGCGGCACACGGCCAGTGTTCGCAGCCACATGATCGGCCTGTCCGCCAAGGCCTACTGGGATCAGTTCAAGAACGAAGGATCTCCAGATTTTGTCGCCATGTTCGTCCCCGGAGACGGGTTTCTGGCCGCAGCCCTCGACCGCGCGCCGGACCTGATGACGGAGGCGATGGACAAGCGCGTGATCATGGTCACGCCAACGACCCTGTTCGCCCTTTGCAAGGCGGTGGCCTATGGCTGGCGTGTCGAGGCTCAGGCCAAAAACGCCGACGAGGTGGCGAAACTGGGCCGTGACCTCTATGCTCGCCTGTCGATCATGGGCGGTCATGTGAGCGCCCTGGGCGACGGCCTCAAGAAGGCGGTGGCCAAATATAATGATTTTGTGGGTTCGCTGGAAAGTCAGGTCCTGACCCAGGCCAAGAAGTTTGAAACCCTTTCGGTCGATCATGAGGGCAAGACCCTGCCGAGTCTGGAGCCTGTCGATGGCGCGCTCCGCCCCCTGGCCAAATTGGCGGCCCCGGACGGACAAGACATCGCCGTCTCTTGACCTCAACCCTGGTTAAACCTACCTCAAATCCATGGCCCTCAGAGACATACTGACCGTCGCCGATCATACGGCGATCCTGAAACAGAAATCCGCCCCAGTCGATCAGGTGGATGATGCGCTGCGCGTGCTGATGGACGACATGCTCGAGACCATGTACGCCGCGCCCGGCATCGGTCTGGCGGCAATTCAGATCGGCGTGGCCCAGCGGGTCATTGTCATGGATCTGGCGCGCGAAGGCGAGGAGCCCAGGCCCCAGTATTTCGTCAACCCCGAAATCCTGGAAATGTCGGACGAAATGTTCGTCTATGAAGAGGGCTGTCTATCCGTTCCAGATATCTATGACGACGTGGAGCGGTCCAGCCGGGTCCTTATCCGTTACCAGAACTATCAGGGGGAACAGGTGGAGGAGTGGGCGGAAGAGCTCTACGCCATCTGCATCCAGCATGAGATGGACCATCTGGAAGGTATTCTCTTCATCGATCATTTGTCGCGTCTGAAACGCGAACGGGCGATCGCCAAGGTGAAGAAGGCCCGCAAGGTCCCCTGATCTTCAGCCTCTCGATCATGATGATATAAAGATATCTTTATATCATTATTGCTCTCTCAATCTTCTGGGGCTATGACCGGTGCAAATACGCATGGACCGGAGCAACAGCCCCATGGCCGACTATATCGTCAAAGACATCAGCCTTGCCCCCTGGGGCCGCAAGGAAATCGACATTGCAGAAACGGAAATGCCGGGCCTGATGGCCGTGCGGGCTGAATTCGGCAAGGACCAGCCCCTGAAGGGCGCGCGCATCGCCGGCTCGCTGCACATGACCATACAGACGGCGGTGCTGATTGAAACGCTTCAGGCCCTGGGCGCTGACGTGCGCTGGGCGTCCTGCAACATCTTTTCCACCCAGGACCACGCCGCGGCCGCGGTGGCCAAGGCGGGAGTGCCGGTCTTCGCCTGGAAGGGCGAGAGCCTCGCCGAGTACGACTGGTGCGTCGAACAGACCCTGCGCTGGCCCGACGGCCAGGGCCTCAACCTCATCCTCGACGACGGCGGGGACCTCACCAACATGGTCCACGACAAG
>CAIOJR010000025.1 GCA_903858685.1 uncultured Caulobacterales bacterium | reverse complement strand
GACGGATAGACATAGAAGGCGCCTTCCGGCTTGGGGCACTTCAGGCCTGTCGCCTGGTTGAGCATGGAGACCACAAGATCGCGACGCTGCTGGAACACCTTTGCGCGCTCGCCGATAAAGTCTTGCGGACCGTTCAGCGCTTCGACTGCGGCATACTGAGAGATGGAGGTGGGGTTGGAGGTCGACTGGCTCTCCACCTTCTGCATCGCCTTGATCAGGGCTTCCGGACCCGCCGCATAGCCGATGCGCCAGCCGGTCATGGCGTAGGCCTTGGAGACCCCGTTCATGGTCAGGGTGCGATCATAGAGCTTGGGCTCCACCTGTGCGATCGTGGTGAACCGGAACCCGTCATAGATCAGGTGCTCATACATGTCGTCGGTCAGGATCCAGACCTGCGGGTGGCGCAACAGCACGTCCGCCAAGGCCTTGAGTTCATCCTGCGTATAGGCCGCGCCGGAGGGGTTGGAGGGGCTGTTCAGAATGATCCAGCGGGTGCGCGGCGTGATCGCAGCTTCCAGATCAGACGCCTGAAGTTTGAAATTGGCCTCCGCGGTCGTGGCCACAAATATGGGCTCGCCGCCCGCCAGCAGCACCATGTCGGGATAGCTGACCCAATAGGGCGTGGGCACGATGACTTCGTCGCCCGGATTCAGCGTAGCGACGAGCGCATTGTAGATCACCGGCTTGCCGCCCGGCGCCACATGGACCTGCGAAGGCTTGTAGATCAGGCCGTTCTCGCGCTGGAACTTGGCGCAGATGGCTTCCTTCAGCGCGGGAATGCCGTCGACATCGGTATATTTGGTCTTGCCTTCGCGAATCGCCAGAATGGCGGCTTCCTTGATATTGTCTGGGGTGTCGAAGTCCGGCTCGCCCGCGCCCAGCGAAATGATATTGCGGCCAGCGCGCGCCAGTTCACGGGCTTTCTGCGTCACGGCGATGGTTGGCGAGGGCTTTACGCGCTTCAGAGCGGCGGATTCGATGGACATGACGGATTTCCTGGAAATAGCCAACTATGGGGGTCTTCCCACCCCCGAAAGGCGGCGCGAACCTAGGGATAATGGCGGTGAAAGTCCACCGCCAAGGGCTGTGTCAGTGCGCGCTTTTGCGGCTCGCTGGCATTTCAAGTCTATGGGCGGCGGTCTCGCAGCGGGCGGGCAGTTCCCACATCAGCCATGACCACATCCGCGTCGTGGGGTCGGCCTGACGGGCTGCGGTCCAGATGGCCTGGCCCATGGCGCGGTCGCGATCGGCTTCAGCCGCATGAGCCCTGTGCGTTCGTGCGTCGTCGCGCTTGAGGGCGCGAGCATATAGCGCCAGATATTCGACCCCGGCGCTCATCCTTTCTGCGTCCATCCGGGCGGTCTCCTTCAGGTCTGTGGCGTCGCCGTCCTTGCGGGCCTTGTCGTCCAGTTGGGGTCGCACGATCTCATAAAGCGCCATGTGACCGCCCAGGGCGCCTTCGCACCAGGCCACAAAGCCGTAATCGTCTGCTGGCGCTGAAGCGTCATTCGGCGCGGCGGCGTCAACCGGCCTTGGGGCGGGGGCTGATGCGCCAAGCGCAAGGGCGAGGGCGAGCGCGGTCCACATGGGTCAAGTCCGTCCTGAACAGTCGCCGAAACTGTGGCGATTTCCATTGCCGCCTGCAAGCTACGGGCGTACAAGCGGCCATCCCATGACACTGCTTTCCACCATAGCCAAGCTTTTCGCGCCCCTCACGGATCGCCTGCCGCTCGCCGCTGCGCCTGACTGCAGCGCTTATGGCGGCATGACGTGGAATGATGGAGCGTTTTCCAGCGCTGTGACGGCGCTCGGCGCCAAGCTCGCCAGCGCCGATGGCGAGGAACGTCCGCAGGAGTTTGAGGCCTTTGCGGCCGTTTTTCATCCCCGCCCTGCGGCAGAGGCCGATATTCGCCGCCTCTATAATCTGGCCCGCAAGACGACGCTTGGCTTCGAGGGCTACGCCCGGCGCATCGCGCGCCGCTACGGCCACTGCCCGATCGTTCTGGAAAAAGTGCTGGACGGTCTGTTTGAGCTGGCTCTGGCCGATGGCGTGATTACGGAACGCGAGACCGCCTATCTTGTGCGGGTGGCCTCTGCGCTTGGCGTGTCTCCGGCGGTCTATCGCGCGGTCAAGGCGCGCAGGCTGCGGCTGGGCGAAGACGACCCCTACGCCGTTCTGTCTGTGGATCCCTCAGCGCCGGACGACGCTGTCCGTGCGGCCTGGCGCAAGGCCCTGGTGGCCAATCACCCCGACCGGGCGCTCGCCATGGGCCTGCCGCGGGAACGGGTGGAGAAGGCTCAGATCAAGGCCATGGCCATCAACGCCGCCTTTGACATGGTGATGAGCGAACGCCGGCAGGGCTTTGCCGCCGCCGCCTGGCCCGCAGAAGCCTAGTCGCCGAAAATCTGGTCACATCTGACCCTATTTTGTTAATTTTCAGACGGAATCGACCTTGCGACGTTGACGCATCGGTCCAAGGCGCCAACATGGCCCTTAGACGGTCGCGCCAGCTTCTGGCGAAGACGGCTTCATCCCTGTGTTCGTCAGGAGCACTCAAATGGGCGACACCCTGCCTTTTGGCGCGGATTTTGGTTCGGGTCCGGATCCGGCGTCGAATGGCGGCGGAAGCGGCCCGGGTTTCAGCGCCTTCGCCCGTCTGGCCTCTGCCATGCTGGCGCTGCTGGCGGGTGCGGTGGGCATTGTGCTGACCATGGTCTTCGCCGCCACGCTCGCCGTTCTGACCGTGCTGGCCAGCGTTCTGCTTGCGCTTGCGAGCCTGGCCCTGCGCTTTGGACGTCGTCGCGCCGCCGGGGTCGGGCCGGTGGTGATGGAGGCCCGCAAGGTGGGCCATTCATGGGTCGCCTATGGCTGGGACCAGCCCCGTCGCTGAAGTGCCGCAACCTTTCAGCTTTTCGTCTATAGAGGCTTCGCAGTCTTTAGCCTGGAAGTCCCTCGTGCATATCGATTCCCCCTCGCCCAATTTCGACGCCCGTCGCGGTCCGCCAGACATGGTGGTGATCCACTATACGGGCATGCCGTCCGCCGCAGAGGCCTTGGCGCGTCTGACGGACGGGGTGAATCCGCCACGTGTCTCGTCTCACTACATGATCGATGAGGACGGAACGGTGCATCGTCTGGTCTCGGAGGAGCGGCGCGCCTGGCACGCCGGCAAGTCCTTCTGGAAGGGCGAGACCGATTGCAACGCCGTCTCCATCGGGATCGAACTGGTCAATCCGGGCCATGAATTCGGCTATCGTCCCTTTCCCGACGCCCAGATCACGGCCCTGATCAAGCTGCTGGACGAGATTCGCGAGCGGTGGAGCGTGCCGTCCAGCCGCATTCTGGGCCATTCTGACGTAGCCCCCTCGCGCAAGGACGATCCGGGCGAGCTTTTTCCCTGGAAGCGGCTGGCCGAGGCTGGCCACGGCCTGTGGGTCGAGCCGAACCCCTCGCCGGGAGAGCCTCTGGACCTAGGGGACGAGGGCGTTGGCGTCTTCGCGCTTCAGGCGGGTCTGCATCGTCTGGGCTACAATAATCCCCCGTCCGGCCAGTTCGACGAAGACACCAAGACCAACCTCATCGCCTTCCAGCGCCATTGGCGTCCCGAAAGGTTGGACGGCGTGGCGGACGGTGAAACCCGCGCCCGGCTGGTAGCCCTGTTGCGGGCGGCGGCGGAGGCTTGAAGCCCCCCTCCCGTTGACCTCGCCCCGCTTTCCCGCCACATAGGCGTCAGGGCCAGATGGTCGGGCGGTCGCGGCCTTTGCGGGTCGAGGAAAGTCCGGGCTCCACGGAGACAAGGCGGCGGGTAACGCCCGCCGGGAGTGATCCCAGGGATAGCGCCACAGAAAGCAAACCGCCCGCGTCTTCGGACAAGGGTAAGGGTGAAAGGGTGGGGTAAGAGCCCACCGCGGACCTGGCGACAGGGACGGCACGGCAAGCCCCGCCTGGAGCAAGACCGAATAGGAACAACGCGCCCCGGCGTTCGCGTCGAGGGCAGGGCCGTCTCTGGTCTGGGTTGTTCGGGTTGGTCGCGAGAACCGTCCAGCAATGGGCGGTCCAGAGGAATGATCGTCACGTTGCGGCGACGCAGCGAACAGAACCCGGCTTACAGGCTGTCTGGCCCTGATCAGAGCGCCTTTTGCATCACCACAAAGCGCATGTCCCCGCGAAGGGGAGCGCCGAAGCGGTTGTCGCCATAGGGAAAGGGCGGCTCCTCGCCCGTACGGACATAGCCCCGTCGCCCATACCAGTCGATCAGGCTGTCGCGGATATTGATCACATGGATCCGCACCACTTCGGCGCCCCTTGCTGCGACGAAATCATGGGCGGCGTCCAGCAGACGACGTCCCAGCTTTTCGTTCTGCCGATCGGGTCTGATGGATAGCATGCCCAGATACCAGCCGGTCGGCGCATAGGGCTCCAGCCAGACGCAGGCCAGCAGTTCGCCCGTCCCGCCCTCGCGATGCACCAGAAGTTGCGCCGCAGGTTTGGCCGCGATGTCGGATTGCAGCATGTCCGCCGTGGTGCGTCGGCCCTCCAGCGCTTCAGCCTCGTGCGTCCAGCCCGGTGTTGCGCCCAGCCCGCGATAGGCGGCGTTGACCAGATCGGCGACCCCGGCAAGGTCGGCCGTCTGAACCGGCTCCAGCTTCATGAGACGCTCAGCGTCCCTTGCGCGAATTGGCGGGCGCCAGGGACAGGTCGTCGATCGTGGCGCGGGCCACGTTCTCGATGGCCTCCCAGTCGCCGGCCTCCACCAGAGACACCGGCGCAAGCCACGAGCCGCCGACACAGACGACATTGGGCTGAGCCAAATAGTGCGGGGCGGATTGGCGCGTGACGCCGCCCGTGGCGCAGAACTTCACCTTGGCGAAGGGACCGGCAAGGGCCTTGAGCATGGCCACGCCGCCGGCGGCGGCGGCGGGAAAGAATTTCACATGATCATAGCCGCGCTCATAGGCGGCCATCAGTTCGGTCGCCGTCGATATGCCGGGCAGATAGGGCATGGGCGCCGACAGGCCGACATCCAGAAGTTCGGCGGAGGAGCCCGGTGAGGCCACGAAGGCCGCACCCGCCTTGTAGGCCGCATAGAGATCGCGAGGCGACATGACGGTGGAGGCGCCGACCAGAGCGTCTGGCACCTCGTCTGCGATGATCCGCACGCATTCCAGAGCGTCCGGCGTGCGCAGCGTCACCTCCATGGCCGACACGCCGCCAAACAGCAGGGCGCGGGCGAGCGGGGCGGCGTGTCGGACGTCCGTTATGGTCAGAACGGCGATCACCGGCGAAGCCGTCATGACATCTTCAATACGCATCATTGCGCGCCTCCGCTGCGCGTGTGGCGCCTGTTCGGCCCTAGCGCCGGACATCGAGCCCTCCAGAGCCTCTCCACGAGGCGATCAAAGCATTCACATCCGCCGCCGTCGAGGGGTTGAAGTCCCCTGGAACAGCATGTTTGAGCACTGACGCCGCCAGACCGAACTCAATGGCGCCCTGCGGCGTCATAGCCCAGATCAGGCCATGAAGCACGCCCGCTGCAAAGGCGTCGCCCCCGCCGATCCGGTCGACGATGTTCTGCAGGCGATGCGGCCCGGTGGCGGCGTCGCCATCGCGTGTGTACATCAAGCCGGTGAGGGTGCAACCGTCCACGCCGTCCATCTCGCGCACGGTGTTGGCGATATAGGTCAGGCGCGGAAAGGCGTCGAAGGCGCGGCGCGCGGAGAAGCGGCGGCGGATCAACAGGTCTGGCTGATCGAAGGTCTCGCCCAGGGCCAGGGCGATATCCAGCTCATTGGCGAAGGCGATGGTGGCCAGCGACATCAGCTTGCGCCAGACCTCGCCCGGCCTGCCGTCCCAAAGCGCCCAGAGCTTGGAGCGGAAATTGCCGTCGAAGCTGAGCTTCACGCCCTTGTCCACCGCCGTCTGCGCAGCCATCAGTGCGGCTTCACAGGCATTGGCGCCCACAGCGGGCGTGATGCCGGAAATGTGCAGCCAGTCGGCGCCCTCCAGAAGGGTCGGCCAGTCATAGGTCGAGGCCGGGGCCCTGGCGAAGGCGGAATCCGCGCGGTCGTACAGCACGTCGGACGGGGTCTGGACTGCGCCGGGCGTCAGGAAATAGAGCCCCAGTCGGCCCGGCGTCTTGCGAACGCCGGACAGGTCCACCCCGTTCATCCTAAGCTGGTCGAGCGCCGCGCTCGACAACACATTATCCGGCACGGTGGAGACCAGAGCCGAGGCGTCGCCCAGGCGGGCCAGTGAGACGGCCACATTGGCCTCCGCCCCGCCAAAGGTCGCTGCCAGACGCGCGGATTGCAGCAGACGCTCCCGGTCGGGAGCAGCCAGACGCAGCATCACCTCGCCAAAACAGACAATACGGGTCATGGACGTGTCTCCTCCTGCGCCGCGAACGCCAGATGGTGCAAAACGACTGCGCTGGCGACGGCGACGTTCAGGCTATCAAAACCGCGCGCCATTGGAATTGATACGGTGCGGCATTTGCGCATCAATTCCATCGGCAGACCGGGCCCTTCGGCGCCCATCAAAAGCCCCGCGCGCGGCGGACGCGAAAGGTCGGCCAGCGCGATGTCTCCCGTCGGGCTGAGCGCCAGAGGTGAAACGCCGTGCGCGCTCATCATGTCCGCCATGTCCTGATCCGGTCGCAAACGGGCAAACGGCGTCGTCAGCGCCGCCCCGACGCTGACCCTGATCGCCTTGCGGTACAGGGGGTCGCAGCAGGCTGAGTCCAGCAGCACGGCGCTGGCGCCAAAGGCCGCAGCATTGCGAAACAGCCCGCCCATATTGTCGTGATTGGCGATGCCGACCAGACCCAGCACCAGGGCGCGCGGCGGCAGGGCCGCCAACATGGTCTCAGGTTCGATCTGTTCGACGCGGCGCCCCAGAGCCAGAATTCCCCGATGAATCGGAAAGCCGACTATGGCGTCCATCACCGCCTGACTGGCGGCATAGACCGGGGTATCGGCCGGCAGCGGCGCCAGCACGTCGGCCAGCGCCTCCAGCCGCTTTTGCGCCACCAGCACCGAAACCGTCCGCATCAGGGGCGAGCGCGCCAGAAGCCGCAGCACGACCTCGCCCTCCGCCATAAACAGCCCTTCCCGCCCCGTCAGGTCCCGCTCGCGAATGGAGCGGTAGGGGGCGATGCGCGGGTCGTCTGGGTCGGTAATCAGTATATGCGTCACGTTGCAGGGTTTAGGGGACGCAGGGGCGAGCGTAAATGCGCCATGATCCGGCTTTGACCGAACATCTGCTTTCACCACCGCGCCGAAGCACCTTACACGTCGTTTCGTGACCGCCTCCCTTGCCCTCGATCCCGCTTCCAACACCGCGCCAGACGCCACGATGGCGCAGGCGCGCGGGCTGTTGCGCCGGATCTTCGGGCATTCCGACTTTCGCGGGCTTCAGGCTGATGTGATTGCAGAGGCGCTGGCGGGACGAAACGCTCTGGCGGTCCTGCCGACCGGCGGGGGCAAAAGCGTCTGCTACCAGATCCCCAGCCTGATGCGGCCCGGCCTGGGCATCGTGGTCTCGCCGCTCATCGCTCTGATGGCCGATCAGGTGGCGGGGCTGAGGCAGGCGGGCGTGGCGGCGGCGCGGCTGGACAGCAATATCGATCTGGACGAGCGGGCCGATACCTGGCGCCGCATTGGCGAGGGCAAGCTCGACCTTCTCTATATCTCGCCAGAGGGCCTGATGCAGGGCGCGATGCTGGAGCGCCTGGCCAGCCATCCCATCGCCCTGATCGCGATCGACGAGGCCCATTGTGTCAGCCAGTGGGGCCACGATTTCCGCCCCGAATACCGCATGCTCGGACGACTCGCCGAGGTCTTCCCCAATGCGCCGCGCATTGCGGTAACAGCCACGGCGGATGCGCGCACCCGCGACGATATCCGTTCCGAACTGAAACTGGCCGATGCGCGCGAGTTCGTGGCGAGCTTCGCACGACCGGAGCTTCAGCTGTCCGCCGAGCGCAAGAAGGGCCGGGGTCGGGACCGGGTGATCGAACTGGTGATGGAGCGCCCAGGGCGTTCCGGCGTCATCTATTCGGGATCTCGCAACGGGGCTGACGAGATTGCCCAGGCTCTGCGCGACCGGGGCGTGAAGGCGGACGCCTATCATGCCGGGCTCGACAAGGGCGTGCGGGAAAAGCGACTGACGCGATTTCTGGAGGATGAGGGCGCGGTGATCGTCGCCACTATCGCCTTTGGCATGGGGGTGGACAAGCCCGATGTGCGCTATGTGATCCACGCCGATCCGCCCGCATCCATCGACGCCTATTGGCAGGAGGTGGGCCGGGCGGGCCGCGACGGCGCGCCCGCCGAGGGGATTACGCTCTACAGCGCTTCGGACATGGCTTTCGCCGCACGCCGCAACGCCGAGCGCGAAGTGGCCGAGGAGGTGGCGCGGGTGCAGATGCGCCGACTTCGCCAGCTCTATACCATGTTCGAGGGCGCGACCTGCCGCGCCGCCGCCGTGCGCCGCTATTTTGGCGAGACGGACGTCCAGCCCTGCGGCCAGTGCGACATCTGTGTCGATCCGCCACGTCTGCGCGATGTGACTCAGGAGGCGCAAAAGGCCCTGTCCGCCATTCACCGCCTCAATGGCCGGGTGGGACGCGGGCGGGTGGTTGATCACCTGATCGGCAAGACCAAGGACGGGCAGAGTTTCGAAGCCTCGCTCACCACCTTCGGCATTGGCGCGGGCTGGCCCGCAAACAACTGGCGTGATCTGGTCGATGCGCTCCTGTTCGAAGGGCTGGCGGCGGAAGATCCCAATGAGGGCAAGCCGCTGGTCATGCTGGGCGAGGCGGACGCCGTTCGCGCCGTTTACCGCGGCGAGCGGCGGGTCTTCATGCGGGAAGCCGTTGTGGAAAGCGGCCGCACCCGCATGGACAGGCCCCGCTCTGCGCGGGCCGCTCTGGCTGAACCGCCGGAAGAGGCCAGGGGGCTGTTTGAAGCCCTGCGCGCCTGGCGCCGGGGTCGCGCCGCAGAACAGGCGGTGCCGCCCTATGTCATCTTCCCGGATCGCACGCTTCTGGAGATCGCGGTCGCGCGACCCAGAGGCAGCGCGCAACTGATGGCCTGCGGCGGTGTCGGCCAGTCCAAGCTGGAACGTTATGGCGAGGATGTGCTGCGGATCGTCCGGGCGAACTAGCCTGGATTAAGTGATTGAGTTTTTATGTTTTACTGCTCATTCCGGCCTTTGCCGGAATGAGCAGATAACCGATCGTTTACGAAATCCAGTGGGTTCAGTTCCGGGCTATATAGTCATCCACGACCCGGCCCATGACGGACAGGGGCATGGCGCCAGGCGTCAGGATGGCGTCATGGAACTTTCGGATGTCGAATCGGGCGCCGAGGCGTTTTTTGGCGTCTTCACGCAGGCGCAGGATTTCCAGCTTGCCCAGCATGTAGCCACAGGCCTGGCCCGGCCAGACGCAGTAGCGTTCCACCTCGGTGATGGCGGCGGCGTCCTTGTCGCCGATGGAGGAGACGAAATATTCTACCGCCTGCTCGCGGGTCCATTTCTTGGCGTGCATGCCCGAATCCACGACCAGCCGCACGCCCCGGAAGATGGCGTCATGCAGATAGCCGATCCGGCCATAGGGGTCGATGTCATACATGCCCATCTCGTCCGCCAGTTGCTCGGCATAGAGCGCCCAGCCTTCCAGTTCGGCTGAGAAGAACTGCAGCTTGCGGATCATCGGCGACGGGGCCTCCAGGGCGATGGTGCCCTGCAGATGGTGACCGGGGATGGCCTCGTGATAGGTCAGGGTGGGCAGGGCCCAGCTGGGCTGCTCGTCCGTGTCGCGAAGATTGATGTAATAAGCACCGGGGCGGGAGCCATCCAGCGTTGGCGGCTGGTAATAGCCGCCGGGCGAGCCCGCTTCTGTATAGACAGGAACGCGCTTGATCTCGACGCCTGCCTTGGGCAGCACGCCGAAATATTTCGGCAGCCGGGCCTGAACGGTCTTCACCTTGTCATTCAGGTCGGCGAGCAGCTTGGCCTTGCCTTCGTCCGTGTTCGGATAATGGAATTTCGGGTCGTCATACATGGCGCGGAAACGTTGGCCCACCGTGCCCTGGGTCAGGCCCTGCTTCTTCATCAGGGCGTCGGCGCGCGCGCTGAGACTGGCGACGAGATCCAGTCCGATACGGTGAATCTCCTCGCCCGACTTATCGGTCGTCGTCCACTGACGAACGCTGGCGCGGTAATAGTCGTCGCCATCGGGCAGACGCCACACGCCGGCATCGTGCACGGCCTTGGCGCGCTGGGCCTTTACGGCCTCGATCTGATGGTCGAGCGCGGGCAGGACGCTGGTCTCATAGAGGTGCGTGGCCCACTTGCCCCAGTCGCCCGGGAGCTTCTTCTCGCCGGTGCGCCGCACAAGGGACTGCACCAGTATGGCCTTGTCTGATGGCGTTGCGCGCAGGGCCTGAAGCTGGGCCAGGGTCTTGTCGAGCACGAAATCCGGCGGGATCACCCCAAGGCTGGCGTCATGTTCGGCCTGGTCACATTCCTGGCGGATGGCGGTTCCGACCTGCGACAGGCGCGAGAGATAGGCGTCGGCGTCCTCTTGGGTTTCGATCCGGTGCTGGCTGTCCAGAAAGTCCGGCAGGTCGTGATAGGCGCCGCCGAGTTGGTTGAACACATAGGGAGCGCCCGCAGAGCCGCCGGCGTATTTGAACTTGCGCGCGCTCTCCACCTGATTGGTCACGCCATAGAGGACAATATCCAGATTGAGCTTGTCCGCAGGGGGCAGGGCGGCCTCGTCCACCGCCTTCAGCCGGGCATACTGGCTTTCGTTCAGGGCGATGCCTTCGGCGGTCGCGGCCAGAGACCGGTCGCCCAGCAGCGCCTTCTGATAGGCCCGCGCATTCTTGTCGAGACCAAGCGAGGTGACGGCTTCCGGCGACAGATCGAAACCTTCTTCGATCAGCTTGTCGAACAGGGTGTTGAGGCGGGCTGAGGGATCGGACGTCGACGTTGCAGCGGCCATGGCGCGCGGCGCCACGGCCAGGGCCGCAACGCCGGCTGCCGACATCAGGATGGATCGACGATTGTGCATCTTGTGGCTTTCTTGAGTGTGCCTGGCGCGCTCGGCCGGGTTCAGTTGACGGCCTTGGCCGGAAAATTACGCGGCGGGGCGAAGCCGCGGAAGCGCAGCAAGGCGTCCGGCGAGGCGTCGCGTCCGCGGAAATTGCGGAACGCCTGCGCCGGATCGACCGTATTGCCCACCGACATGATGGCGTCGTGCAGGCGCTTGGCGGTGGCGGGATCATAGGGGTCGCCCGCCTCCTGGAAGGCTTCGTAGGCATCGTGTTCCAGCACGTCCGCCCACAGATAACCGTAATAGCCCGCCGCATATCCCTCGCCCGAGAAGATGTGCCCGAACTGAGGAATGCGGTGGCGCATAACGATTTCCGACGGCATGCCCAGTTCCGAAAGCGTCTGGGTCTCAAACGTCTTGGGGTTGATGGGCGCATCGCCCGCCAGATGCAGCTTCATGTCCACAATGGCCGAGGCCAGGGCCTCGACCGTGGCGAAACCCTGGTTAAAGGCGCCGGCGGCGTTCAGCTTGTCGACCAGCGCCTTGGGCAGGGGCTTGCCCTCCTTGTCGACCAGCATGGCCAGAACGGGCGGGGCGCTCAGATAGTTCTCATTGAACTGGGACGGGAACTCCACATAGTCACGCGCGGTGTTCGTGCCGGACAGGCTGGGATAGACGACGTGGGAGTTCAGGCCGTGCAGGGCGTGACCAAATTCGTGGAACATGGTCTTGGCGTCGTCCCATGACAGCAGCACCGGCTCGCCTGGCTTGCCGGGGATGAAGTTGGCGTTGTTGGACACGATGGTGATCACATCGCCGTCCAGTGTCTGTTGCGGACGATAGGCCTCCATCCAGGCGCCGGAGTTCTTGCCCGCCCTTGCATAGGGGTCGAAGTACCAGACGCCGATCACGGCGCCGTCGCGGCCATGCACCTCATAGACCGTGACGGAGGGCTCAAACACAGCCACGCCGTCGATCTTCCTGAAGGTGAAGCCGTAGAGCTTGCCCGCCGACATGAACATGGCGTCGCGCACATGGTCGAGCGACAGGTAGGGCTTCACCTCGTTCATATCGAGGTCGTATTTGGCCTTGCGCAGCTTTTCAGCATAGTAGCGATAGTCCCATGCCGCCAGCTTGAAGCCACCCTGTTCAGCGTCCACGATAGCCTGCATCTGGCCCACATCCTTGTGAACCTGCGCAACAGCGGGCTTCCAGACCTTCATCATCAGGTCCATCGCGTTTTGCGGGTCCTTGGCCATGGTGTCGGCCAGATGCCAGTGGGCGTAGGTCGGGTAGCCGTAGAGCTTGGAGCGCTCGGCGCGCAGCTTCAGGATCTCTGAGACGACGGCGTTATTGTCATGCGCACCGCCATTGTCCCCGCGCGCCGCCCACATGCGAAACGCCTTTTCCCGCAGGGGCCGGTTGGCGGAATAGGTCAGGAAGGGCTCGATGGCGGAACGGGTGTTGGCGAACGCCCATTTGCCGGGAAGGCCGCGGCGCTGGGCCTCGCTGGCGGCGCTGTCGATCTGGGCCTGGGGCAGTCCGGCCAGATCGGCCAGCTTGTCGACGACCAGCAGATCATGCTCCTCGTCATAGAGTTCATTCTGGCTGAAGGTGGTGTAGAGCGAGGCCAGCCGCTGGTTGATTTCCGATGCGCGGGCCTTGGCCTTTTCGTCCAGCTTGGCGCCGTTCTGGACAAATTCGATATAGTTCACCTCGACCAGGCGCTGCTGCTCCGGCGTCAGTCTGGCCATTTCGGGGCCGTTGCGCACGGCGGAGACCCGCTGGAACAGCTTGGCGTTATGGGAGATCTCATCCTGATAGGCCGCGAGCAGGGGCGAATACCGGCTCTCCACCTTCTGGAACTCCGGCGTGTTCAGATTGCCCGACCAGATGCCGAAGAGGGTGGTGACGCGGTTCAGACTCTGGCCTGCGCGCTCCATGGCCACGATCGTATTGTCGAAGGTGGGCGGGGCGGTGTTGTCGGCGATGGCGGCGTTCTCTCGACGGGCCTCGGCCATGGACGAATCGAGGGCGGGCGCAAAGTCTGCGACCCGCACCTTGTCGAAGGCGGGCAGGCCGCCATATGGACCCGTCCAAGGCGCGGTCAGGGCGGCGGCGGAAGGCGCAGGCGTCGAAGCGCTGGCCGAGGCAAGAACTGGCGCGGCTGCGGCCATTATGACCAATGCGCTTGCGCCGGCCATGAGTGATCTGAACATGAACATTTCCTGAGGCGAGACAATTCGGGGCAAACTAACCGTGACTCCGAAAAATCAATAATGAATCGATTGTAATGTTGAGCGAGCCGCCCTCCGGCCCCCATATTGAGGGGCCTAGGCTAGAGAGAGCAATCCGCGTATGGCTGTCGAACCGTCGCCCCGTAGGCCTGAGGACAATATGCGCAAATTTCTGCTGATCGGGATATCGACCTTTGCGCTCGGGGCCGCCGCTATGGCGTCTGCGGAGCAATTGGCCAAACCGCGCAGCGCTGACACCTACAAGATGCTGGAGCTGTTTGGCGACGTGCTCGCCACGGTGAAGCAGCAATATGTGGTGCCGGTGGACGACAAGAAGCTGATTCAGGCGGCCATCGACGGCATGCTGACCTCGCTCGATCCCCATTCCGGCTATCTGGACCCTGCGGCCTTTTCCGACATGCGCGACGAGACGCGCGGCGAATATGGCGGGCTGGGGCTGGAAGTCACGTCCGAGGACGGGGCGGTCCGGATCATCACGCCCATGGACGGCACGCCGGCGGCGCGGGCAGGCCTCATGGCGGGCGACTATATCACCTCGATTGACGGCAATTCGATCCTGGGCCTGGGCCTGACCGACGCGGTCAAGCAGATGCGCGGCGCAGTGGGCACCTCCATCAGCCTGACCATAGCGCGCGAACGGCAGCCTGCCTTCACCGTGAAGCTCACCCGCGAAATCATCAATGTGAAGACCGTGAATTCGCGAACGATTGGCGATATTGGCTATCTGCGCATCTCCGGCTTTGACGAAAAGACCGGTCAGGAGACAACCGAAGCGATCAAGCAGATCCGGGCCCAGACGCCGCATCTGAAGGGCCTTGTGCTGGATATGCGCAACAATCCGGGCGGGCTGGTGGATTCGTCTGTCGAGGTGGCTTCAGACTTCCTCGACGGCGGCGAGGTCGTTTCCCAGCGCGGCCGCGACGGCAAGGATATAGAGCGCTACCCTGCCAAGCCGGGCGGCGATCTGTTGCGCGGCGTGCCGGTGGTGGTGCTGATCAATAATGGCACGGCCAGTGCTGCCGAAATCGTGTCGGGCGCGCTCAAGGATCGCCAGCGCGCCACGCTGGTCGGCCTGACCAGCTTCGGCAAGGGCTCGGTTCAGACCCTGATCCCGCTGCGCAACGGCGAGGATGGCGCGGTCAAGCTGACCACGGCGCGCTATTACACGCCCTCGGGCCAGTCGATCCAGAAGACCGGCATCATTCCCGATATGCAGGTTGCGCGCTCCAAGGCCGAGGCTGAGGCCATTTCAGACGCGGCCAACCAGTATTCCGAAGCCAGCTTCAAGAACGCCCTCGACAGTCAGGAGGGCAAGGTCCGTCGTGCGCCGGAGCAGATCGAGATTCCAGCCGACAAGCCTGAGGTCAAGGACAAGGACGGCAAGACCAAGGAAGATGTCCGCCCGCAGCGCTCGGCCTTCACTCTGACCGACGCTGACATCGCCGACGACTTCCAGCTACAGCGTGCGCTGGACGTGCTGAAGTTCGGCGGCGTGAAGCAGGCCCAGACGGCGCATCCCGTCAAGGTCTACGCCCAGCCCAAGCCGGCCTTCGCCAAGGCCGATCCGACCCCTGCGGGCAAGGACGTCAAGGCCGAGGTGAAGTCCGATGCGCCCGGCGCCCCTGCGAAGGCGCCCAAGCCCTAGGCCCAATGCTTAAAAGTTCCAATGCTTAAAAGTTAAGGAAAAATCGCCTTCGCCAGGGGTGATTTACCGCTTTGTTAACCATCCTGAGGCACCTGTTGAGGTGGGCTTTTTCGCCAGGGTTGCTTTAGAATGTTCGCCAAAAGACCCGCCGTCTCCAACCTTTCCAAGCCAAGCGCCGCCAGTGCCGCGGGCAGGGGCGGCGGCGCCTTGGCGGGCGTTCTTGCGGTGGCGGTGGGCAATCCCTTCATCGGGGCAGGCGGGGCGGCGGCGGTGTTCGCGCTCGGCCTTGGCGCCCTCATTCTGGTCACCGCCAACCCCAATGCCGGATCTCCGTTGGTGCGGATGAAGCTGGATGACCGTGTGGCGCAGATATCCCACATGCAGGGGCCGGGCGCCTTCAATGTGGACGGGCTGAAGCCGACGGACTTTGTTGAAGGCCAACCGGCGCCGGGCGGCGCGAATCAGGCCGTGTTCACCCTGCCGGAGGGCGGCTCGGTGGGCGGCGGCTCGGCCCTGCCTGCAGGCGCGCCCGCAGCCATTCGCAATCCCGGCGTCGCCCTGCCGGCGGCGCCGATTTCCGGTCTGACGCAGCCCAGCCCCGTCGGGCCCCTGCCGGTCATCGCCACGGACGGCCGCACGCCCTATCAGGCCTATTCCCGGCCGTTCGCCAGCAATGGCAAGCCCAAGGTTTCGCTGGTGCTGGGCGGGCTGGGTCTGAACGCCGCAGCGACCCGCGCGGCGATAGAGCGGCTTCCTCCGGCGGTGACCCTGTCCTTCGTCGCCTATGCCGACGGCCTTCAGGCCTGGATCGATCTGGCGCGGGCCAATGGGCATGAGGTGTTGATCGAAGCGCCGATGGAGCCGCTGGACGCCGTGGCCAATGATCCTGGCCCCTATGCCCTGTTGTCCACGGCCAATACGGGGGAAACCACGAAGCGGGTGGAATGGGTTCTGGCGCGCGCCACCGGCTATTTTGGCGTGACCAATTATCTAGGCGGTCGTTTCCTGGCCTCCGACGCCCCAATGACGGCCTTCATGATGGCGCTGCGTCAGAGGGGGCTGGCCTTTGTCGATGACGGAACGGCGGCGCGCAAGTCGCTGCCCGGCCTGCCGCGCTTGTCGGCTGACACGGTTGTCGACGCCGATCTGACACCGGAATCGATCCAGAAGCAGCTGATTCTGCTGGAATCGACGGCCAGTCAGCACGGCCAGTCGATGGGCTCAGCCTTCGCCTATCCAGTGACGCTGGAAATCGTCAATCGCTGGGCGAACGGACTTGCGGCGCGGGGCTATCAGCTGGCGCCTGCGTCGGCGCTGGCGCGGCGCTGACCCATGACCCTGTCCGACAAGGGCGCAGATCAGCGCGATCTGGATCAATACCGACCCAATGTCGGCGTGGTTCTTTTCAATGCCGATGGACGTGTGTGGCTTGGCCGGCGCGCAGGCTATTCGAGTCAGGACAGTTGGCAGTTTCCGCAAGGCGGGATTGATCCGGGCGAAGACTGGCTGGCCGCCGCCCTGCGGGAGCTGGAGGAGGAGACCGGCGTCAGCTCCGTCTCGTTGCTCGCTGCGACGGATGACTGGATCGTTTATGACTTCCCCGCTGAAGTGGCCAATACGCCTGTTGCGCGGGGCTGGAAGGGGCAGAAACAGAAGTGGTTCGCCTTTAGGTTCACCGGCGCCGATGCCGAAATCGACCTGGAAAAGCACCACGAGGTGGAGTTCGACAGCTGGCGTTGGGCCACGCTGGACGATGCCCTGGCCTGCGTGACGCCATTTAAGCGGGCGGCCTATGAGCAGGTGGCGGCGGCGTTTCGCGACGTTGCGGGCTAGGTCCCTTCTTATGTTGCATTGCAGCATAGAGCTGCGCACAATGGTCGATCTGGATTTTGTCCTGTTGGGAGATCGGTTTGGCCAGTCCTGTCGTTATGGTTCACGGCGCTTTTTGCGGCGGCTGGGCGTTTGACGCCTTTCGTCGTCCGTTCGAAGCCCTGGGCCACGAGGTCCTGGCTCTAGACCTGCCCGGTCATGGAGCGACGCCCGATCGCGGGCTTTTGTCCCGCGCCTCGATGAGCGACTATGCGAGCGCGGTGGTGAAGGCCTGCGCTCAGTTTGACGAGGCGCCCATCCTGATCGGCCATTCGCTCGGAGGCCTGGTGACCCAGATCGCCGCTACGCGCATGAGGCCCAAGGCGGTGGTCCTGCTGGCGCCGTC
Organism: uncultured Caulobacterales bacterium; assembly: GCA_903858685.1. Classification (GTDB taxonomy): domain Bacteria; phylum Pseudomonadota; class Alphaproteobacteria; order Caulobacterales; family Caulobacteraceae; genus CAIMFV01. The sequence continues at coordinate 11,226 of CAIOJR010000025.1, read as the reverse complement.
CGCGCCCTGGGGCATTCAGGGATCGTCGCTGGAGGAGGGCGCCAGCGCGGTCGGACTGTATGGCCTGGGCGCCTTCTGGTGCATGGCGGTTGATCCGGACTACGGACTTGCGGCGCGATACAGCCTTGACCGCTTCAGTTCGGCTGAACGCCGCGCGCTCTATGCCCGCATGTCGCCCGAGAGCGGCCGCGCCCTTTGGGAGACGCTGAACTGGTGGATGGACCCGTTCATGACCACCGCCGTCGCGGCGCATCGCATGTCGGCGCCTGTGCTGGCTGTGGCGGGCGGGCGCGACCTTATTCACCCTCCCGCGACCGTGCGTCAGACGGCGGCTCGGCTGGACGGCGAGATCCTGGTCTTTGACGAGATGAGCCACTGGCTGATCGGGGAGCCGGGCTGGGAGGGCGTCGCCAGCGCGGTGCTGGACTGGCTCGCTCGGCGTTGATCAGGGGTTGACGCGGGCGCGCGCTTTAAGGCGCGCCCTTGTCATGTTCATCGAGCTTTGACGGTTCAGGTTTGGGCGCCACCACGGGTTTGGCCGCGCTCTCCACCACGGAAGCCGCATGCTCGACCGCCGCCGCTGTCGTCGCCAGGAACAGGCTGGCGGCGGACGCCGGCTGTGACGATCCCGCCGTCGAAGGCGCGAGGCTGGCGAAAACCGGGGTCGTGGGATTGGGCGACGGCTCCGCTGGGGACGCGATGGTCGCGCCGTGGAATGCGCCTGATCCCGGACGTCCATTGAAGCGGTAGAAGATGTGCGCGCCAATCTGGGCGACGGGCGCCATGGCGTCGCCCCAGTTGGTCTCCAGTCCCGCCACATGGAAATGGGTGGCGTTGCCGATGGCGGCGAAGACGCGTCCGTCCATGGCCCGCAATGCGACCTTCTGGGCGCGGTCCCAGGCGTCGTGATCGGTGATCCGGTGGATGGAGCCGTCGCAGGCGAAGCTGAACTGGCATCCGCTGTCCGCAACGCCCTGGAATACAACGCCGCAGATCGTCTTGGGGAAGGCGCGATGACGCAGACGGTTCATCACGACCTGCGCCACGGCGGCCTGCCCCTGAGGGGTTTCACCACGGGCTTCATAATAGACTGCCTGGGTCAGGCATTCCAGATCGCGGGTCTGATCCAGCGCGCCGCCGAGGCGCCAGGGGCGTGCATTGTCGGCTCTGCCGGAGCTGAGACTGGCGAGCATCAGGCCGCCTTCGGCGCCCCTGCGCGCTTGAAGCTGGTCCGCCCAGGCCTCCAGTCGGCGGTCACGGGCGTCCTGCAACGATCCGGACACGGGATCGTGCTGGCGAGCAATGGCGAGCGCTCCGGGAGCGTCCTTTGCCGCCACTTTGAGCGCGGTGTCCGAAAAGCCTGCCTGAGCAGTATCGGCAAGCCGCGAAATACGCGCATGAACAACGGCGGTCCTGGCAAGCCCGCCTGCAAGGTAAGCGCCGCCGATCGCCAGACCCACTACTGAGCCGAGCGCAGCCGCACCCACGAGCGCACGCATGTCCGTCGCGCGCGCCGAGATTTGGATCGTCAAATGCTTGTCATCCTCTTCGGCGAGGGCATTGGCGCCCCCCGACAAGTCGCTGGCAGCCTGACGATGCTGGCAGCGGTGGCGGTCAAACTTGCGCAACCTGCGCTGACCACAGTTCAAGTGTTAACCGGGGAATTGTGGCTAAAATGTGTCAAAACGCCATCGTTTTTGCTGCAGTGCAGCATAGATCGCGAAAACTTCAATAAATTCTGTTGGGCTGCTGGGTCAAAGATGTTTGCTGCACATGGCGCTCATTGCCCTATAATAGGCGTCTGAGGCAGGGATGTGGCGACTCAGCGCGGCAAATTGCTAACTGGAGCGGTTTGTAGACTAGACCCTGCCACATTCGGTCGGCAAAAGGTGTCGCATCGAATGAACCATCCTCAAGCTGCGGGCGAGACCCACCCTTATGCGTAAGACCCTGATCGCCGCCGTTGCTCTGGCGCCCCTTTGTTTCATGGCCAGTGCGGCGAGCGCGACGACCACCCTGTCCTCGGCCCGGACCACGCCCATCGACACGGCGACCGCCAAGGCCGGCGCTGCGGACGACCTGACGCTCGACTCCGGCGGATCGGTGACGATCAACACCGGGGGCACGACGGCTGTCCCCGTGGTCGAGGTCAAGGTCGACAGCAGCAATGTGCTCGCGAATGGCGGCTCCATTCAGGCGACCGGCGCCAATAACATTATCGGTGTCCAGGCGATTGGCGGTGTGACGGGCAGCGTCGGCAATGTGGGCGCCATCACGCTGAACTCGACCTATACGGCGGCCAACAATGCGGACGGCTATCCGCAAGGGCCTCTGGCGGGCACGGCCTCGCCGAGCCTGCCGACGGGAACGGGCGTCTACGGCCTGACCGGCATCCAGGTGACCGGGACCTCCGCCTTCAACGGGGCCATCTCCAACACGTCCCCCGGGACGATCACGATCAAGGGCAATAACAGCTACGGCATCTCCATCGAGGCGCCGATCACCGGCGGCCTGTTCAACAGCGGGACCGTCGCCGTCACGGGCGACAACAGCATCGCAGTCCGCTCCACCGCCACATCCTCCATTGGCGGCGATGCGTCGTTTTCCGGCGCGGTGACGGTGGGTGGCGTCAATTCGCAGGGCGTGTCCTTGCAGGGCGATGTCGGCGGACGCGCCCTGATCAATGCGGCCATCACCTCAAGCGGCTATACGGTGACGACCCGCCCCACCAACACAACCCTGCTGGCGGATTTCCAGAACCCGGCCAACAACCAGAACCAGCTCGGCGGTTCGGCCCTGTTGATTGGCGGCAATGTGGCGGGCGGCATCTATATCGGCGGCGCGCCGTCCGGCACGGTGTCGGGTTCGACGGTCGACCTGACAGGGGACGGCGTGGCGGACGGGTCGGAAGGCACAGGCGCGGTCACCACCTATGGCTCGGCTCCCGCCATGGTCATTGGCTCCACCCGCAACATCGTGATCGGCCCATGGGTCGGTCTGAACGGCGCGACACAGGACAATGGCTACGGCTTCATCCTGCGCGGTTCGATTTCGGCGTCGGGGCTGTTTGACGGCGTCTCTGCGACCGGCTTGCAGATCGGCGTTCAGGGCGGTGGAACGACCGGCCTGTCATCGGGCCTGCGCATCTATGGCGCGATCTCGGCGACCTCCTACAATGCCGATGCGACCGGCATTCACATGTTGGGCGGAGTCAGTGGAACCAACCTGAACAATTCCGGTTCGATCTCGGCGTCCATCGCCGCCTCGACATCGGTTGTCACCGCTTCGGCCGTCAATATCGAAGCGGGCTCTATCATTTCGTCCCTGACCAATACAGGCAACATCCTGGCGGGCGCCACGGGCGACAATTCCAGCGCCTATGCTGTGCGCGATCAGGGCGGCGGCATCCGCAATGTGCTCAACGAAGGCGTGATCAGCGCCGCGATCTCGACGACCGCGCTCGGAGACGCCCAGACCGGCTCGGCCACGGCGCTGGACCTGCGCAAGAACACGTCAGGCGTGACGCTGGTTCAGCAGCTCAACCCGAATCCGAACTATTCCTATGGCAGCGTGTCTGGCGCATCGACCACGGCCGTGACCGCCAATACGGCTGCGACGCCGGCCATTATCGGCGATGTCTATCTTGGCAGCGGGACGAACACGGTCAGCCTGCTGGCCGGCTCATTGCTGGGCGCCCTGTCGTTTGGCTCGGGAACCGGCGGCTCGCTTTTGATCGACAATGGCTCGACGCTCGACGGCGCCTTCAGCTTCAGCGGCGCGGGCCTGGCGATCAATGTCAATAACGGCGTTTTCAATGACCGCTCGGCCTCGACGGTCCATGTCTCGACGCTCAATATCGGGGCTAACAGCCAGCTGTACTTCGCCGTCGACCCGGTGAACAACGCCACCAGCAAATTTGTCGCCACCGGACCCGTGACCATTGCGACCGGCGCCAAATTTGGCGTGACCCTGTTGTCGATCCCCAGCGGGCCTCAGTCCTATGTGGTGATCCAGTCGCCGTCGCTCACTGTCGGCACGACGGCCACGGCGACCCTGTCCTCGGTGCCCTATCTGCTGAATGCGACGATCGCCGCCAACCCGACGGCGGGAACGGTAAATCTGACGGTTCAGCGCAAATCGGCCGCCCAGCTGGGACTGAACGCCTCCGAGGCTGCTTTGCTGGATCCGGCGCTCAGCGCCGCCAATCTCGATTCCGAGGTCCAGAAGGTGCTGATCGCCCCTGTGGGCGAGACTCCGTTCCTGAAGGTCTTTGATCAGATGCTGCCGGACAGCTCGGGCGCTGTCTTCCAGGCGGCGCGCGCTGCATCGGATGCGGTGTCGAGAGCGACCGCGGCTCAGGACCAGATGCCAGGCTCCGCCGGCACCAAGGGCTATTGGGTGCAGCAGATCGTCATCGGCGGCCACGGCATGCGCACCGACCAGAACATCGCCTATGATGTCGGCGGCTTTGGCGTTGTCGGCGGCGCGGCCTATGGCGGCAGCGGCCTGGGCGCCTTCGGTGTCACTGCGGCCTTCTCGACCCTGACCACTGATAATCCGGACCTCAAGGGCGACAGCCAGCAATCCATCACGACGCTGGAGGCTGGCGCCTATTGGCAGGGCGCGGTGGGCCATCTGACCATGGATGCGCGCGTGGGCGTGGGCTACGACGTGATCAATGCCCGCCGCCAGTTCTATGCGCTGGACGCCAATGGAAATATCGCCATCAATCGTCAGGTGTCTGACAACCGCAACGGCTATCAGTTCACCGGCCATATTGGCGCAGGCTATGAGCTAGGCGTGGGGGCTGGCTTCTATGTGCGGCCTCAGGCGCATCTGGACTATTTCCAGCTGAATGAGGACGGCTTCCAGGAGAATGATCCGGTTGGAAAGGGCTTTGCTCTGGCGGTGAACAGCCGCACGGGCAGCGCCTCGTCCGGTGTCGCCAGCCTGGTGTTTGGAAGGTCCTGGGGGGCGGATTTCCGGGTGCGGCCTGAGCTTGAGCTTGGGGCGATCGATACCTTCAGCGGTGATCCCGGCAAGACGACGGCGCGGTTCCTGAGCGGAACCAGCACCTTCACCCTTACCCCGTCCGACATTGCGGGCGTGGGCGGCCTTGCCCGCTTTGGCGTGAAGGCGGCGACCGACTTTTATGAGATCGGCATGTCCGCCGGGTCCGAAATGCGTGACCATTTCTATTCGGGCGATGTTCGCCTCACGGTGCGCCTGCTGTTTTAAACCTGAACCGCCCGTATCTGACGCCTTGATGCAGGCCGAAGCCTTTCCACCGGCTTCGGCCTCAGTCATTCTGGCGGCATGATTTGGCGCGGGGCGAAGCGGCATGACGATTCTGGACGACCTGAAAACGCTGAACAAGCAGCAGCGCGCAGCCCTCACCGCCAGCCTGCTCGGCTGGACGCTGGACGCCTTCGACTTCTTCCTGCTGACCTTTGTCCTGACCGACATCGCTCATGAATTTGGCCACAAGGTCAGCGAGGTGTCGGAGGCCCTGTTTCTGACCCTGATGATGCGCCCGCTTGGCGCGCTGGTTTTTGGGATGCTGGCCGACCGTTACGGCCGAAAGCCCATATTGCAGATTGATGTCGCCCTCTATTCCGCCATCGCTTTCGCTTCGGCTTTTTCACCCAATCTGACGGTTCTTCTGGTCCTGCGCGCCCTGTTCGGTTTCGCCATGGGCGGGGAATGGGGCGTCGGCGCCTCGCTGACCATCGAGAGCATTCCGCCGAAACTGCGCGGCGTGGTCAGCGGGATTTTGCAGGAGGGCTACGCATTTGGCTTCATCCTGGGGGCGCTGGCCAATCTGTTCCTGCCCCATGTGGGCTGGCGCGGACTGTTGATGTTCAGCGCCGCGCCAGCGCTTCTGGTGCTCTATATCCGCCGCAATGTCGAGGAAAGCCCGGCCTGGGCCGCAGGCGCTGCGGCGCGCAAACAGACCAACATTCTCACGACGCTTGGCCAGCACTGGAAACTGCTGGTCTATGTCGTCGTCATGATGACGGCCTTCAACTTCTTCAGTCATGGCACGCAGGACCTGTTTGCGACCTTCCTCAAGGCGCAGCATCATATGAGCGCCGGGGCGGTGACATCTGTCACCCTGGTGGCCAACATCGGCGCCATCATCGGCGGCGTCACCTTCGGCGCCTTTTCGGAAAAGATCGGGCGTCGCAAGGCGATCATGGGGGCCGCTCTGCTCGCCCTGCCGGTCCTGCCCTTCTATGCAGTGGCGCAGGGGCCGGTTCTGTTGGGCCTGATCGCCTTCATGGTTCAGGTGTCGGTGCAGGGGGCCTGGGGGGTGGTGCCTGTGCACCTGAACGAACTGGCGCCGGATGCGGTGCGGGGCGTCTTTCCGGGGCTGGCCTATCAGCTTGGCAATCTGTTCGCCTCCAAGAATGCGGTCTGGCAGTCCCAGATCGCAGAGGGGCACGGCGACAATTACGGATTTGCCCTGGCGGTGGTCGGGTGTGCGGTGGCTGTCCTTGTCGCCGCCCTGGCGATGTTTGGCCCGGAAGCGCGCGGCAAGATATTCGGCGCGCCCCAGGGCTGAGATCGGCCCTCAGGTCTTCACGCCCTCAGGTCGGCGAATTCGGCGTGTCGGCTCATATAGGCTTCCGCATAGGCGCAGATCGGCGCCACCTTCAGGCCCCGTTCTCGGGCGATGGACAGCACCCCCTCCATGAGACGACTGGCCGCGCCGGTGCCACGCAGGCCGATCGGCGCCTCCACATGGGGCAGGATCAGGCGGTCGCCCTTCACCTCATAGTCGGCGAAGGCGGTCTGGCCATGTTCGACAAGTTCGAACCTTTGCTTGTCCCGATTGTCGATGACATCATGCATCTGGTGTTTCCTTCCAGCCCGGCTTTTCGCCTTTTCAAGCAAACAGTGCCGGGCCAGGGCCTGTTCGCCTTATAGAAACCAGCTCCACGGATGCGGATAGGGCCGGTCCTGCAGGACCCGTGCCAGTCCGACAGCGCAACGCACCACGAACCAGAGTCCCACAAGCGAGAAGACTAGACCGCTTGCGATCCAGAACAAGATGCCCACGAGGATGATTGATAAAGGAATTCCCACAATCGCCAGGCCAATCGCCGCAACCACGCTGACAATCAGTATCCAGATGGTTCTGATCTGAAATTCGTAATGGGTCTGCTGGAAGGGCGTGCCTTCGTCGCGTAGCACATAGGCCATGATCAGGCCTGCCAGTGTGGACATGCCGCCGGTCAGAAAGCCGCCCAGATAGAGCCCGTAAATCACCGCGGGCAGGGTGCGTTCATCGGAGGTGGCGGGACTGAGGACCGACGGTCCCGGAGGCGCCTGATAGGTGTCTGACATCTGAGATCTCCCGCTTCAGCACAAAGCGTGAGACGATCATGGCGCCGATTGTCGAGAATTGCTGCTTAAGCCTTCGTAACAATCAGTTCGACGCCCGCCAGGGCCGCATCCCCCAGGGCTTCCGGCTTTTCCACCCGCACCCGGATGCGGCGGGCCAGCGGATGGGACAAAAGGTCCTCGGCCAGGCGCGTCGCAAAGGTCTCCACCAGATCGATGTGGCCGCTGTCCGCCAGAGCGCGGGCGCCGGCGACCATGGTCTCATAGTTCAGGGTGTCGCCCACATGATGCACGCGGCGCGGCTCAAGCTCGGCCTCGATATCCACGATTAGGGGCTGGCGACGACCACGCTCATGCGCGTAGAGGCCGATTTCAGCCTGGACGGTCAGGCCGCGCATAAAAACGCGCAGGGCTTCGACGTGAACCGCAGAAACGTCTGTCGCCAGTGAGAGCATGGGGGCTTTGGCGGTCAAGGGCGGGCCTTTGAGTCTGTGCTGCGCAGGGATGGATCGCCTGGATCCGCCGCTATGACCTGCCCCGTCACGGCCTCTGCCTGTAACAGAAACCGAACAAGATTCGCTGTGGCCGAGGGCTCGCCGGAGATAACGAGGTTCAGACGAGCCGGCGCTGCGGCGATGGACTGAACCACCACCGTGGCTTCAATCAGTCGTCTGTCCTGCGGCGCGGCTGGCGGCGGGGTCACCGTCACCTGCGCTTCATAGTTCACGCCTGGCAGGGCTTCGAAGTCCAGCCCCGCGACATCTCCCAGAAGTCTCGTCACCTCAGGTGCGGCCCCGCTGACCAGCCAATGTCGCAAAGGCGTCAGGACAGATGGATTAGTCAGCGCGACCGAACTCGAACACGTTCAGTGCGATCATCGCGATGACAAAGATGAGGATCGGCAAGATGGCGGCCATGACCTACTCCGTATGCAGTTGCGCCCCCTTTAGATGGCTTTCGGCCCGAGGGGAAGCTTACAGCGCGGCCCTTTCGCCGCATTGCGTGGTTTAAGGCAAACTGCGACCTTTGAAGCATGACCTGGCGACGCCGAATCGAGCCCTTCACACGTCCGCTGTTCTTCGCCTCAGCGCGGCTGTTGCGGGGCATGACGCTGGGCGTACGGGGGCTTGCGACAGACGGGGATGGACGTGTCCTGCTGGTCGAGCACACCTATGTGCCCGGCTGGTATCTGCCCGGCGGCGGGGTGGAACGGGGAGAGACGCCCGAACAGGCCCTGGTGCGCGAAATGTGGGAGGAGGCGGGCGTCGAACTGGTCGACCGGCCCACCCTGGTCAGTGTGCATGACAATGGCGCCTATTTCCCCGGCGATCATGTTCTGGTGTTTCGTTGTGGGACATGGCGTCCGGTCGCCTCCAGCGCGCGGGGGGAGATCAAGTCGGTCGGCTGGTTTGCGTCGGACGATCTGCCGGCGGACACCACGCCGGCCACGCGTGCGCGCCTGTCGGAACTGCTCCACGGCGTGGCGCCGGATCCGACCTGGTAGAAAGCCGGTCAGCCCCAACCATAGTTGAAGCTGATCGACACCCGTTCGCCCTTGCCCTGGTGGGGCGTCACCTCATGACGCAGCCAGCTTTCCCAGAGATAGAGCGTGCCGACGGCGGGCTGCAGATAGACGAAGCTTTTCTGGGCCTCGTCAGCATCATCGCGTCTGGTCGGCGCGGCCATCATCATGGCGAGCCTTGGGTCTTCCATCTTCAGCGCGCCGGAGCCGTCGGGCGTTTCGACATAGACGGTGCCGGAAATCACGCTGTGCGGGTGGATGTGGCCGGTATGGGCGCCTCCCGGCTTGAGGATATTGATCCACAGGCTGTCGAGCTTCAGCCGGCCACCGTTCAGATCAAGGGCCAGGGTGTCGGCATAGTCCGCTGTCTCCCGATCCAGAATGCGCTTCAGATCTGCGAAGGCTGTGGCGCGTTGGGGCAGGTCGTTGAGCGAGGCATAGGAGGTGTAGCCGCGATAGCCCTTTTCCTTGCACCAGGCCCGCCCGGCCATGTCCTCCTGTGCAATCATCCGACAGGCGTCGGACAGGTCCTGATTGAGGCTCATATAGCCCTTGCGATGGGCAAGGCTCGCTTCGCGGATCTGGGTGACGAACAGGGTGCGGATGGTGCTGGTCATGGGGCGGACTTAGCAGGCGCAGGGCGGCGGGTCACGAGCCTAAAGCATGGATTGAAATGCGCTCGCGCGCCCGATCCCTGTCTAAAAAAAATACCGCCCTCGCCGTGCAATGCGTCTCCTCGCATCCGCCGGGTCAGACCGGGCGTGGCTTAGTCAGGCCTCCACGCCCTTCGGAATCTCATGGCCGATCCGGGGCAGCCACCATTTCAGCAGCGGGCCCGTCATGACTGTTGTCACGACCGCCATGATGACCAGCATGGTGAAGACGTTCTGTGGCATGAAGCCCAGATCATAGCCGATGTTCAGCACGATCAACTCCATCAGGGCGCGCGTATTCATCAGGGCGCCCAGTATGGAGGACTCGTGATGGCTGAAGCCTGTGACGCGCCCGGCGAGATAGACCGGAATGAGCTTGCCAAGGATTGACCCGGTCAGGATCACAGCCAGCCAGAAGAGGTCGTTTGCGCCTGTCAGGCCCAGAATATTGGTCCTCAACCCCGTATAGGTGAAGAAGACCGGCAGGAAGAAGACCAGAACCATCTGTCCGACCTGACGCCGCCAGGCCACAACGAATTCGGTGTGCTTGTGGAAGATCAGACCGCAGAGAAAGCCGCCGAATATGGAGAATATGCCCAGCTTGTAGGTGGAGATCCCCAGGGCGAAGATCAGGGCGATGACGACCGCCATGAGGTTGGGCGCCAGATCGCCCTCGATAAGCGGGAAGCTCTTGATCAGATGGTTGGCCAGAGGGCGCAGGATGAACCAGGCCGTTGCGACGAGGGCGAAGATGCCGGCGACCTGCAGACCCATGCCCTGGGCCGAAAATTGCGCCGCAGCCAGGGCGCTGACGCCGGCCAGCATGACCCAGCCTATGACGTCGTTCAGCGCGGCCGAGGAAATGGCGACCACGCCCAGTTCCATCCGGGTCAGGCCATATTCGCGCAGAATCCGACCCAGGATCGGCACGGCTGTAATCGCCATGGCGACGCCGCAGAAAAGGCTATAGATCACCGGATTGATCGCGGGCGCCAGGACGGGGGCCGAGAGATGGCCGATCAGCAGTCCCAGGCCCAGCGGAACGCCGACAGAGGCAGCCGTGATGGCGGCGACCGCGGCCTTGTTGCGCTTTGATTCGAGATGCCCGAACTCGAACTCGGAGCCGATCTGGAACATCAGCAAGATCAGGCCAATCTGGCTGATCATGGTGATGGGCGTGGCTGATTTGGCGCCGAATATGGCGATGGAGATGTCGGGGAAGAAGTGCCCGAACAGGGAGGGGCCCAGCATCAGGCCGGCCACAATCTCCCCAATGACGCCGGGTTGCCCTATCCGGCGGAACAGGGTGTTCATCAGGCGCGCGGCGCCGATCATGATGATCAGTTGCAGGAGAACGGAGAACAGCAGGTTCTCGGTCTGGTGCACGGATGCGGTCACGTTTCCCCCGTTGCCCGGATTAATCCCGGCTCTGCGACATTGTCCCGGTTAAGGCCGGATCTAATGGCAGGCGGAAGCGATGCCGAAAAGCCCTAAAGTGTGCCTACGAATTCAAGCGGATTATGCGGTTCTGCGCTCGCCCATCCGGAAAGCCATGGGCGAAGGCAGCTTTCGCTATCTCCGCTCATGTTAATCCTGCTTGCGCGTCAGATTCAGGTCTTGGGACGTGCGTCGATCAGGTCCTGAACCACGGCGGGCTCTGCAAGGGTGGAGACGTCGCCAAGATTGGAATAGTCGTTTTCTGCG
>CAIOJR010000024.1 GCA_903858685.1 uncultured Caulobacterales bacterium | reverse complement strand
CATGTAGGCAAAGCTGACTGCGGCAATTGATTATGTGAGCGGTGGCTGAACTATGCAGCTACGGGCGACGGAGGCACTGTTCGACCTAGAGCATTTTCCATTCAGTCTGCATCGTATCCGGCGGCGGCGAAGTAGTTAGCGCATTCGGTGGGGCTGTAGTGTTGATTTCCGCTGAGATCTGACCCGGGAAGCCCAGAAATTTCCACTGAGAATTGACCCATGTTTCACGCTTCCTCGGCTTGCAGAGCCGGGGGTCATGGAGTGATCGACATGGACTTATTGAGCGTTATTCGTCGCTGGTCGTTTCGGGACCGGATGCCGATACGAGAGATATCCCGGCGCACGGGGTTGTCCCGAAATACTATCCGCAAATATCTTCGTTCGGAGGTGGTCGAGCCGCAGTTTCAGGTTTCGGGCCGCCCCAGCAAGTTGGATCCGTTTGCTGAGAAGCTTTCGGGTTGGCTGCGAACGGAGGCCAAGAAATCCCGCAAGCAGAAGCGGACTGTGAAGCAGCTTCACGGCGACCTTGTTGCGCTTGGCTATGAGGGCTCGTACGGCCGGGTGGCGGCCTTTGTTCGCGATTGGAAATCTGATCGGCGGGTCGAACAGCAGACCAGCGGCCGCGGAACCTTTGTCCCCTTGATCTTCCAGCCTGGCGAAGCCTTCCAGTTCGACTGGAGCGAGGACTGGGCGGTCCTTGGCGGCGTGCGCACGAAGCTGCAGGTCGCTCATTCCAAGCTGTCTCACAGCCGCGCCTTCATCCAGCGCGCCTATCCCCTGCAGACCCATGAGATGCTGTTCGACGCCCATGTCCACGCTTTCCGGGTTCTGGGCGGCGTTCCTCGGCGCGGGATCTACGACAACATGAAAACCGCCGTCGATCGGGTTGGCCGCGGCAAGGAGCGGCAGGTCAATGCCCGCTTTACGGCCATGGTCAGCCACTATCTGTTCGAGGCCACGTTTTGCAATCCGGCGTCAGGGTGGGAAAAGGGTCAGGTCGAAAAAGACGTTCAGGACGGGCGACACAGGCTTTGGGTTCCAACGCCGGAGGCTGCGGACCTGGATGCGCTCAACGCCTGGCTAGAAGCGCGTTGCATCAGCCTGTGGAGTGAAACTGCCCATGGGGCCCTGCCTGGCAGCATAGCGGACGTGTGGGCCGATGAGGCGCCGACGCTCATGCAGCCGACGCGGCCGTTCGATGGATTTATCGAATACACCAAGCGGGTGACGCCGACCTGTCTCGTGCACTTTGACCGCAACCGCTACAGCGTGCCGTCGTCGTTCGCGAACCGACCGGTCAGCCTTCGGGTCTATCCGAACCGGATTATGGTGGCGGCGGAAGGCCAGATCCTTTGCGAACACATGCGCATCATTGATCGCAGTCACGGCGTTCCTGGGCGCACCATCTACGACTGGCGCCACTATCTGGCGGTCGTGCAGCGAAAGCCCGGCGCCCTGCGCAACGGCGCGCCGTTCATCGAAATGCCAGATGCGTTCAGACTTCTACAGACCCACCTTCTCAAGCGGCCTGGCGGTGACCGCGACATGGTGGAAATCCTGGCGTTGGTGTTGCAGCACGATGAACAGGCCGTGCTCAGCGCTGTGGAGCTGGCGCTTGAGGGTGGCGTTCCGACCAAGACCCATATCCTCAACCTTCTGCACCGCTTGGTGGATGGAAAACCGACCGCCACGCCACCGATAATCGCGCCGCAGGCTCTGACCTTGAGCCGTGAACCCCGCGCCGACGTGGAGCGTTACGACGCCCTACGCCGCACCCAGGAGGCTCGCCATGCGTCATGATCCCGCCGCGGGCGCCTTAGTGATCATGTTGCGTGCGTTGAAAATGTACGGCATGGCCCAGGCCGCTGGCGAACTCATGGAGCAAGGATCTCCGGCCTTCGATGCGGCCATGCCCATGATGCTACAGCTTCTCAAAGCGGAAACTGCGGAACGGGAAGTGCGATCTATCGCCTATCAGATCAAGTCTGCCCGCTTCCCCGTCTACAAGGACCTGACCGGGTTCGACTTCGCGTCGAGCGATATCAACGAGGCCCTGGTTCGCCAACTTCACCGGTGTGAGTTCTTGGACGGCGCTCAAAACGTCGTGTTGATCGGCGGACCGGGCACGGGCAAGTCGCACATCGCGACAGCCCTTGGCGTTCAGGCTGTCGAGCATTACCGCAAGAAGGTCCGCTTTTACGCCACCGTCGAGCTCGTTAATGCGCTCGAACAGGAAAAGGCTCACGGCAAATCCGGCCAGATCGCCGAGCGTCTGGTGCGCCTTGAT
>CAIOJR010000023.1 GCA_903858685.1 uncultured Caulobacterales bacterium | reverse complement strand
TTTCGAGTGCTTGCGTCAATGGTCCAGCCGCGCCATTTGAAGGCGACAAACGGATCGACGTTCGAAAGACACCCCATGTTCATCCAGACTGAAGCGACGCCAAATCCCGAAACCCTGAAATTTCTCCCGGGTGAGCCGGTGTCTCCCTCCGGCGCGCGCGAATTCCGTTCGACGGCGGCGGCGGCAGGCTCCCCCCTCGCCAGCGCCCTGTTCGAAATCAACGGCGTGGCCAGGGTCTATTTCGGCGCTGATTTCCTGACCGTCACCAAATCCGGCCCGGATCACGACTGGCGGCACCTCAAGGCGCCCATTCTTGCCGCGGTCATGGACTATTACACCCAAGCTGAAATCCCGCGCGATGATGAAGCTGTAGGCGCTGAAGGTCATGACGCCACCGTTTATGAGGGTGACGCCGCCCAGATCGTCGCAGAGATCAAAGACCTTCTGGACACCCGAATCCGACCGGCTGTGGCGCAGGACGGCGGAGATATCCTGTTTGACCGCTTTGATACGGAAACAGGTATTGTCTGGCTGCATATGCGCGGCGCCTGTTCGGGCTGCCCATCCTCATCGGCCACGCTCAAGGCTGGAGTGGAGAACATGCTGAAGCACTATGTGCCAGAAGTGAACGGGGTTGAGCCGTCGCTTTGAACGCGACGTCGGCCCATTCCACCTCATTATCGGGGCGCGCAACCTGCGCCATTGACATCGAAACAGGGCAATCATGACCACTTCGCTCCCCACAGAGGCGCTGGACCAACTGTTCCGCACAGCGCGAAGCCGCAATGACTGGAAGCCGGAAACCCTGCCTGAAAGCACCTGGCGGGTTCTCTATGACCTGCTCAAATTCGGCCCGACCTCGGCCAATCTTTCCCCGGCCCGTTTTGTCTTCGTCACTACCGACGAGGGCAAGGCCAGGCTTGCGCCCTTTCTGTCCGAGGGAAATCGCACCAAGAGCCTCAAGGCGCCCGGGGTCGTCATCATCGGCCATGACCTGGCTTTTGCTGAAAAGGCGCCCGAGCTATTTCCACACGCGCCGGGCGTGAAGGACTGGTTCGCCAATCCGGTGGTGGCTGAATTGACCGCGTTTCGCAACGGTTCACTTCAGGGAGCCTATCTGATTCTCGCCGCGCGCGCCCTTGGCCTGGATGTCGGCCCGATGTCAGGTTTTGACAATGCGGGCGTGGACGCCGCCTTCTTCGCCGGTTCGACCATCAGGTCCAATTTCATCTGCGCGCTGGGTCATGGGGCGGACGAGCCCTTCCCTCGCCTGCCGCGCCTTGCATTTGAAACAGCCTGTCAGATTGTCTGATCGTTCATTCTTCAGGCCAGACGACCCGATCCTGGCGATTGATCTCTGCCTCGGCGCATGTGTCGTTGCTGCGGAGGGCGTAGAAGGGTCCGTCCTGCTGGAAGAGCCGATGACGCGCGGACATCAGGAACGTCTGGCCCCTCTCGTCCGTGACGCCGTGGCTCGCTCCGGCCTTCAGTTCAACGATCTGCGCCGGGTCGGCGTGACGGTTGGGCCAGGGTCCTTCACCGGACTTAGGGTCGGCCTGTCCTTCGCCAAAACGCTCGCCCTGGCGCTCGGAATTGAATGCGTCGGGTTCTCAAGCCTTTCAGCGCTTGCTGTCACGGTGAAAGCGCAGGGGGTGATTGTGGCCGTGATCCCGTCCCGACAGGACCAGTTCTTTGTGCAGATGTTCAGCGACGGCGCCGCCGTCACTGCGCCTGATCTTTTGACGCAGACCGAAATAGCCGCAAGGCTGGCTGAGGTGTGGACCTCTGGCGGGCTTACGCTGGTCGGGCCGGGCGCTGAGGCGTTGCAGGCTCTGTCTCTGAATGCGCAGATGAGCCCCTCCGTCTATCCTTCCGCTCAGGCGCTCCTGGCCTTGACGCGGTCAGCGTCACGCCCGCTTTCGCCCCCTCGCCCGCTTTATCTGCGCGCGCCGGACGCCCGCACCATGGCGGAGCGACAGGCCCTTGGCTGATCTGACGGTTGATGCAGTGGGGCCAGACTTTGCATCGGTGCTGTTCGCCCTGCATCGGGACAGTTTCGATCACCCCTGGTCTGAGGCAGAACTGACAAGCCTGATGCAGACGGGTGCGCTCACCTTGTTGGCCGCAGCCGGCGAGGTCCCTGTGGGCTTCATCATGGTTCGCACTGTTCTCGACGAGGCGGAGATCCTGACCCTGGCGGTGAGCCCTGCGAGGCGTGGTTGCGGATTCGGCCGGAAACTGCTGGAGGCCGGCGCCGAAAGCCTCGCCCGTTCGGGGGTGGTTCGTTTGTCGCTCGAGGTGGCGCAGGACAATCCGGCGGCGCGAGCCCTATACAAAACATCAGGATTTGAGCAGGTCGGACGACGCAAAGCCTATTATAGTCGTCCTGACGGGGACGTTGACGCCCTGGTCATGCAAAGAACCCTGATGCCCGGCGCTTAACACCGGACGCCATTGCGCCTATGTTTGCCGCGTTCAAGCTCTGGAGCGCCTGTGTCCGTGGATCGCATCGAGAAACTTTGCCTGGAAAAGGGCATGCGCATGACAGACCAGCGTCGCGTCGTGGCGCGCACCCTGTCGCAGGCTGCGGATCATCCGGATGTGGAAGAACTGTACCGGCGCGCTGTTGCTGTCGATCCGCACATCTCCATCGCGACGGTCTATCGCACGGTGCGCCTGTTCGAAGAGGGCGGCATCATTGCGCGGCACGATTTTCGTGATGGTCGGTCGCGCTATGAAGAGGCGACCGATGATCATCACGACCACCTGATCGACATGAAGACGGGTGAGGTGATCGAGTTCATTGATCCAGAGATTGAGCGCCTTCAGGCCCTGATCGCCAAACGGCTGGGTTACCGGCTGGTGGATCACCGGCTCGAACTTTATGGCCTGCCTCTCGACTCTTCTGAAAGCTGACATGAACGATACGTCGCAAGCCGGACCTGACGCAGGGTCGAGCGCGCCCGCTCCCCGCCGAGTGCATATCAAGACCTATGGCTGTCAGATGAATGTCTATGACAGCGAGCGCATGGCTGATGTGCTGGCGCCGGAAGGCTACAGCCTGACGGATCAGCCGGAAGAGGCTGATCTGGTCCTGATCAACACCTGCCACATTCGTGAAAAAGCTTCGGAAAAACTGTTTTCGGACCTCGGGCGCCTGCGCGACATGAAGGACGAACGGGCAGATGGCGCCCAGGTGACCATCGCCGTGGCGGGATGCGTGGCCCAGGCTGAGGGCGCAGAGATCATTCGTCGTTCGCCGGTCGTTGATCTCGTGGTCGGGCCGCAGTCCTACCACCGACTACCGGAACTGGTGACGGCTGCGCGGACCCGCAAGGCTGTGGCGGCACGGTCTGACCTTGCCCCTGTTCAGGATGACCTGCTTGCGGCCGACTTTGATCCGGCGGCCAAGTTCAACGCCCTGCCGCGCCAACGAACGACCAGCGGACCGACCGCGTTTCTGACGGTGCAGGAAGGCTGCGACAAGTTCTGCGCCTTTTGCGTGGTCCCCTATACGCGCGGCGCTGAATATTCCCGACCGGCAGAGGCGATCGTCATCGAGGCGCAGGCCCTGGCCCGTAAGGGCGTGCGCGAGGTCACCCTGCTGGGTCAGAACGTCAATGCCTACGGCCTCGACATGGACGGCGAGGGCCGGTCCGGCCTGGCGGCGCTGGTGCGGCGCCTTGCGGACATACCGGGGCTTGACCGGATCCGTTACACGACCAGCCATCCCAACGACATGACCGATCAGCTGATCGCCGCCCATGCGGAGATCGAGGTGCTGATGCCCTATCTTCATCTGCCCGTGCAATCCGGGTCAGACCGAATTCTGGCGGCGATGAACCGCAAACATACCGCGTCAGACTATGTCCGATTGATCGGGCGACTCCGGGCGGCGCGTCCGGACATGGCCCTGTCGGGCGACTTCATTGTGGGATTTCCCGGTGAGACAGAGGCTGACTTTGAAGATACGCTCGCCCTGGTGCGAGAGGTGAACTACGCCAGCGCCTTCAGCTTCAAATATTCCCGCCGCCCGGGTACGCCCGCGGCAACGGCGCTCGCCCAGATCGACGAATCGGTGAAGTCAGACCGGCTGGCGCGTCTTAACGCCCTGCTCGAAGAACAGAGGCAGGCATTCAACCAGACCAAGGTCGGGACGGTCATGCCGGTCCTGTTTGAACGCGTCGGGCGCCATGAGGGACAGTTGATCGGGCGAAGCCCTTGGCTTCAGTCCGTCTGGGTCGAGGCGCCGTCCCATCTGATGGGCCAGATCGCCGATGTGAAGATCCTGTCCATGGGACCAAACAGTCTGGCGGGCGTGCTCTATCCACTGGGCGCGAAAGCTGCGGGAGCGGTCGCGTGAGGTCGCCGCCCAAGGGTGCGCCGGAAGAGTTCATCATGCTGGATGATCTGGCCGCGCGTGCTGTGGCCGGGCCGCGAGGTCGTCATGCGGCGCTGCTGGAAGATGCGTTCCGCGTCATGGTCGAGACGCCCGGCGGCGGCGTGCGTCTGTCGGGCGATGCGTCAGACCGGGCGGCGGCGCGACGCGCCATCGATATTGTTTCAGAACGCGCCTTGCAGGGGCTTGATGTGGGCGAAGTCGATCTGCGCGCGGCCATTGTGCAGGCCCGAAGCGGACTGGCGCGGGGCGTGCGACCCGCCATGCCGGTGGGGCGGCGCGGCATGGTCGCGCCAAAGACCGAAGCCCAGGCGCGCTATCTGGATCAACTGGCGACCCACGATCTGGTGTTTGGCGTCGGGCCGGCGGGCACGGGCAAGACCTTTCTGGCCGTGGCGCACGGCGTATCGCTTTTGATGCGGGGCGAGGTGGATCGGTTGATCGTGACGCGTCCAGCCGTGGAGGCTGGCGAACGACTGGGTTTCCTGCCGGGCGATCTGAAGGAAAAGGTCGATCCCTATCTGGCGCCGATCTGGGAGGCCCTGTCGGACCTGATGGGTCGTGAGGCGCTCGACCGACGGCGCGAACGGGGCGAGGTCGAGGTCGCGCCCATCGCCTTCATGCGCGGCCGCACCCTGGCGCACGCCTATGTCATTGTTGATGAGGCGCAGAACGCGACAAGACTTCAGATGAAGATGGTGCTGACCCGACTGGGGGAGGGCGCGCGCATGGCGGTGACGGGCGATCCCAGCCAGATCGATCTGCCGAACCTGCGCGACAGTGGTCTGGCCCATGCCGTCGCCATCCTCAACGGGGTTGAGGGCGTGGCCATCGCGCGTTTCTCCGCCGCTGACGTCGTGCGTCATCCTCTGGTCGAACGGATCGTGCGGGCCTATGAGGCGGACCAGGCCAAGCCGGAGCCTCGGTCTTGATCGAGGTCGAGGTCGAGGTCGAGGACGAAGCCTGGCTTGAGGCCTTGCCGGAGGTGGAGGCCCTGGTCTCCCGGGCCGTGCGGGCGGCTCTGGACGGGGAGGGGGAGGGCGCAGTTACGGTGCTGTTAGCGGATGATGAGGCGATCGCCGAACTCAACGCCCGCTTCAGGGGCAGGCACAGTGCGACAAACGTGCTCTCCTTTCCGGCGGCGCAGACGGCTGCGCCGCATCTGGGCGACATTGCGCTGGCTTTGGGTGTTTGTTCGGCCGAAGCGGTCGCCCAATCGAAACCGCTGGCTCACCATCTGCAACATCTGGTGGCGCATGGGGCGCTACATCTTGTAGGGTTTGATCACCAGTCCGACGACGAGGCCGAGGCGATGGAGATGCGGGAACGCGTTGTCCTGGCCGGTCTTGGCGTGCCGGATCCCTATGCGTCCGACAACAGCCCCGCGGACGCGCAAAGCTAGGCCAGGGAGCCCATGGCGAGCTCAGACGGTCGGACGACACCGACCCATACAGGTCAATCGAACGGCACAGGCGCCGCAGACGCGACTCCGGGTCAAACCGGCGCGCGGCGCCATCGACGCTCCCGGTTTCGCAGGCTGTTGCACCGGTGGTTCGGCGCAGGACCTTCGGTCGACCAACAGAGCGTGGCCAATACCGAACCGGTCAATGACGCGATCGATCTCGTTGACCAGGCCGAAGCCTTCAAAACCCTGCGAATTGGCGACGTCATGACGCCGCGCGCGGACATCAACGCGATTGAGCTGTCGACGCCGCTGGACGAGGTCGTTCGGCGCTTTGTGGACAGTGAACTGACGCGGATGCCGATCTATCGGGAGACGCTGGATGATCCGCTGGGCGTTGTTCACATCAAGGACATTGTCCGGCTTCTGGCGCCAGCGGCCGGCGCCGATCCGGTCAGCGTTCAGGCCCCCTGGCGCGAGCCGGTGCTGCATCGGTTGCGCCGTGAAGTGCTTTACGTGCCCGCCTCCATGCGCTGCGCCGATCTCTTGCTGCGCATGAGGGTTGCGCGAATCCATATGGCGCTGGTGATTGACGAGTTCGGCGGCGTTGACGGTCTGGTGACCATGGAAGACCTCGTCGAGGCTGTGGTCGGTGAAATTGACGACGAACATGATGACGAGGATCAGCCGGACCTGGTCGTGCGCCTGGGCGGGGTGATCGAGGCCGATGCACGCGCCTCGCTTGAGGAGCTGGAAGCGGTTCTGGGCGTTGCGTTGCAGCCTGATGAGCCGGATGAGGATGTGGATACGGTTGCAGGGCTGGTGGTCATGCTGGCGGGTCGTGTGCCGCAGCGCGGCGAGGTCATCGTCCATCCGGCGGGCCTGGAGTTCGAGGTGGTCGATGCGGACCCGCGGCGAATTCGGCGTTTGCGGATCCGCCCGCCAGCCGTGGCGGCGTCGCCGCCGTCGGGCGCGGATCCGGCGGCTTGACCCGCCTGGATCTGCGGCGGCTGCATCCCTGGTTCAGCCTCGCCCATCGGCGCCATGGCGGCGTGCTGGCGGGGCTGGCGGGGCTGGCCTGCGCGCTCGCCCAGCCGCCCTTTGGTCTCCTGCCGGGACTGTTGGGATACGCCGCGCTTATGGCCTTGCTGGACGGCGCCTCGGTGGAGCGCCCAATGCGATCCGCCTTCTGGCGTGGATGGCTGGCGGGAACCGCCTATTTTCTGGTCGCGATCTGGTGGGTGTCCGAAGCCTTCATGGTCGACGTCGCCGAACATGGCTGGCAGGCGCCTTTTGCGGTGGCCGGTCTCGCCGCCGGCCTTGGCCTGTTCTGGGGCGGGGCCGGGTTGGCCTATCGCTTGCTGGCGGCGAAACTGATTTTGCACCGTTCCCTGTGGCGGCTAGGCGCCTTTACGGCCTTGTTGAGCCTGACGGAGTGGTTGCGCGGCCATGTTCTGACCGGCTTCCCCTGGGATTTACCGGGCGAGACCTGGCGGGCTGGCGATGCGATCAGTCAGATGGCTTCGCTGGTCGGAGTGTACGGCCTGTCGTTTCTGACCCTGTTCGCTGCGGCGAGTCCCGCCGCTTCTGACCGCGCCGCCAGGGGGCCAAGGCGCTGGCTCGGACCGGTGCTGGGCGCGGCGGTCCTTTTGGGCATGCAGGCCTATGGTCTGGCCCGGCTGGGCGCGCCGCAGGCCTTGCCCAGCGCTCAGGCCCGGGCCGACGGGCGCACGGTGCGCGTGGTTCAGGCCAATGTCGCGCAGGCGGCCAAATGGGACGCCGCCGCCTTTACCGATATTGTGCAGCGCTATACGCGACTGACCGCTCAGCCTCAGCACGGTCGTGCGCCGGATATGGTCATCTGGTCGGAGACCGCCATTCCGGCCCTGGTGGAAGATTATATGGCGCCGGGTGCCTGGACGCGCACGGCCATAGCCGATGCGCTGTCCCCGGGACAGGTCCTTCTGTTCGGCGCAGATCGCGCGGACGGCCCCAACTACTATAACAGTCTGTTGATCCTGCAGCGCGAGGCCGAGGGTTTCCGGCTGCTTGGGCGTTATGACAAGCATCACCTTGTCCCGTTCGGTGAATATTTTCCGATGGAATCATTGGCGACCTGGACCGGACTGAAGGCGCTCGTTCATGTGGGCGACGGCTTTACGCCGGGACCCGCAGCTCAGGTCCTGGCGGCCGGTCCCGTTCCTCCTCTGGTCCCGATGATCTGCTATGAAGGTCTTTTTCCGGGCGCTGTCGCAGACGGCGGCCGTCGGGCGGAATGGATCGTCAATGTGTCCAACGACGCCTGGTTCGGAAAAACCAGCGGTCCCCTGCAGCACTACAATATGGCGAGGTATCGTGCGATCGAAGAGGGGTTGCCCATGGCGCGCGCAACCCCGACGGGCGTGTCCGCAGTTGTCGACGCCTATGGAAGGCCGGTCGCCGAGCTCGGCTCTGGCGCCTTTGGCCTGATTGATCAGGTCATTCCCAAGGCCCTGCCGCCGACGATTTTTCATATTTGCGGCGATCTAGCCTTCTGGGTGCTGATTTTTGCCGGTCTGACCCCTGTCTTCCTGTCGCGAATTGTCGCAGCCCCGAGACCCGGAGCCTCGATGGCGTCATACCTAAGGCTGCACAAAATGGCCGATGACGCGCGTCAAGGTGGCTTTGATTGATTTCATCGTCCCTCTGGCGCCTGAACCGCCCAGGTAACGAGAGACGGATGAACAAGATTAGCGAAAACGAACGCACCCCCAATGTGGTCGATCTGCACGTGGGTATGCGGATCAGATTGAGACGCCGCGCTTTGAACGTCAGTCAGGAACGCCTGGCCGAGGCGCTGGGGCTGACCTTCCAGCAGGTTCAGAAATATGAGCGCGGTTCAAACCGGGTGAGCGCGTCCAAGCTGTATGACATCGCCCGCGCCTTGCAGTCGTCCATTTCCTATTTCTTCGAGGGGTTGGCGGACCCGTCCATCATGGCCATGGGCGCCATGGCCGAACCCGAAGGCGCGGAGTTTCTGTACGACATGGTCATGACGCCGGAGGGTATGGAGCTGGCGGCGCTGTTTCCGCGGATTGACCGTCGTCGCCGACGTCTGGTGCTCGACCTGGCGCGCGCCATGATCGACGACCTGCCGCCAGAGCTAGAGGCTGAGTGAAAGGTCGACCGAGACAGGCGCGTGATCGGACGGACGATCCCACTCGCGCACCGTGTCATGAACGCGACATGCCGTAACGCCGTCGCTCACCGCCGCGGGCGCCAGACCAGGGCTGGCCCACATATGGTCAAGGCGCAGACCGCGGTTGGACTTGCGGAAGTCCTGCGCGCGATAGCTCCACCAGCTGTAAAGCTTGGTCGGTTCGGGCACGGCCTGCCGAGGCAGATCGACAAAGCCGAGGGAGGCTTTCAACCTGGCCATGGCCTCCAGCTCGATCGGGGTGTGGCTGACCACACGTGACATCTGTTTGTGACTCCAGACATCGTTTTCGCCCGGCGCAACATTCAGATCACCCACCAGCAGCAAAGGCGCCCTGGGGTCGCGTGCGGCGAAGTCGGACGTCAGACGGTCCAGAAAGTCGAGCTTATGGTCAAATTTCGGATTTTCCGCGCGATCCGGCACATCGCCTCCGGCCGGCACATAGAAGTTGTGCAGTTCGACGCCCGCGACCCGCGTGGCGACGGAACGGGCGTGGCCTTCGCGGCAGGCCGACAGGGGCGCGACCGGTTCCAGAGGTAGACGCGACGCGATCGCCACCCCATGCCAACCCTTCTGTCCCTTGATCGCCAGGTGCGGCAGACCCATGGCCTCAAAGGCCTGGATGGGAAACTCGCCGTCATGGCACTTGGTTTCCTGAAGGCATAGAACATCGACCCCGGACTCGGATACGAAGCGCGCCACCTGATCAATACGCAATCGGACGGAATTGATGTTCCAGGTGGCGATGCGAACATTCATCTCTTGGCTCCGACCGCTGATGAGCGGCTCAGTGATTGTGTAGGCCCGCACCATCGGGGCGGATTTCCGCATTGGAAACGGCCAGTATCGTCAAGGCGGCGGCCGGGATCAAACTGGCGCCTGCGCATCCACCTAGGCCAGACCAGCGCCGCGAGGCGCCCAGAAGCCCACGATCTTGCGGACCTCTGCAAGCACAGGCTCCGCCACCTCTGACGCCTGTTGCGCGCCGTCAGCGAGGATGCGGTCGATTTCGGCGGGGTCTTGCATCAATCGACGCATGCGCTCCCCAACGGGGGCCAGGGTTTCCACCGCGACCTCCACCAGGGCCGGCTTGAAGGCGCCGAAGCCCTGACCCGAAAATCGCGCCAGCACGGCTTCCTTCGTTTCGCCAGACAGGGCGGCGAAGATCCCCACCAGATTGTCCGCCTCCGGGCGAGCTTTCAGCGCTTCCAGATTGTCCGGCAACGGCTCGGGGTCGGTTTTGGCCTTGCGGATCTTCTGGGCGATGGCGTCGGCGTCATCGGTCAGATTGATCCGGCTATAGTCGGATGGATCAGACTTGGACATTTTCGACGTCCCGTCGCGCAGGCTCATCACCCTGGCTCCGGGGCCCTGGATCAGTGGCTCGGGCAGGGGGAAGAAGCCGGGCTGAGCAAAGTCGTGATTGAACTTGGCAGCGACGTCGCGAGTGAGTTCCAGGTGCTGTTTCTGGTCTTCGCCCACGGGCACATGGGTGGCCTTGTAGACCAGAATGTCGGCGGCCTGCAGCACCGGATAGGTATAGAGCCCGACCGACGAACGCTCCTTGTGCTTGCCAGACTTTTCCTTGAACTGGGTCATTCGGTCCAGCCAGCCCAGCCGCGCCACGCAGTTGAAGATCCAGCCCAGTTCGGCATGGGCGCGCACGGCGGATTGCGGAAAGATCGAGGCCTTGGCCGGGTCCAGGCCAGCGGCCACATAGGCGGCGGCGATCTCGCGCGTCTGTTCTGCAAGTTTTGCCGGGTCCTGCCACACGGTTATGGCGTGCAGGTCGGCGACAAACAGGTAGGGGCGCTGGTCCTGCAAGGCCACGAACTTGATCAGGGCGCCGAGATAGTTGCCAAGATGCAGTGCGCCTGAGGGCTGGATGCCGGACAGGACGCGCGTTGGGCCGACATAGGGTGCGGGTGTTGATTCAGTCATGATGCCTGGCTTTTAGATCGGATTGTCGGGCAATGCATCCGTCGTCTCGCCTTTGGAAGCGCGCGGCGCTCGACGAAGCGCGGCCTTGATCTCCGTCAGGGTGATGGCGCGCAGCCCAAACAGCAGAACCGGATAGATCAGACCGCCGAGCATGACGGTGACGGCCAGCGCGATTTCCTTGCGATGGAACAGCAAGGGCTGGTAATAGCGCCGCGTCTGGCTGGCGGCATAGAGCAACAGACCCAGAATGACGCTGCCGGCGATGATCCGCGCCAACCGCGCGACCGCGGCGGTGGTGGGTCGATAATGACCGCGCGCCACAAGGGCCCGAAGCATCTGGCCGACATTGATCCAGGCCGACAGGGCCGTCGCGGCGGCGATGCCCGCAACGCCCATCAGAAAGAACAGACCGACGCCAGCGGCGATGTTCACGCCGACGCTCAACAGGGCGTAACGCATGGGACTGCGTGTGTCTTGCCGCGCAAAAAAAGCCTGGTTGAGGATGCGCGTCAGCACGAAGGCGGGCGTGCCGAGACCGTACCAGAACAGAGCGTCCGCCGTGTGGCGGGCGTCCACGGCCAGGAACTGACCGCGCGTGAAGAGCGCGTCAATCAGGAAGAAGGGCATGGCGACCAGCGCGGCGGCGGCGGGTAGGGAAAAGGCCAGAGACAGGGCCATGGCCTCGTCCATCGCCTCCTGCGCCCCCTCATGGTCGCCAGACTGAACCGTAGTCGACAGGCGCGGCAGCAAGGCGACCCCGATAGCGACGCCGACCAGACCCAGCGGCAGCTGGTAAAGCCGGTCCGCGACCGCCAGCCACGACCGACCGCCAGGCGTCAGGCTGGCCAGATTGCCGCTGATGAAGATGTTGATCTGGGTGGCGCTGGCGGCGATGGCGCCAGGGATGGCCAGGGCGATCAGGGCGCGGATCTCTGGCGTGAGCCTTGGCCAGCGCATATCGACGCGCGCGCCAGACCTGCGCACGCCCCACCACAGAAGCGCCGCCTGCAGTACGCCGGCTATGATGACGGCGAAAGAGGCGGCGTAAGCGGCGGTTATGGCGTTGGCCTGGGGCCAGACGGCCGCCAGCATCACCAGGTTGAGCAGGGTCGGCGCGAAGGCTGAAACGACGAACCGACCCCGCGCCTGGAGCACACCGGACAAATGGGCATAGATGGCCATGCAGGGCAGATAGGGCATGGCGATCTGGGTCAAGGTCACGGCCAGCTTGAACTTGACCGGATCATGCGCATAGCCCGGATTGATCAGATACATCAGCCAAGGCATGGCTAGTTGTGCGATCACCGTGATGACGATGGTCGCCGCGGCGAGCGTGGCCATGGCGTCGGCGGCCAGCACGTCGGCGACCTCTTCGCCGTCTGTGGCCAGACTGCGGGCATAGGCGGGGACGAAAGCGGTGGCAAAGGCGCCTTCCGCAAAAATACGCCGGAACAGATTGGGAAAGGCAAGCGCTGTGTTGTAGCAGTCCGCTGCAATGGTCGCGGATGCGCCCAACCGGTAGGTGATCACCTGATCCCGCAAGAAGCCCATCAAACGGCTGACCATGGTCAGGCCGGAGAAAATGGCGGACGAGCGGAACATGCTGGCGCCGCGTGGCGGAGCAGCAGCCCCCGTCGGAGCGTCTGGGGGCGGGGCGGCGGGGTTTTCCCCGGAAACAGACGGGCCGGACATGATGGGCCTATGCCCCTAAGCGCGCTTGGTGGTCAAGGCCGAGGCGACGAACAGCGCGGACTGATATAGTCTTTGAGAGATGACCAGACCTCTACCCACGCCCTCGCCAGCCGCCATCAAGGCCGAGATCCGCGCCCAGGCGCAGATCGAAGGCTTTGATCTGTTCGGCGTCGCCAGTCTGGACGGCGACTGGCCGGAGGCGGCGCGCCTCGCCCGGTTTGTCGAGCTGGGACGTCACGGCCAGATGGACTGGATGGCCCAGACCATGGATCGCCGCAGCCATCCGCGCGCCATGTGGCCGCAAGCGCGCTGCGCCATCCTGCTGGGCGTCAACTACGGCCCGGACCAGGACCCGATGGCGGCTCTGCGCGACAAGGGACGCGGCGTGATCAGCGTCTATGCGTCTGGCGACGACTATCACGACGTGATCAAGAAGCGGCTCAAGTCGCTGGGCGGCTGGATGGCGCATCGCTTTGGTGCAGGGTTGAAAGTGTTCGTCGACACCGCGCCCCTGATGGAAAAGCCACTGGCGGCGCGGGCGGGTCTGGGCTGGCAGGGCAAGCACACCAATCTGGTCAGCCGTGATTTTGGTTCGTGGCTGTTTCTCGGCTCGGTCCTGACCACGCTCGACCTGCCGTCCGATGAAATCGAAAGCGATCATTGTGGTTCGTGTCGGGCCTGTCTGGATGTCTGTCCGACCAACGCCTTTCCTGCGCCATATCAGTTGGACGCCCGGTTATGCATCTCATATCTGACGATCGAGCATCGGGGCCCGGTGGACGAGGCGCTGCGACCCGCACTGGGCAATCGCATCTATGGCTGTGACGACTGTCTGGCGGTTTGTCCGTGGAACAAATTTGCTCAGACCGCGACCCTTCAGGCGTTTCATCGTCGCGAGACGCTCGACAATCCCCGTCTGGTCGAGTTGGCGGCTCTGGACGACGCAGCCTTTCGCACGCACTTCGCCAAAAGCCCGGTCAAGCGCATCGGGCGGGACCGGTTTGTCCGCAACGTGCTCTACGCGATTGGCAATAGCGGCGATGGAGACGCGCTGGAGGTGTGCCTTGCCTTGTGCGCTGATCCTGATCCGGCCGTCAGCGACGCGGCCAATTGGGCCGTGCAGCGGCTAACGGCGGGCCCTTAGACCAATAGCCCTCTTTCGCATTGCAGCATTTCGGCGCATAGGGAGCGCCATCCTCCCCAACCTGGTTTTGTGTGCTTTATGGACCTCTCTAAAATCGCCATCGGCTTAAACCCGCCCTATGATGTGAATGCGGTGATCGAGATCCCGCAGGGCGGGGAGCCGGTGAAATATGAACTGGACAAGGAATCAGGCGCGATTTTCGTCGACCGCTTCCTTCACACCGCCATGTTCTATCCGGGAAATTATGGTTTCATCCCCCACACCCTCGCCGATGACGGCGATCCGATGGACATCATGGTCGTGGGTCCCACCCCGGTCGTGCCCGGCGCTGTGATCCGCTGTCGTCCGATCGGCGTGCTCAAGATGCATGACGAAAAGGGCGGCGATGAAAAGATTCTCGCCGTGCCGGTCGACGCCCTGCACCCGTTCTACAAGGGCGTGGACAGCTGGCGCCATCTGCCAAGCATCCTGACCGAACAGATCCAGCATTTCTTCCAGCACTACAAGGATCTGGAAAAGGGCAAGGAAACCCATATCGCCGGGTGGGGCGATATCGAGGAGGCCGGCCAACTGATCCGCGAATCGATTGAGCGCGCCATCACGGTCGAAAGCGAAAAGTTGCTGCTATCGCCGCCCGCCAAGTCGGTATGATAGAGGTCCAGGGGGCGCGGCTTCGGTCGCGCCCATCGCCAGTGTCGCGATCAGCGGCGGACAAGATCCAGATAGACCGGGGCGATATCGCCCAACTTTTTTTCCTGATAGCGCGTCGTCACATGGTCGTCGGGCGCCCGACGCCAGTCGTCGGCGCAGTGGGCCGTCCAGTCAAACGCTTCGCTTCTTAGGAAGCGCTCCAGCGCCCAGTCTGCATAGTCTGCCCAGTCTGTGGCGAATCTCAAACGCCCGCCGGGGCGCATTGCGCGTGCGAGTTCTTGCACCACATCGTCCTGGACCAGCCGGCGTTTATGATGCCGCGCCTTTGGCCAGGGGTCGGGGAACAGGATGAACACCTGTGACAGGCTGGCCTTTGGAAGTGCATTGATCAGCAGGCGGGCGTCGCCAACCAGCAACCGGACATTGGCGAGATTTCGCTCGGACAGGTGCCGCAGGGCGCTGGCCGCCCCGTTCAGAAAGGGCTCGGCGCCCAGAAACAGCACATCAGGTCGTTTGGCGGCCTGGCCGGCCAGGTGCTCACCCCCGCCAAATCCAATCTCCAGCCACACCTCCGCGGCGTGTGGCATCAGAGCCTGTGGATTGATCGGGCCGAGCTCGGGGTCGGGTATGGCGATGCGCGGCAGGAGGGTGTCCAGCAGCGCGCCCTGGGCAGGCTTGATGGTGCGGGACTTGATTCGGCCATAGCTGCGCAACGGACGATGGGCGCCTTCGGTGGACGGGGTCTGGTCAGATGGATCAGTCATCCGCGCCGCATATAGATCGCAAACGCCGATGACCAGAGCTAAAGGGCCTAGACAAGACCCCTCAGGTCGCTCAACAGATCCGTCGCCTCCCAGGAGAAGCCGCCGTCTGCGTCTGGCGACCGTCCGAAATGGCCATAGGCGGCGGTGCGCGCATAGATCGGGCGATTCAGCTTCAGATGCTCGCGGATGGCGCGAGGGGTGCAACCGCCCACCAGATCAGGCAGGACGGCTTCGAGGCGCACGGGGTCGATCCGGTCCGAGCCGTGCAGATTGACATAGAAGGACAGGGGCCGTGACACGCCGATCGCATAGCTGATCTGGATCGTGCACTGATCCGCAAGTCCGGCGGCGACGACATTCTTGGCCAGATAGCGGCAGAGATAGGCTGCGGAGCGGTCAACCTTGGTCGGGTCCTTGCCCGAAAAGGCGCCGCCGCCGTGCGGGGCTGCACCGCCATAAGTATCGACAATGATCTTGCGGCCCGTCAGACCCGCATCGCCGTCCGGCCCGCCGATCTCGAACTTGCCCGTAGGGTTGATGTGCCATTGGGTATCGTCCGTCACAAAGCCATCGGGAAAGACCGACAGTATGTAGGGCTTCACCAGCACGGCGATCTCAGCCGGCGTCAGGCCCGGCTTGTGCTGGGTGGACAGGACGATGGATGTGGCGCGCACGGGGCGGCCGTTCTCATAGACCAGGGTCACCTGGCTCTTGGCGTCGGGCTCCAGTTCCGGTCGCTCGCCGGAATGACGGGCCTGCGCCAGTGATTTCAGGATGTTGTGGCTGTATTGCAGGGTGGCCGGCATGAGCTCCGGCGTTTCATTGGTGGCGTAGCCAAACATGATGCCCTGATCGCCGGCGCCTTCGTCCTTGTTGCCGCTGGCGTCGACGCCTATGGCGATATCAGCGGACTGGGGATGAAGGTGGCAGGCGAAGTCCGCGGTCTTCCAGTGGAATCCGTCCTGCTCATAGCCGATGTCGCGCACCGCGGCGCGCACCTTGTCTTCCAGCTGCTCGACCAGACCGTCAGGCCCGCGCACTTCGCCCGCCAGAATGATCCGGTTGGTGGTCACCAGGGTTTCGCAGGCCACGCGGGCATAGGGGTCGGCCCCAAGATAGGCGTCCACGACGGTGTCCGAAATCCGATCCGCAACCTTGTCGGGATGGCCTTCGGAGACGCTTTCACTGGTGAAGATGTAGGACGAACGGGGCACGGCCGCGGCTCCAGACTGCTATTGAAACAGAACCTATAAAGATATCTTTATATCTGCAAGTCCTTACTTCGGCTTTACCGATCGCGCCCGCGCGGAGCCTTCGTCAAAATGTCACTGGCATGGAAGGCGACCGAGGGCGTATCGGTCCCGTGGGACCTGTCTTCAGGTTCAGCCCGTTGCCGGACAAGCGCAATGACCACCTTGAACCGCATCGATAGCCCCCCTCAGGCGCCGCTTCTGCTCGGGCGCGAAGAATGGGCCGCTCTGCCGGACATTGGTGTTCATGCGATCCGGGCCAAGGTGGATACGGGGGCGCGTACATCGGCCTTGCACGCCTTGCGTATGCAACCCTTTGGACCGCTGTCAGCGCCGCAATTGCGGTTCTGCGTCCAGCCGGCGCCCATGCGTTCCGACATTCAGATCGACTGCGTGGCCGATATTGTCGATCAGCGCGCCGTCACCAGCTCCAACGGCGACACCGAAATCCGCTACATTATCCGGACGCCGCTGCAGATCGGGCCTGTAAGAGTTCCTGTTGAAATCTCGCTCACCAACCGGGACGCCATGAGTTACCGGATGCTTCTGGGCCGACAGGGACTGGAAGCCGCAGGCGCGATTGTCGACCCGACGCGTGTTCGGGTTCAACCTGTGCTGGGCTATGAGGCCTATTCTCCGAGCCAGGCCTCGCCAGAAATGACCAGGGCCCTGCGAATCGCGATCCTGACGGTGAACGCCAAGAACTATTCGAGCCGTCGCCTGATCGAGGCGGCGGAGGCGAGGGGTCACCGGATTGACCCGATCGACACGACGCGCTGCTATATGAACATCAATATCAACGCGCCCAGCGTGCTTTATGACGGCGCCGTTCTGGATCGGTATGACGCGGTCATTCCCAGGATCGGTTCGCCTCTGAAGGACTATGGTCTGGCGGTGGTGCGTCAGTTCGAACTGACCGGCGCCTTCTGCCTCAATCGTGCGCCCGCGATCGCCGCCGCTCGCGACAAGCTGCACGCCCTGCAGGTTCTGGCGCGCAAGGGCGTGGCCATGCCGACCACCGCATTCGCCCGCTCGCCCAAGGATACACGCCATGTGCTGGGTCTCGTCGGCGGCGCGCCTCTGGTCGTGAAGCTGTTGCAGGGCAGCCAGGGACGCGGAGTCGTTCTGGCTGAAACCGCGCAGGCGGCCGAATCGGTGATTTCCGCCTTCCGTGACCTCGACGCCGATATCTTGGTCCAGGAATTTGTCGAAGAGGCGAAGGGTGCGGACATCCGTTGCTTTGTGATCGGCGCCAAGGTGGTGGCCGCGATGAAGCGGCAGGCCAAACTCGGCGATTTCCGCTCAAATCTGCACCAGGGCGGGGAGGCCTTGCCGGTCAAGATCACCGCGGCCGAGCGCGATATGGCGGTGCGGGCGGTCAAGGCGCTTGGCCTGCAGGTCGCCGGCGTAGACATATTGCGGGCCCATGACGGACCAAAGGTGATCGAGGTGAATGCTTCGCCGGGCCTGCAGGGGGTAGAGCGTGCGTCGGGCAAGGATGTGGCGGGTCTGATCATCCAGCACCTGGAAGGCCGTATTCGCCCCGAACTCGCCGGTCGGCTTGACCCGGAAGAGCCATTGCGTCAGGTCACATAGGACGCAGCGAGACACAGGGCCTGGGGCCTGTGGGTCAATGCTGCCGCTCTTGACAATTTGTCGCCCGGGGATTGCATGCAACATTCGGCGGTTTCCCGCACCTCCATCGTGCTGGCCTCTACGGTTATGGTCTGCGCCGCCCTGGCCTGGGCGGCGGGGATTCTGACGCCTCTTGTATTGGCCTTGTTCCTCACGGTGCTGATCGACAGCTTTGCCCGATTTCTGCAAAGGCACGCGCCGTTTTTACCCGGCTGGGCGGACCTGCCGCTCGCCTTGCTGATCTCGACGATCGGGTTCAGTCTGACCCTCTGGGTGGTGGTCAATAATGCAGCCGCCTTTTCCGCACAGTTGATGACCGATGCGCCCCGACTGAATCGAGCCCTGGTGCAGGTCGCAGCGATAGCCGGCGTCCAGACGCCGCCCACTGTGGAAGCGTTGATCAACCAGATGAACCTGGCCCATTATGCCGGAGATGTGGCCAAGGCCCTGCAGTCGTTCGGGTCGGGCGCTGTCTATGTCTTCATCTATACCGGATTTCTGATCGCCTCGCGTCAGGGCTTGATGCGCAAGGTCGTGGCTTTGTGGCCCAATAGCGCTGAGCGGCGACGCGCCGTGGACGTGTTCAGCCGGATAAGGGACGGGGTCGAGAGGTATCTGTGGATTCAAACGGTCACCGGCGCGGCGATCGCCGTCATGTCCTGGGCTTTGATGGCGTCCATGGGGTTGGACAATGCGGCCTTCTGGGCGTTCCTCATCTTTGTGATCGTGTTTATACCTGTCGTCGGCGGTTTGATCGCCGCCATCCTGCCGCCGCTGTTCGCCCTGGTGCAGTTTGCAACACTGTGGCAGCCGGTCGCCCTGTTCTGCGGGTTGCAGATCATTCTGTTTGTCGTCGGCAGTATTGTTTTGCCGCGCATGCAGCGTGACGGGCTGAACATCGATCCGGTCGTGGTCCTGCTCAGTCTTGCTTTTTGGGGCGCCCTCTGGGGCCTACCGGGCATGTTTCTGTCCACGCCGCTGACCGTGACCGGGATCATTATCCTGGCTCAGTTTGACAATAGCCGCTGGATTGCGGTGCTTCTGTCCGGCGACGGCAAACCTGAATCTGGTCCTGTGTCGTCAATCAAGTCCAGCAGAGCCGAGCCCGCCGTCTGAGCCCTGCGTCGCTGTCGATCTGTTTGACGGCGCGGCAAATATTTTGAGCGGGCCCTGTAAATCACGCCGTGGCGCTCCCTATCTATAGCGTGTCGGGCGCGCACCCCCTCGCCTGACCCAAGGCGCGATCTGCGTGACGCCACACCCTCTGGCGTTACGCCCAGCAACAGATCGTAGCCATTCTGTTCCGCCGACCCCGGGCGGAGCGCGCGCCGCCGGAGCCCCCCCTTCGGCGGCGCGTCAAATTTCGGGCCACAAAGTCGCTTTTTCGGAGAAATACTGCTTCGGCGATGGTTGAACCTTAATGTAGGAAGTTTAGGGTAAATTCCCATCAATCAGCCTCAGGAACTGAGGCGCCGATTTGCGGGATTCTCATGAACGGCGACATTTCAAACCCCTTTTCCCGCGAAGTTCTGCGAGAAGCATTCGCAAGACCGCTAGGTTTGGGGTCGCTTCCATCTGTTGAACGGGACTTTGTCGACCAGGCGTATGATGACGCACGCGCCGACGAATTGCCTGGAGATTCCGCCCAAGCCCTCGGCGCCATCCTGGCGAAAGCCTGGCTCAGCGCGGCCAGTCTGGGCGTCGAGCCCCGTATTCTACTCGACCGGGCTATGGACGAGACAGACAAGCCGCTCGATTTCGACGTGCTGGTTGTCGCACAGCCCGATGCGCCCTTCCTAGTCGACAGCGTCATGGGGGAGCTGGCGGACGGCGGCTATGATGTCCGCGCCATGTTCCATCCGGTTGTCACGGTCCGCCGCAATGGCGCGGGCTATCGCAGCGATGCGGGAATAGAGCGGCGCGAATCCATGATTGTCGTGATCATGGCCCCTGTGGGCGAAGACCGTCGATACAGCCTGGTGTCCGGTATTGCGGCCACCCTGGCTGATGTGCGCACGGCAGTCGCCGACTTCGATCCGATGCGCCTGTTGTTGCAAAACACCATTGCCGAGCTTGATTCCGCCCTGAGCGGCCCGGACGCGCCGGCCCTGAACCGCTGGATGAAGACGCGCGGTCGTCATGCGCCCGGCGCGCCGAGTGAAGCGGTGGATGAATATCTCAACTTCCTGCGCTGGCTCGGCGCGGAGCATTTCGTGTTCATCGGAGCGCGGATCTATGAGTATCCCCGCCTGGCCAATGGCGACTATGCGCCGGAGGAACCGGGACATGGCGATGACGCCAGCCTGGGCGTATTGCGCGACAACGCTCTGGCGGTGCTCCGTCGGGCGAGTGAACCGGCCATCCTCACCTCGGAACTGAAGGGCTATCTGGAAACCTCGCCGCCGGTGATCGTGGCCAAGTCCAATCTGCGCTCGCGCGTCCATCGTCGCGCCTATATGGACTATATCGGGGTGAAGCGTTACGCGCCTGATGGCGCCGCGATCGGCGAGGTCCGGTTTGTCGGCCTGTTCACGGCCGAGGCCTATGACGAACCGGCGCGCGATATTCCACTGATCCGGCGCAAGATCACCCATATCCTGGCGCGGGCCGGGGAAAACCCCAGCGCGCACAACGAGAAACGCCTGAGAAACATCATCGAGGGCTATCCGCGGGACGAACTGTTTCAGGCTGACGAGAACGACCTCTATACGATCGCAACCGGGGTGCTGCACCTGTATGACCGGCCGCGGGTGCGCCTGTTCGTGCGGCGCGATCCGTTTGACCGTTTCATCTCCATTCTCTTCTACACGCCTCGGGACCGGTACAATTCAGAAACTCGGTCCCTGGTGGGGCGGATGCTGGCTCAGGCCTGGGGCGGGCGCGTCTCGGCCTATTATCCAAGCTTTGGCGAGGAGCCGCTGGCCCGCGTGCATTTTGTGCTGGGCGTCACGCCAAATCGCCATGGCGAACCCGATCTGCGGGCTCTGGAGCGCGCGATCGACGAGGCGACCAGAACCTGGGGCGAACGGTTCGCGCAAGCCGTGCGCAGTGGCGCGGTGGAGCCTGGCGCGGTGGCGGATGTGCTGGCCCGTTATGGCGCAGCGTTCCCGCCGGGCTATCAGGACCATTATGACGCCCGCGAAGCTCTGGCTGATGTCGAGCAGATCGAGGCGCTGGATGCCGGCCGCGAGCCTTTGCGCATCAGGGCCTACCGGCATCCAGACGATCAGGCGACCGCCTTCCGCTTCAAGATCTATCATCGCGGCGACGCCGTACCCTTGGCCGATGTCCTGCCGATTCTTGACAATATGGGCCTGAAGGCGATCGTGGAGGACGGCTTCCCCATTCGCCGCGAGCGCGACGCCGAGGCGATCTGGGTTCATGAGTTCGTGCTGCACGATCCGCGCGGCGCGGAACTGGTGTTTGACGATATCCGTGACGCCTTTGAGGATACGTTTGTCGCCATCTGGACGGGTCGGGCTGAAAGCGACGGCTTCAATCGTCTGGTGATCGAACTCGGGCTCGACTGGCGCGAAGCTGCGCTTATCCGGGCCTTTGCTCGCTACCGTCAACAGTCGGGCCTTGATCCCAGCCAGGCCGTGCAGCAGGAAGCCCTGCGTGATCATCCCGGCGTGGCGCGTCTGATCATCGATCTCTTCCGTATCAAGTTCCATCCGGGCGTCGAGGTGTCGCTGGCGGAGCGCCAGAAACAGGCGGAAGCGGTCTTTGCAGAGATTGTGGCTGCGCTGCAGGCGGTGGACAGCCTGGACGCGGACCGCTCGCTTCGTCGCATCGCCCAATTGGTGATGAGCCTGAAGCGGACCAATTTTTATCAGACCGATTCCGATGGTCAGCCCAAGGCCTATATCAGCTTCAAGATCGCCAGTCGCGAGCTGGAGGATCTGCCCCTGCCCAAGCCCTACCGTGAGATCTTTGTGGCGGCGCCCCATGTGGAAGGGGTGCATCTGCGCTTCGGCCCTGTGGCCCGAGGCGGTCTGCGCTGGTCAGACCGACGCGACGACTTCCGCACCGAGGTCCTGGGACTGGTCAAGGCGCAGCAGGTCAAGAACGCCGTGATCGTGCCTGTCGGCTCAAAGGGCGGCTTCTATCCCAAACAGTTGCCCAAACAGGCAGGCAGCGAGGCCTGGCGGGCGGAGGGCGTGCGGGCCTACCGGACCTTCCTGTCGGGCCTACTTGATATTACCGACAATCTGGACGCCGATGGCGCGGTCGTGCGACCGGCCAGGGTCATCTCTTATGATGGCGACGACCCCTATCTGGTCGTGGCGGCGGACAAGGGTACGGCGACTTTTTCGGACATCGCCAATGGCGTCGCCATTGACTACGGCTTCTGGCTCGGTGACGCCTTCGCGTCTGGCGGATCGGTCGGGTATGACCACAAGGCCATGGGTATTACCGCGCGCGGCGCGTGGGAAGCGGTGAAGCGCCACTTCCGCGAGCTAGGCAAGGACATCCAGACCGAACCCTTTTCCTGCATTGGCGTGGGCGACATGTCCGGCGATGTGTTCGGCAATGGGATGTTGCTGTCCCGGGCGACCCGTCTGGTCGCGGCCTTCGATCATCGCCACATTTTCATCGATCCCGATCCGGACGTTGCGGCGTCGTGGGCGGAGCGAAACCGGCTGTTTGCTCTACCCAGGTCGTCCTGGGCGGATTATCGTGCAGAGCTGATTTCTCCGGGCGGCGGGGTCTATCCGCGCACGGCCAAGACCATCCCCGTCACGCCGGAAATCAAGGCCCTGCTGGACCTGGACGTCGAAGAGATTTCGCCTCAGGACCTGATCCGGGCCATCCTCAAGGCGCGGGTCGAGCTTCTGTATCTTGGCGGGATCGGCACCTATGTGAAGGCGGCGACGGAGAGCCATGCCGAGGCGGGCGACAAGGCCAATGACGCGATCCGCATCGACGCGACGGATCTGCGCTGCCTGGTGGTGGGCGAGGGCGCCAATCTGGGCTTCACCCAGGCCGGCCGGATCGCCTATGCGCGCCATGGCGGACGGATCAATACGGACGCTATCGACAATTCCGCAGGCGTCGACACGTCGGACCACGAGGTCAACATCAAGATTCTGACGGGTCAGCTGGAGCGGGCGGGTCGGCTCAGCCGGGCTGAGCGTGATGCCTTGCTCGCCAGCATGACAGACGAGGTGGGCCGCCACGTTCTGGCGCATAATTATGACCAGACCCTGTGTCTGTCGCTTCAGGAGGCCGACGCGCCAGCCCAGCTTCAGGCCCATGCTCGGTTCATGATGCAGTTGGAGGCCGAGGGCCGTCTGGACCGCAAGGTGGAGGGGCTGCCCGCCGCCGCGGCGATTTCGGACTTGCGGGCCGCCGGACGCGGACTTGGCCGCCCGGAACTTGCGGTGCTCACCGCCTATGGCAAGCTGGAGCTCGACGCGGCATTGGTGGCGTCTGACGCGCCCGATGATCCGTGGTTCGAGCAGACTCTCGTGAGCTATTTCCCGCAGGCCCTGGCGCTCTATGAGCCGGAAATGCGACGTCACCGACTCCGCCGTGAAATCATTGCAACCCGTCTGTCGAACCAGATTGTCGACATGGCGGGACCCACCTTCGCTTCCCGGCTGATGAACGCCGCCGGCGTGGACGCCGCCGTGATCGCCAAGGCGTTTTTCGCGGCGCGGCAGATCTTCCGTCTGGACGAGACCTGGCGGGCGGTGGACGCGCTGGACCTGACCCTACCGGCGCAGGCCCAGACCGCGCTTTATCAGGAGATTGCGCGCGTACTTCGCGGCCAGGTCTATTGGCTGGCGGTGCGCAAGGGCCGCTCTGCTCAGGCCGGACCGACATCGGTCGGGGCGCTGATCGAGACCTATCGTCCCGCAGCGGACGCGTTACAGGCTGCGGGCGTCGATCTGATGTCGGACTTCGAGCAAATCGCGGCCATGGCGAGCATCACGGCCTATACAGACGCGGGCGCACCCCTGACGCTGGCCAAGACCGTGGCGGGCCTGAACGCCTTGATGGCGACCGTGGATATAGCCGATATGGCTGCCGCCGTCGGATGGTCTGTCGTTCAGATGGGACGGCTGCATCATCAGACCGGCGCCGCCTTCGGCTACGATCGGCTGAGAGCGGCTGCAGCATCTTTACAACTGTCCGACTCTTATGAACGCGCCGCGGTGCGCAGCCTGATCGGCGACATGGTGGATGAACAGATTGGACGGACGCGGGCCATCGCCGGGCTTGCCGCGAAGGGCCCAGCGGATGATTCCCTGTCCGCTGCACAGGCCGCTATTGCGGACTGGACGGCGCCGCGTCGTGACGCCGTGGCGCGCGGCCGTCGCGTCATGAGCGAGATCGAGCAGAGCGGAGAAGGTTGGAGCTTCGCCAAGCTGACCCTGGCTCACGCCGCCTTACGGGCGGCGGGATGAGGCCATTGCGGCTTTTCGGGGAGGCGAGGGTGCTTTTGGCCCTCATTTGCCCTATATGATCGGGCCATGACGCGACCGTTTCTGAAGATGAACGGGCTGGGCAATGATTTTATCGTTGTCGAGGCCCGCGGCGACTCCGGGCCATTTCGACCGGATACAGCGATGGTGCGCGCCCTTGCCAACCGCGAGACCGGCATTGGCTGCGACCAACTCATCGCCGTCGAGCCTTCGGTGGACGGCGACGCCTTCATGCGTATCTGGAACGCTGACGGCGACGAGGTGGCGGCGTGCGGCAACGCCACCCGCTGTGTCGGGTGGCTGTTGCTCAAGGCGTCGGGTCGCGACTCGGTGTTGATCGACACCCTGGCCGGCCAATTGAAGGCGACCAGTTCCGACTTGGACCGGGTCACGGTCGACATGGGCGCACCGCGCCTTGGCTGGGCGCAGATCCCGCTGTCAGAGGAAATGGACACCCGGGGTATCGAATTGCAGGTCGGGCCGATTGATGCGCCGGTCCTCCATACGCCCGGATGCGTGAATATGGGCAACCCACACGTCATTTTTTTCGTCTCCGACATCGCCACTGCGCCAGTGACGGAGGTGGGGCCGATGATCGAGCGGCATATGCTGTTTCCCGAGGGCGTCAATGTTGGCTTCGCCCAGATCCTTGCCGCCGATCGTATCCGATTTCGGGTCTGGGAGCGTGGGGTGGGCGTGACCAGGGCCTGCGGGACGGGCGCCTGCGCAGCTCTGGTGGCGGCGCATCGGCGCGGCCTGACAGAACGCAAGGCGACCATCGTGATGGATGGCGGAGAGCTCGAGATTGACTGGCGCGCCGAGGACGGCCATGTCCTGATGACGGGCGACGTCGCGGTTGAATATACGGGCCGCCTTCCGTGACCATGGAAGACGAAAGCCTGCCGCCAGGGGCCGGACGCGCGGTCGAGGATGGGCTGGAGGTTGTGACCTTCGGCTGTCGCCTCAACGCCTATGAGAGCGATCAGGCGCTGGCCCGGGCGCGCGCCGACGGGCTGACGGACGCTGTCATTTTCAATACCTGCGCCGTCACCAACGAGGCCGTGCGTCAGGCGAGGCAGGCCATACGCAGGGCCCGTCGGGCCCGGCCGGACGCCCGGCTCATCGTCACGGGCTGCGCCGCCCAGATTGATCCCGACGCCTTTGCCCGCATGGTCGAGGTGGACGCGGTGATTGGCAACGGTCTGAAAAGCGCGCCGGGCGCCTATAGGGTCGAGGCCCTTGAGCAGCGCGTGCGCATCAATGACGTACAGAGCCTGACAGAGACCGCCGCCCACATGACGGACGCCGTTTCAGCGCGCGCACGGGCCTATGTCGAGGTTCAGAACGGCTGCGACCATCGCTGCACATTCTGCATCATCCCCTTTGGTCGCGGCGCCAGCCGTTCGGCGCCCGCTGGCGAGGTTGTGGACAGCGTTCGGCGCCTGGCGGCGCAGGGCCTGGGCGAAGTCGTGCTGACCGGGGTCGACATTACGGCGTGGGGCCAGGACCTGCCGGGTCAGCCCACCTTGGGCCAGCTGGTGGCGCGGATCCTGAAGCTGGCGCCTGAATTGCCTCGCCTGAGGCTCTCTTCGATCGACGCCGCCGAGATCGATCCGGACCTGTTGCAGTGTCTGGCGCGAGAGGCGCGGTTGGCGCCGCACCTTCATCTCTCCCTTCAGGCGGGCGACGACATGATCCTCAAGCGCATGAAGCGCCGTCACAGCCGCGCCGACGCCTTGGCCCTGGTCGCCAGCGTGCGGGCCGTCCGGCCTGAAACGGCCTTTGGCGCGGACCTGATCGCCGGCTTTCCGACCGAAACCGAAGAGATGTTCCAGAATACCTTGTCGCTGGTGGAGGCGGCCGGGCTCGCCTATGTCCACGCCTTTCCGTTCAGCCCCCGACCCGGAACGCCCGCGGCGCGCATGCCGCAGCTTGATCGCCGACTGATCCGCGACAGGGCGGAACGGTTGCGGGCAGCCGGCGTCGCCGCCCTGAAGCGGCACCTGGACGCCAAGATCGGATCAACGATAGACGCTCTGGTCGAGCGTGACGGGGTCGCCCGCGCGCCGGACTTTACCGAAATCGCCTTCACGGGCGAATGCCCCGCGGGCGCGTCCGCAAGGTTCCGCATCACAGGGTCGGACGCAGGCCGGTGTCTGGCCATTCCCGTCTGAGCATTGGCGGGGTCGGGTCAATGGTTGAACCTGTTCGCCAGACAGGATCTTCGCCATTGTCTCGCAGTAAACGGCCCCTTAACGCCTGCCCGCGCAGAAGGGACCGGTCCATCCCTTGATGATCGCCCCGCCATCGACCTTTGTCGGGCGTGCGGAAATTGGGGGATGATCCTGTTTTGAGCTTTCTGGCCCAGTCATGTCCGTAGACCGCACCCTGCACCACTTTCCGCTTGACCCCTTTTCGCGGGAAGTGCGCCTCGTGCTGGGTGAAAAACGGCTCCGCTTCACCGAGGTGGCGGAGCGCTACTGGGAGCAGCCAGAGACACTCGCCGCGCTCAATCCCAGTGGACTCCCGCCGGTTCTGGTGGAGCTGCGTCCTGGCGAGCGGCTGGTGGTCTGCGAAAGCCGCGCCATTCTGGAATATCTGGACGAGCGCTATGCGGATCCGGCCCTTCTTTCCAATCATGATGTGGCGGAACGGGTGGAGGCGCGGCGGCTGCTCCATTGGTTCGACCGCAAGTTCGACTATGAAGTGAACAGCCTTGTGCTGCATGAAAAGATGGAGAAGCGTCTCCTGGGCCTGGGCGCACCGGATCTGACCGCTCTTCGTGCCGGACGCCAGGCCTTGCGGGCGCATTTGACCCATCTGGAGGGCCTGCTCAACAACAGGGATTGGCTGGCGGGGGCCCGAATGAGCCTGGCCGATATCGCCGGGGGCGCTCATCTGTCGGTCGTGGACTATTTTGGCGAGGTTCCCTGGGAGGATTTTCCAGCAACGCGGCTCTGGTATTCCAAGATGAAATCCCGTCCGTGTTTTCGTCCCTTGTTGAATGATCGGTATCCCGGATTGCAGCCAGCATCGCATTATGACGACCTGGATTTCTGAACTGCGGCCCCGCAGCGAGACACCGTCAGAAAACTGTCTTGAATCCCCCCATTGCGAAGCTCGCCCCTGACCTGTAAGGGGCGAGCGCAAACCGCGCCCGCAGCCCGTCCGAGGGGGGTCCATGACCGTGCATCACCCGTCTTTGACGGCAATCCGGCCCTGGCGATATGTCCCGTCAATCTGGGATACGCTGATCTTCGCTCTGGTGCTGGGCGTGGTGGCGTTGATCGCCTTTGGCGGCCATGAGACGATCCAGCCGCTGG
This sequence comes from uncultured Caulobacterales bacterium, assembly GCA_903858685.1. Classification (GTDB taxonomy): domain Bacteria; phylum Pseudomonadota; class Alphaproteobacteria; order Caulobacterales; family Caulobacteraceae; genus CAIMFV01. The sequence continues at coordinate 43,656 of CAIOJR010000023.1, read as the reverse complement.
CTGTGGTGCAGCGCACGCCGATCTCGCTCGACCCGCGAATGCTGCCCTATTATGCCTTGCGCACGATATTGCGCATGCTCGCCGGCATTATCTGTTCGCTGATTTTCACGCTTGTTTACGGCACCCTGGCCCAGAAGAGCCGTCGCGCCGAAATGGTGCTGATCCCGATCCTGGATATTCTGCAATCCCTGCCCGTCTTCACCTTCATTACGGTGACCCTGGTCTTTTTCCTGAAGCTGTTTCCGGGTTCGGTGATGGGCGAGGAGCTATGCTCGGTCTTCACCATTTTCACGGCCCAGGCCTGGAACATGACGTTCAGCTTCTACCAGTCGCTCAAGACGGTGCCTAAAGACCTGTCCGACGTGTCCGACAGTCTGAGGCTGGGCGGCTGGCGGCGGTTCTGGACGCTAGAGGTGCCCTTCGCCGCGCCCGGCCTGATCTGGAACGCCATGATGTCCATGTCGGGGGCCTGGTTCTTTGTCGTGGCGTCCGAGGCCTTTACGGTGGGCGCCAACAGCATCACCTTGCCGGGCGTCGGGGCCTATGTGAACGCCGCGCTTTTGCATGAAGACCTCGGCGCGATCGGCTGGGCGGTGCTGACCATGCTGGTGGTCATCCTCATCTATGACCAGCTCCTGTTCCGGCCCCTGGTCGCCTGGTCTCAGAAGTTCCGGGTGGAGTTGTCGGCCTCCGACGGGCCAGAGGCCAATTCCTGGCTGCTTGATTTTTTCCAGCGGGCGCGTCTGGCGCAACGGGTCTTTGCACCCCTGTTCGCCCTGCCCAGCGCTGTGGTGCGGTTGCGACTGGGCCGTCCGTTCCGTCCTTCGGTGGTGGTGACCCGTGCCTGGGAAAGCCGAACCACGGACTATGTCTGGTTCGCCATGATCTCGGGCGCCGGTGTCTGGACGGCCTGGCAGGCGGTCATATATCTCAGCAAGTCCGTCGGCCTGGCCGATGTGGCCCTCGTCTTTGGTCTTGGCCTTTTGACCCTGACCCGGGTCCTGGTTCTGATCGCCCTGGCCAGCCTGGTCTGGGTGCCGGTCGGCGTCTGGATCGGCCTGCGTCCAAAATGGGCGGAGACGGTCCAGCCGATCGCACAGTTTCTGGCGGCCTTCCCGTCCAATCTCCTCTTTCCGGTGGCGGTGTTCCTGATCGCCAAATATCACGGCAACGCCGATATCTGGCTGTCGCCCCTGATCATCTTGGGCACCCAGTGGTATATCCTGTTCAATGTCATAGCCGGCGCCACCGCCATTCCGAATGACCTGCTGGAGGCGGCCGACAGCTTCAGGGTTCGGGGCTGGAACTGGTGGCGCAAGGTCGCCCTGCCCGCTGTATTCCCCTATTTCGTGACGGGGGCCATCACCGCGTCCGGCGGCGCCTGGAACGCCTCGATCGTTGCTGAAGTCGTCACCTGGGGCGATAAGCGGCTGGAGGCGCATGGTCTTGGCGCCTATATCGGCGACGCCATGAACAAGGGCGACATGCAGCGCAGCATATTGGGCGCGATTGTCATGAGCATCTTTGTGGTGCTGTTCAACCGGCTGCTGTGGCGGCCCCTGTTCGACTTCGCCGCGCGTCGCACGGCGTTGAACTAGACGACTGGAGGGTCCCTATGCTCACCACCCCCAATCCGACGCCGCTCCCCCCGCTTCGGCCCCAACCCGGAGAGGTGATGCTGGATGTGCGCGGTATCCGCCAGGCCTATTCCAAGGGCGGATCCAGCACCCTGCTGGTGCTCGACAATGTGAATCTGCAACTGCGCGAAGGCGAGATTGTCGGGCTTTTGGGACGTTCCGGGTCCGGGAAGTCATCCCTGTTGCGCATTGTCGCCGGTCTGGTGCGACCGCGCGGCGGGGAAGTGACCTGGCTGGGCAAGCCGATAGACGGGCCGCCCAAGGGCATCGCCATGGTGTTCCAGAGTTTTGCCCTGTTTCCATGGCTCACCGTGCTGGAAAATGTGGAGATCGGCCTGGAGCCGCTGGGCGTGCCGGCGGCGGAGCGTCGGCAGCGGTCGCTTGAAGCCATCGACCTGATCGGGCTGGATGGTTTCGAAAACGCCTATCCCAAGGAGCTGTCCGGCGGCATGCGCCAGCGTGTGGGATTTGCCCGCGGTCTGGTCGTGCATCCGCAACTGTTGCTGATGGACGAACCCTTTTCGGCCCTCGATGTGCTGACCGCCGAAACCTTGCGGACCGACCTGATCGACCTGTGGGTGGAGGGACGCCTGCCGCTCCGTTCGATACTGCTGGTGACCCACAATATCGAGGAGGCCGTGCTGATGTGCGACCGGGTTGTGATCTTCGCCTCCAATCCGGGGCGGATCGCGGCAGAGATCAAGATCGACCTGCCCCATCCCCGCAATCGGTCCGAGCCCGCCTTTCGCCAGTTGGTCGACGATATTTATGGCCGGATGACGAACCCGACGGATCCCAAGCTGCGCGCGGAACAGATGCGCCCCGGCGCAGAACAGCCGGGCGGCGGCATGGGCATGACCCTGCCTCACGTGTCCACCAACCTGTTGGCGGGCCTCATGGAGGCCCTGTTGCAACCGCCCTTTGACGGCAAGGCGGACCTACCCGAGATCGCCGATGAATTGACCATGGAGGTCGATGAGCTGTTCCCCCTTGCCGAAACGCTGCAACTTTTGCATTTCGCAGATGTCGCCCATGGGGATATTCGCCTGACCGAGATGGGCCGAACCTTCGTCGACGGCGATGTCGATACGCGCAAGAAGCTGTTCCGCGAACATCTGTCCGCCCATGTGCCGATCGCCGCCATGATCCGCCGTGTGCTGGACGAGCGGTCGAGCCACCGAGCCCCCTATCGTCGGTTCTCTGAAGAGCTTGAGGACTTCATGTCCGAGGAATTCGCGGAGGAAACCCTGGCGGCGGTGATTGACTGGGGCCGTTATGCCGAGTTGTTCGCCTATGATGAACAGTCGCAGAGCTTCAGTCTCGAAGACCCCGCCTGACCCAGTATCCAGCCCACCGGGCAGTCAAGTCAGGCCTCGGCCGGCGCGGCGATGCGGAAAATGTTGGACGCCGCGGTCGAAGGTTCACCCTTTGACGCGGGGGTCGCAATTGTCGATGGCCGTCTCTGCGCCATGGTCGCGTCCAGATCCAGCAGAAGGTTGCACATGTCGTCGACAGGCAGGGCGTGACACTGAGGCTGGATCTCGTCCAGCCAGATACGGCAAATCTGATCCAGCCTTCCGACCTGTTCGCCGAGGGATATGAACAGGTCGGGCGCCCGAATCAGATAGGCGCGGAACGCGCCCAGTCGTCCGCCCGAAACCATCTCCTGATAGACTGACTCATACTCGGCCACGATGTTGCGCGATTGGTTCCAGGCGCCGATCATCGCTTCGGTAATGCGTCCACGGGCCTTTTCGAAGACCCGGCGCATGTCGGCGCCCGCCTTTCGATCCGGCAGAAGTTGCGCCATCGCCATCGCCGTGGAGCGGACCTGCGGCGCGAGATTATCCATCCGCGATTTGTAGTAGAGAAGAGCCTTCCAGGCGAAGATCGCCTGCGAAAACTCCGACGGCGTCATTCGCAGACCGTGACGCAGAATGGTCGTCGCATGTTCATTATCCTGATTGGACATGATCAGATTGGCGAATTTGGTGATATGCCCCGACGAACTGAGCGATAGCCCAAAGCACAGCCCCACCAGAGGTTCGATCTCCGACACGATGAATTTGGCCATGGTGTCGACATCCGCCTGACCCATCTGAAAATAGCAGTTTGCTATGTCGAACCCGTAGTGGAGGACCATCTGCTGCAGAAGAAACGGGTCCAGGGTCGGCAGTCGATCGAGCATCTGGATCAGACGCAAATCGCGCTCCAGCGGTAGATTCGCATAGTCCAGGCTCCTGACGAGTTGCCTGGTGAAATTGGGTTGCCCGACGAGCAGATATTGCGCCCCAATGGTCAGGTCGTGAATATCGAGCGGCAGCATGAGCTTGGTGGCGCCCGGTTGCTTCGTCGAGGCCGACAGTTCGTCCCCCGCCCGGATATTGTGCTTCATCAGAATGGAGCGGTTCAGGATCGGATGGCCAAAGAACGGCCTGGCCTTGTAGTCCGGATCGGTAAGCCCGTCGCGCCACAGCTGATGCAGGTTGAGCATCCGCGTGGCGGAGGCGGTTTTGATCATCTCCTGAAGGTCCCGGGGGCCGCGAAAGCTTCTTATGAACGAGTCGTGTGGCATAATCCCAGGCTTTATATCCACCGTATTAATTCTCTAATAAGCTGTATTTTAGAAATTGCGGGCAGACAACTGATCTGTTTTTCAAACCGGACGGGCCCGCCACCCGTCTGACAAGATCGCCGTTCGCAGGCGTGGATCGCGCCTGGGCTTGCAACGTCGCATCAGTGTGTGTGACCTAGGCTGAGACCTAGACGCGGGGACCACGACATGACCGACGACAGAGCGCAGGCCCGATCCGTTTCGATGACGGCGTTGCTGGTCTTGAGCGTCTGGTTTGTCGGTCTGGCCTTTCTGGCCTTGTCGCCGCCATGGGAGGGCTTTGATGAGACGGCTCACTGGTCCTATCTGCAGCAACTGTCGGACACAGGCTCTGCGCCGCGGTATGGCCTGGATCGACTGAGCCGCGATGTGGACGCCTATCCGGGTCCGATGAGATATGGCGAGGCGCCGCCCTTTGAGGCCACTGGCCGTGTGACCTACAGGTCGTACCGCGCCGCCGGATCCCCTGCCAATCTGGGCGGACCCGGCCGATATGCGCCAGGTCATACCCTGAACTGGCAAGCCCAGCACCCGCCGCTATATTACGCCCTGGTCGTTCCGATGCTGCGTGCAACGTCCAGGATGGGCTGGGTCGACCATTTTCTGGGGTTGCGTCTCTTCTCGTTCGCCATGGCCTTTGTGGGCTATGTGCTGGGCGTCTGGGCCAATGTCCGATGGGCGAAGGCGGTGAAATCACCCCTCTACTTGTGGGTCGGACCGGTCAGCGCCGCCTGGCCCTTCCTGTTTCCCCAATTTTTTCCGGAATTTGCACGGCTGGGCAATGACAGTCTGTGTCTGTTGCTTATCGGGGCGGCCTGGTTTGTTCTGCTGCAGTTGTTGCGATCAGGCGCGTCATGGATGTGGGCGGCGACCCTGGGGGTTTTGCTGGGAGCTGGGCTCCTGACCAAGGCGTTCTTTGTCCCGCTGGGCGCCGGGTTTGTCGCCCTGTTGCTGGCGCGCTGGGTCTATATCCGTCGTGTCGCGTCACTGGTCGATCTTGTGGTCACCTGCGCCCTGGCTGCGGCGTTTGGGGGTTGGTGGTATGTGCAAAAGCAAGTGCAAACAGGCTCTTTGGTGGGTGCAGACGAGTTTATTCGGCTCAATCAGGCGGGCGGCATGGCCCGCGTTGCAGCGCAATTTTCGCTGCTGGAGTTTGGGCGAGGTCTCGCGGCCATACCCGCCACCTTCGCCTGGGCGGGAACCTGGTCTTTGGCCCGATTGCCGGAAATATGCCTGATCGCGCCTCTGGGTCTTTTGGGTGTGACCCTGTTTGATTATGCGCGGACAGTGACAGGAAGGATCGGAGAGGCCTATTCGGGCGTCGGCGCGCAACTTGTTGTTTGGGCGCCCTTGGTCCTAGCGGCGCCTATGACGGCCGGACTCGTCTACCACAACCTCGCCTGGATGGCGGGAGCGGCGGCGATGACGCCGGGCTGGTATTTTCACATCCTGGCGGGACCGCTGGGACTCGCCGTGGCGATCGGCTGGCGCCGCCCGATATTGTTGAGCGCCCTGTGCGGGGCGACGGTGGTCTATACCTGCGCGGCCTGGGCGTTCCAGCTGTCCATGTTCAGTGGTTGCGCCGCCAAACTGGGGCTGGACAAGCATTATTCGCTTCATGGCGCGGGCTGTTTTCTCGACGCCCACGCCCTGTCAGCGATCACCCATCCGTTTATGGGGGCCGTTTGCCTGATGGCAGGGTCGGGTTTGGGGCTGGCCGCCGCTCTGATTGGCTTGCTGCACCTGAGAGACCGGACGGCTCAGGACGATTTGGGATTGGCGCCGCTCTAGGGACGGATAGGCAAGCGGCCGCGCGCCCGATTGAAATCAGGCGTGGTCGTTTCATAAGTCGAGAGAAATTGGAGCGGGCGATGAGATTCGAACTCACGACCCCAACCTTGGCAAGGTTGTGCTCTACCACTGAGCTACGCCCGCTCGGACGCCGGGGAATATCTCCCCCGGAAGAGGGCCGTCTTAAAGCAGAGAGGATGCGGCTTGGCAAGCTCCGTCTGTCGCTTTTTTCAAAGCCCGATCCGAAGACCTTTAAGTCGGCGCTTGTTCACATGGTCGTCGGGAGAGGGGCCGAGGTCTTCGGGGATCTCGCCCTTGAAGTAGAAGCGCTGCCAGGCTTCCCGCACGGCTTCGGGATCGCGCGCGCCGAGCCGCTTGTTGAAGGACTCGCGCTCACGGATCCAGGCTTCGTATTGTTCGCGAAGCGGGGTGTCTGATTCCAGGCTGCGCTGCACGGGCTGGACGCTGTCCATGACCCGGTGAGGGGTCAGGGTGATGAAGCAGAAGGGTTCGCCCTTTTCAAAGCGCACGCGGCCGGGTCGGGTGAAGATCCAGTTCATCGTGAAGGGGAAGGGCAGCCAGTCGGTCTCGACCAGCCCCTGCAGGGGCTGAATGCCGTCCTTGGGCAGGTTGGGCGGGCCGCCGGCGAGCAGGTCCCAGCCCTTGGGCGTGCGAAACAGATAGCCCGGGTGGAAGGTCAGGACCCCGCCGCCAAAATGGGCCTTCACCAGATCATGAAAGTCCGGGTGCGGCCGGTCTGCGCGCAGGGTGATATCCTCGTTCTGCGTTCCGCCATTCCATTCGGCGGTAAAGCCGACCGGATTGATGATTTCCCAGCCCGTTGTGTTGGCCATGGTCAGGGGCAGGCACCGATAGGGATGGCGATTGGCGAAATGATCCATCCAGCGCCGGTCGGGGCGGCCCGGCACAATTTCTGGCGGGCGGGCGGCGACCGGATAACATTCCAGCTCCATGACGGACCTCTCATTGCTCGACCACCCTTCGAGGGGGCCACCAGCAACGCCTAGAGCAAGTGGAGGCGAAGTTGAAGAGCGCTCCCGCAGGACAGGGGTCGGATCGCCTCCTCGGGGTCGCGCCGTCCATGGCGCCTTGACGGCCCGGGCTTACGAGAAGAAACCTCTGCGCGATCACGTCCCGACCTGAAAGCCGCCAAACCCATGCCTGTAATGGATCGTCAGAATCTGCTGGATTTTCTGAATCGGCTTGATCTGGTTCACACCACCTTTGACCATCCGCCCGTGTTCCGGGTCGAAGAGGGGCCGGAACTGAAGGCCATGATACCCGGCGCCCATTCCAAGAACCTGTTCCTGAAGGACGCCAAGGGCCAGCTCTGGTTGATCAGTGCGCGCGACACCACGGTCATCGACCTGAAGACAACGCCATCGGTCATTGGTTCGGCGCGGTTATCCTTCGGCTCGGCCGAACGATTGTGGGAGGCCCTGGGCGTTCGTCCGGGGTCTGTCACTGCGCTCGCCCTGATCAACGACCCAGACCAGAAGGTGCGTTTTGTGCTCGATGCGGCCTTGCTGCGCGATGGGACGGTGAACTTCCATCCCCTGACCAATGAGGCGACCACCAATCTGACCTGCGACGCCTTGATGCGTTTTCTGGCGGCGCTGGGCCGTCAGCCCGTGACGATTGTCGATTTCGAGACGATGAAGGTGATTTCCCCCTGACCGGTGAATTGCGCCGCGCTGCAGGGTGGACCACATATGGACCATCATCGCCGACCCGAAGCGCGCGCTCGGAGCGATGGCGAAAGACAAGAACCGGAAGGACAGGACGCGATGTTTGGAGACCTCATCGGCAAGGGCCGGGCCAAGACGGCGTCCGCCAGCGACGCCAATGACCTGATCAAGGCGGGGACCGATGCGACCTTTATGGCCGACGTGGTCGAGGCTTCGCGTCATACGCCGGTTCTGGTGGATTTCTGGGCGCCCTGGTGCGGTCCCTGCCGGCAGCTGACCCCGGCGCTTGAAAAGGCGGTGACGGCGGCTGGCGGGGCCATCCGCCTGGTCAAGATCAATGTCGATGAAAACCCCGGCTATGCGGGCCAGCTTCGCGTCCAGTCCATCCCCGCCGTATTCGCGTTCAGGGATGGACAGCCGGTGGACGGCTTCATGGGCGCTCTGCCCGAAAGCCAGCTCAAGGCCTTTATCGACAAGCTGATCGGCGGCTCTGGCGGCGACGACGAGGTTGAAGCCTTGTTGGGCCTGGCGACTGAATCGACAGCGCTGGGCGATATTGGCGGCGCGGCTCAGGCCTATGCGCAGGTTTTGTCGCTGGACCCCGCCCATGCCAAGGCCATAGCCGGCCTGGCTCGGTGCTATCTGGCCAATGGCGATGCGGAACGCGCGGGCGAGGTGCTGGACATGGCGCCGCCGGAAGCGGCCGCTGACGCAGATATAGCGGGCGCACGAGCGGCAGTCGCCCTGGCGGCCCGGGCCAATAGCGAAACGGCTGAACTGGACTCCAGACTCGCCGACAATGAGGACGACCATCAGGCGCGGCTGGAACTCGCCGAGATTCTGGCCGGTCGCGGCGACTTTGCCGGGGCGGCGGACCACCTGTTGCAGATCATAGGGCGCGACCGGGCCTGGAATGACGATGCCGCTCGCAAGGCGCTTTTGACAGTGTTTGAGGCCGCCGGGCCCATGTCGGACGTCGCCAGGCAGGGTCGGCGTCGGCTCTCCGCCATCCTGTTTTCCTGACATGGCGATCGGCGGTTACAGAAAAGCGGCGGACCTGCCCCAGGTCATACCGGTCTTTCCTTTGGATGGGGCTGTGCTGCTTCCGGGCGCGATGCTGCCGCTCAATATCTTCGAGCCGCGTTATCTGAACATGATCGACGACGCCATGGCGGGCGACCGGATGATCGGGATGATTCAGACCCGCGACGGTGGAGACCGCGGAAGACCCAATCTGGCGACAATCGGCTGCGCGGGGCGGATCACCAGCTTTGCGGAAACCCAGGATGGTCGCTATCTGATCAGCCTGACAGGTGTCTGCCGGTTTGAAATCGCCGCAGAGCTTGGCTTGCAGACGCCTTATCGGCAGGTCCGGGCGGGCTATTTGCGCTTTGAAGCCGATCTGCAGCCAGCGGAAGAGCCGCCGGAATCGGCCCGGCCCGCCCTGTTCGACGCCTTGAAGCGCTATCTGGACAGTCGCGGTCTGGCGATGGACTGGAATGATGCGAAGGACGCCCCGATGACGGCGCTGGTCAATAGCCTGTCCTGCGCCCTGCCCTTTGACTCCCAGGAAAAGCAGGCGCTTCTGGAGGCGGCGGATTGCGACGAGCGCCGGTTCGCCCTGATCGCCCTGTTGCGCATCGATTCCGCCGGGCCGATGGACGATGAACCGCAAAGCCTGCAATAGAACCGCCAGCCGGTCCGCCGCTGGCCTGAAACCCCCTGCGAAAGCTGAGCCCATGTCCGAATCCGCGCCTATAGCTCAAACGCCTGTTGATCCGCGTTTGCTGGAAGTGCTGGTCTGCCCAGTGACCCGAGGCGTGCTGGAATATGACCGGGCGCGCAACGAGTTGATCAGCCGGTCCGCCCGGCTGGCCTACCCCATCCGGGACGGCGCGCCGATCATGTTGCCCGAAGAGGCTCGCACGCTCGAAGACAATGAGTCGTGAGCGCGCCCTGGCCTGTGGCGCTGAACGCGACCGAGGCCGGAAAGCGTCTGGCCGTACGGTTCGACACGGGCGAGACGTTTGAAATTGCAGCCAGTCTGCTGCGTCGCCGCTCGCCCAGCGCAGAGGGGCGGGGACATGGCCCTGCGGCCGTCGAACGGGCCGATATCTACCAAGGCGTCCGCATCCAGCGCATGGCGCCTGTCGGGCGTTATGCTGTGCGGATCGAATTCGACGACGGCCACGATTCCGGTCTTTTCACCTGGGCGATCCTGTACGAACTCGGACGGGCCCTCACGCCGCCCTAGGCTCCAAATTCAATCAGTCCATTGAGTGGGTTCGGAGCCTAGTGGTGCTGCATCCGTTCCTGCTGTTGCTGCTTGGCGCCTGAGTCGGTGGCCTTGATGACGGCCGGGCCCAGAATGACCAGAAACAGCACGGGCAGGAAGAACAGAACCATTGGAACGGTCAGTTTGGCGGGCAATTGGGCGGCGATCCGCTCAGCGTCGGCGATGCGCATTTCCCGGTTTTCCTTCGCCATGATCCGAAGGGCCGAACCGAGTGGAGTGCCATAGCGCTCCGCCTGGGTCATGGCGGTGGTGACCGCCTTGATTCCGGGATAGTTGGTTCGCCGCGACAGGCCCTCATAGGCCAGTCGACGATCCGGCAGATAGGACAATTCCGCCGCCAGAAGCGTCAGCTCCTCGGCCAGTTCTATGGAGCGCGAGCCGATTTCACCGGCCACCTTCTGGATCGCCATCTCGATGGACATGCCCGATTCCACACAGATCAGCAAAAGGTCCAGCGCGTCCGGAAAGGCGCTGACAATCGCCTCGCGGCGCTTCTGGATCATGTTCTGCAGATAGACATTGGGGGCGTAGAAGCCGGCGACAAAGGCTGTCACGGTGGCGCACATCCGCGTCACTGTGGGCCAGCCCATCACATGCAGCACAAACAGGTAGAAGATGGCGAAACCGGCGAACAGGAACGGGGTGACGAAGCGGAAGAAGTAGAAGGTCGAGATGGGTCTTGGTCCGCGAAAGCCTGCTTGCGCCAGATTGTCCACCACCTTGGGGTCTTCCAGCAGTCGTGACAGTTGCAGCTGTTCCACGATCCGCTTGATCACGCCCTCGTCCGTCTGTCGAATGGTGGCTGGCGCGTCATGGCGCAGCTGGGCCCGGGCCTGACGGCGCAGCTCGTCGCGCCGGTTGGACACGGACTTCATGCGATTGGTCAGTCTGTCGCGCTGAAGCAGAGGCGTGGCGAGGGTCACGATCGTTGCGAAGACGATCGCGGCCACAATGATCGACAGGATGTTCTGGGGTTCAAATATCTGCAGCAGGCCTTCCATGTGCGGCCCCTCAGAACTTGAAATTGATCATTTTGCGCATGACGAAGATGCCGAGGCCCTCCATCAGGGCGCCGATCCCCAACACCACATGGCCCCTCGGGTCAGTGAAGAGCGGGATCATGTATTTTGGCGTCGTCAGGGTGACCAGGGTCATGATGCCCGGCGGCAGCGAGCCGATGATAAAGGCCGACGCCACCGCTTCCCCGGACAGGGCCTTGATCTTTTCACGCAGCAGTTTGCGGGAGCGCAGGACCACGGACAGATTATTCAACGCCTCGGCCAGATTGCCGCCCGTCCTCTGCTGGATGGACAGCACAATGGCGAAAAAGCGCACCTCCGAGGTCGGCATGCGGCCATACATCTTTTCTGTCGCCTGCTCGATGCTCAGCCCGACGGCGGCGTTTTCCAGCAGTTTGCGGAACTCGGTCGCCAGAGGCTCCGGACTTTCGGTCGAAATCAGCTTCAGACAGTCGTGCAGCGGCAGACCCGACTTCACCCCGCGCACGATCACGTCAATGGCGTTGGGAAATTCGGATGTGAACTTGGCCGCACGGCTCTTGGCCATAGAGCCGATCAGCCAGCGCGGCAGGCCCAGCCCGGCGGTAAAGCCGATGCCCAGCGCCACGAGAAAGTTGAGCCGAAAAATCAGGCAGCCCAGAAGGGCGACAGCGCCGATCACGCCGGAACCGATCCAGAAGTTCTGCACTGAAAAGTTCAGCCCGGCCTGAATCAGGCGCGACTCTAGAGTAAGCTTGGCCTTGCGGTCCTGCTTTTCCTGGGTCTTCAGGTTCTGAAGGATCTGTTTGCGTCGCAGTGTCTGGTTTTCAGCGGCGGTCTTTGCCCGTGCCCCTTCACTTTTCTTGTCGGTCGCCACGGCGCCGATGCGCTTGTTGGCGCGCGCAGAGGTCTGTTCATCCCCGACCAGCACCCAACCGACTGCAGCGACGGCGAAAAAGCCGAGCAGGGCGGCGGCCATGGGAAGGATCGAGCCAGCATCCATTCTATTCGGCCTGATCCAGAGCGTCCGCCAATTCCCGCTCCAGCCCATAATAACGCGCGCGATCCCAGAAACGCGGGCGCGCTATGCCGGTTGAGCGGTGACGGCCGACAATCTTGCCCTCGCGGTCCTCGCCGGTCATGTCATAGACGAACAGGTCCTGGGTGATGATGACATCCCCTTCCAGGCCCAGCACTTCCGTCACATGGGTGATGCGCCGGGAGCCGTCTCTCAGGCGGGCGGCCTGGATGATCACATCGATCGAGCCGACAATCATTTCCCGGATCGTCTTGGACGGAAGGCCGTAACCCCCCATGGTGATCATCGATTCGATCCGGCTGATCGCCTCACGCGGGCTGTTGGCGTGCAGGGTGCCCATCGAGCCGTCATGGCCTGTGTTCATGGCTTGCAGCAGGTCGAACGCTTCGGGTCCGCGCACTTCGCCCACAATGATCCGTTCGGGACGCATCCGCAGGCAGTTCTTCACAAGATCACGCATGGTGATCATGCCCTGTCCCTCAAGATTGGGCGGACGGGTTTCCAGACGCACCACATGCGGCTGCTGCAATTGCAGTTCGGCGGCGTCTTCGCAGGTGATGACCCGCTCCGTCGGGTCAATGAAGGCGGTCATGGTGTTGAGCAGGGTCGTCTTGCCTGATCCGGTGCCGCCCGAGATCACCACATTGCAGCGGCTGGCCCCGATCACGCCCAGCACCCGGGCGCCTTCGGAACTGATCGATCCGTAATCGACCAGATGTTTCATGGTCAGCTTGTCTTTTTTGAACTTCCGGATGGTCAGGGTCGGGCCGTCCAGCGCCAGGGGCGGCGCAATGACATTGACCCGGCTGCCGTCCGGCAGACGCGCATCGCAGATGGGCGAGCTTTCATCCACGCGCCGTCCCACCTGACTGACGATGCGCTGGCAGATGTTCATCAGCTGTGCATTGTCGCGAAAGCGCACATTGGTCAGCTGAACCTTGCCGTTGACTTCAATGAAGACGCGACCTGCGCCATTGACCATGATGTCGGCAATGTCGTCGCGCTTCAGCAGGGGCTCCAGTGGACCATAGCCCAGCACATCATTGATGATGTCCTGAACCAGATGTTCCTGCTCCGAGGCGGACATGGATACATTCTTGATCGCCACCAATTCCGCAACGATATCGCGGATTTCCTCGCTGGCGGTCTTGGTGTCGAGCTGGGCCAGCTGACCAAGATCGATGGTGTTCAGAAGCGCCGAATAGATGGTCGTCTTCGTGGCGTGGTAATATTCGCTCTGCTCGCGAACGATTTCCGTGATCGGTCCGGCGCCGGCGCTGACCTGGGCGGCGCGGATCTGCTCGAAGCCGGGCGTGGCGCGGGCGGCGGTCTTGGGCCGACTGGCGGCTTCGGCAGGCGCCGCGCCCTTTGCAGGCTCAGTGCGCTGCGGCCGTGTGGCGATATCCGGGCCGGCGGCAGGCGCAGGCGGAGGCGCCGCGACACGAACGTCGGACTGAGCTGATGATGCGCTACGCTTGCCGAACAAGGACCCCGACCCCCTAGTTGCGCTTCAGGAGGCGTTCGAGCAGAGAGCGGGCCTTGATCGGCGCCGCGGGCGCCTCGCGTCGGGCCAACCCTTGAGCGAACTGCAGCAGGCCTTCGACGGATTTGGCCTTGGGGTTCAGCTCCGCCAGCATCTGTCCGTTATTGGCCGCCTCGCCGAACAGTTTCGGATCAAAGGGCAGAACCAGCGAAGGTTCGATCTGGAGAGCCTTGGCGAACTCCTTGACCGGGATTTCCGGCCGTCCGGGCATGCCCATCTGGTTCAGCACCAGCTTTGGCGGCGCGTCATTGGGTCGGACCTTGCGAATCTGGTCCAGCATGTTCTTGGCGTTGCGCAGCGAGGCCAGGTCCGGCGTCGCCACAATGATCACGTCGTCGGACGTCAGCAGGGTCTGGCGAATCCAGCCGGTCCACTGATGGGGCAGATCGAGCACGACAAAGGGCGCTGTCGTGCGAATGGAGTTGAAGACCTCCTCATAGGCCTCCGGATCGATCTCGTAGGTTTCCTCAAGGCTTGCGGGGGCGGCGAACAGGCTGAGGCGTTCGGTGCAGCGCGCCGTCATCCGGTCGAGCAATACCGGGTCCAGCCGGTCTGGCTGGCTCAGCGCGTCGTGGATGCCCTGGAGCGGATCCTGGTTGAAGTCGAGGCCAGCCGTGCCAAAAGGCAGATCGTAGTCCACGACCACCGTGTTGACCTCGATCTGTTCGGCCAGGGCGTAGGCCACATTATGGGCCACGGTCGAGGCGCCCACGCCGCCCTTGGCCCCGATAAAGGCCAATGTGCGTCCAACAAAGGCGGAGGCGGGGTCGGCGTACAATCCCGCTATGGTCTGGATCAATTGCAGCGGATCAATCGGCGGCACCAGATATTCACTGACGCCGCGACGCATCAGCTCGCGATAGAGCGCGATATCATTGGCAACGCCGATGATCACCACCTTGGTCGACGGATCGCAGACCTCGGCCAGGGCTTCGAGCTTGGCCAGCAGCTCACGCGGGCTTTCAAGACACTCGATCACCAAGAGCGGGGGAGTCGGCTGTTCCTGATAGATGGCGATGGCTTCGGAAATACCGCCGCGCACGACCTTGGGCGTGGCGCGTTGCATGCGCCGGTCTGCGGCGGCCCGTGTGGCGGCGGCGGCGGTTTCAGCGTTGCGACAGAACAGATGGATCGCAATGCGCGGCGCCAGCAGGTCGCCCAGTTCGGAATCCGGCGGCAGGATCATCGCGCCGGCGGTCGGGGCGGCGGCCGGGGGCGGGGCGAGGACGGGTGCGAACTCGTCTTCTCCAATGGTCCCGGTCTTCGGTTCAGGCCCGACATCGGCCACGGCAGCGGGCTCGTGTTGCGCCGGCTCGGGCTCTACTGCCGCTGCAAGGGCCCGGGCGGCGCGCGTATCTTCAGGCGCTGTGTCCAGATCCGTCACGTCGTCATTCTTCAGCCTGGACCAGATGTCCAGCTCAATATCCGAAGGCGCGGCGTCAGGTTCGGAGGGCGCCGCCGGCCCGGCTGTGCCTTGCGGTGCGAAGAAGCGCGCGCCATCGTCCGGCGCGCCGTCTTCAGCTGGAAAGCCGAACATGTCCAGGGCGTCGGGGTTTGGCCGCTTGCCATCCATCGGCGCGAAGGTGAGGGGGACGTCCTCGTCTTCGAGGTCGTCATGCAGGGGGTATGCGTCTCGCTCGGCGATCGCCATGACCTATTTCACCGTCTGAGAAACAGCGCCGGAGGCCTGTTCATCCTTTACCGTGGAGCTCGATTCGCCCTTGCGATACTTGCCCAGCACCACGCCGCGTCGGGTCGCGTCGGACGGCCCCTCCGGCGCAGGTCTGATCAGATCCCGCGGGTCGGCGACCATGGCCGCCAGATTGGCCGCCTGGGCGCAGCCAAAATGCTTGGACACGCTGTTGGCGCCCGTAGCGCTGAGATTGTCCCAGTTCTTGTTGCAATCCGGGCCATAGGCCTCAACGCCGTGATAGCTGACCACGACCGGCGCGCTGGCGACATCGGACTCAAAGCGCCCCAGTTTCAGCCGCTCCGTCGCAAGGCCGATCGACTGCAGATAGTCGAGCGCCGAACGCGCCGTATGGGCTGCGTCGCCGGTCTCCGGCTCCTTGCTGGAGATCTTGATCTCCACAATCTGGCTGTCATTCTCGTCGAGCTGATGGGCCAGCAGCATCAGGGCCGAACGCTGTGCGTCCGAAAGGACGCCGTGCGCATGCGGCGCCAGAGCAATCCTGTTCTCCGAAGGCCGGGTCGCCGCCTTGAACTGATCCAGAGCGGTGGGCGCAGCGCCCGCCGGGTGGGTCGGGTCTACGGGCTTGGGCCTGGTGTGTGACATGTCGGTCGAGGCGCAAGCGCCCAGCGCGAACGCAAGGCCGATGGCCGAAAGGGTCAGGCGCCGTCGAGCAGAGGATGAATGGGGCATGTGTTCCTACTCCACCACGTAGCCGAATGGACCCTGGTAGGTCTTGCTGTCGGTGGTTGAGGCCGTCTTTCCGGAACTCTTGTTCAATTTACCCAACAGGTCGGTTTCAAAGTCATTTGCGATCACCAGACCATCGCCCGGCGTGGCCAGTTGATCGGGGCTGACCGGCTTGACGATATAGGGTGTGATGATGACCGCCAGTTCGCTCTGGTTGTTGAGGAAATCGCGTGAGCGGAACAGGCCGCCAATCACCGGCAGCTCCATCATGCCGGGCAGGGTGTCGAGCGTCTGCTTGGTCACGTTCTGGATCAGCCCGGCGATCATGGTCGCGCCGCCGGAGGGAAGCTCCACCGTGGTTTCAACGCGGCGCACATTCAGACCGGGAACCACCAGGGTCGAGCTCGTGCCCGTGCCCAGGGTGAACCCCGCGGTGGAGCTCAGCTCAGACACTTCTGTCGACACCTTGAGCGAGATGCGACCATTGGACAGCACGATCGGCGTGAAGCCCAGGCCCACGCCATACTGCTTGAACTCGACCGAGACGCGGCCGGTATTGTCGACGCCGACGGGGACTGGAAACTCGCCGCCGGCCAGGAACTTGGCGCTTTCACCGGAAATCGCCGTCAGGTTGGGTTCGGCCAGGGTGCGCACGAGACCTGCACTCTCAAAGGCCTGGATCATGGCGGTGGCGGCATTGACGCCGGTCGACCCCGCCGTGCTCTGGACGGTCGCGGTGTTTCCGTTGGTGACTGTCCCGGTGCCGTGGACGACAATATTACAGATTGCGCCGACCGGTTGGGTGGCGCTGTTGCAGAGCTGGGTCATGATCGGCTGGGTGGTCGTATTGATCTGGTAACCCGCTGTGGCGCCGCCGAGCAGCGATCCATTGACCCCATAGGTGGGCGTCATGCCGAAGCTGTACCGGTTCTGCCCCGCTTGTCCGAGCAATTCGTTGAGATTGAATCCCAATTGCTTGGTGACTGTGCGGTTCACCTCCACCACGCGCACCTTGATCATGACCTGTTCGCGACCGGCCACTGACAACATGTTCAACACGTTTTCGGGCTTGGCCACGAAGCTTTCGGCCACCCGGACCGCCTTGTCAGCGGAAGCGGCGTCGGGCACCTGACCGGACAGGACGACATTGTCGTTGACCGACTCGACCCGGATCTGGGAGCCGACGAGAATGTGGTTCAGGGTCTGGGCGAGGGCGGACACGTCCTGATCGACCCGCACATCCAGCCGTAACAGCTGGCGCCCTGATCCGTCAAAGAACACAGCGTCGGTCTGGCCGGAGGTCTGGCCCACCACATAGATGCGCCGTGGGGTGGACAGAACCACGTCAGCGACCTTGGGATTGGACACAACCACATCCCGGGCGTCCACGGGCAGTTCAATCACAGCAGACTTGCCGCGCGGCAGGGACAAGGTGCGATTGACGCCGCCTCCGCCGATATCGACGCGGACGGTCTGGTCGGTCACGGGCGTCGCCACGCCGGACGCGTTTGGCGTGTCGGAATAGGTGATGTCCGCGCCAGACACGCTGTGCGGGGTGCGGGATTGCTGCGCCTCCCGACCCCGTATCGGCGAACCGGCCAGGATTGGGTCCGCGGCCAAGACGTTCGAAGCGACGCTCAGGCCGGCCAGGGTCAGGAGGGTCGCGGCGGCGAGGCTCCGTATGGCGCCTGTGGGAAGGAGGGCCGACATCAGTGGGCCACCTTTATTTCCGTCGCCGTGGCGTTGCGGTAGACCTTGACGACCGAAGGCGCCATCAGGGCCTGAGCCTGTTTGAGCATGCTGTCCACGGTCGGGCCGCCTGTATCGGCATAGGACCGCAGCACCAGGGTAAGGTCGCCCTGGGCGCGCGCCAGCACCAGATTTTCCGCCTGGGCGGGAGACACTTCCAGCGTCGCCGTGGCGCCCAGTGTGGCGGCGCCTTTGGTCGCGGGGCTTGTATTCTGATCGATCGCCAGGACGCGGACGTTGCGCATCACCGTGTTGGATGTCACCTGATTGCCGTCCATCTTGCGTGTCTGGACGACATCGACATGGTCGCCCGGCAGGACGAAACCGCCCGCTGAACTTTCCGGAGAGAGGGGAACGGCCATGGCGCGCATGCCCGGTTCAAGCCGGACCGCCATGACGCCCGACTGGCCTGAGCGAACCACCTTGTCCAGAACCATTGGTTCGCCCTGTCGGATCGCTTCCTTGATCACGGCGCCCAGAAACACGGCGCCAGGCGTGCCTTCGACGCCCAGAGCCTTTTGCTTCATGGAGTCAGCGGCGTTCAACGCGCCGCCCGCGGCGCCCGCCACGCCGCGTCCGGCGTTGAAACTGGCGGCCGCCCCATTGGTGACATAGGCCGGATTCACATTGGTCGCGGGCCAGGGCTGCCAGGTCACGTCATTTTCGCTGATGCGGTCGCCGACAGACAGGTCGTGCCCCGCGACCGCCACATAGACCATGGCCGGACCCGAGATCGCCTGTTGCGTCACCACCGGCTTTTGATCCTTCGGCGCCGACAGGGTGCGCAAAAGGATCAGGCATAGAATCGCCGCGACCCCTGCAAGTGCCAGAACCATGATCCTCTTCGGACCCATAACAGCGTCTCCACCGGGCGCACGTACTCAGGTTGCGCCCGGAATCGCCCAGACCACCCATGTGACAAGATCGTTAGTTGAGGTTAACAGTCACCTAAGCTTTCCCAACTAGCGGCAGGTTTTAAGTAGAAGCCTGCGACCGGGAGCCTTCAGGCGTTAAAAAAGGTAAGTCGCTGGGGTCTAATAATGGGCTGCAGTCTGCAGCAACTGAAATACAGGCGCCGTTGGATAGGCGGTTATGGCCCCGACCGCGATTGCCACACCGTAGGGAATGTCGCCGTCCGGTTGCAATAATCGGGTCAGCCAGGCCGGACCTGATCGCTTTGCGAACTGAGAGCCGTCGCTCCGCGCCAGTTTGCGCACAATGAGCAGGCCTATGGCCAGACCGCCGCCCGCAACCGCTGTCCAGAACAAAAAGGTCATGAGCAACGGCCATCCCATCCACAGGCCGCAGACTGCCAGAAGCTTGGCGTCGCCGCCGCCGATCCATCGGACCGCGAACATCGCCATGCCGGCGACAAGGCAGCTGATGCAGACCCCGGCGGACAGGCCGATCGCGTTGAATGGCATGTGCGCGAGCATGGCGACCGGGGCGAACGCCAGAAGACCTGTGAGGCACAACCCGTTGGGAATGGTCATGGTTGTCGCGTCGCGCAGAGCCGCCACGATGACAATGGCCGGAAATACGGCGATCAAAACGAAAGAAATCGGATTCATGGGGCCTGCGACATGACGTTTCGAGCCGCTGTGTGGCCCGAGATAGGTCAGGCTAGGAAATCTTGCTGAAAATAGCGTTTAAAACCTAATGGATAGCATTCGATACCGCTGTCATGACATTCCAGACAACACCTGAAAGCCTTGAAAGCGCCCCAAGCAGCACAATGCCGATGACGGCGCAGATCATGCCGTATTCCATGGCGGTCGCGCCTGAGCGGTTGGTCCAGAAAGCGCGGATGAAACCGATCAAGGGCTGATCCCCACCTTAAGGCCTGTCCGAAAAGATTGAGGCCGCAACGTGGTTACGTTGCGGCCCCAGCAAACAGTTCGCGCCATGCTCATGAACAGGAGCTGCGCCAGGGCGGCCGTCAGCTGGCGGACCCTGACGGGCCATGCCAGCTGCGGCGCCGCTTCCCACTTAGCGCGAAACGTTGGAAGCGATGTGGTTGAAGGTCGTGCTCAGATTGGTGCCGACCGCGGTTACGGCGCCGATGACGACGACAGCGATCAGAGCGGCGATCAGGCCGTATTCGATAGCCGTGGCGCCGGATTCGTCCTTGAGGAAGCGCGTTACAAACTTAGACATACTCAATCTCCATTTTGCCAAGCGAGACGGGGTTGGAGCGAAAGCCGCCCGCCTGACCCCTTATTGCCAGGTGAGAATGCGCGATCGGCCTTAATGTGAAGTAAATTGATCAAAATAATCGAGCGAATATTTAGTTTCACTCCCATTAACCTTACCATGTCAGTCGTAATTTCAATGATGAATGCAAGGTATACGAGGAATTTGCCGTTTATATGTTGTAAATGTATGGGCTTACCGGTGCAGAATATCCGCGCACCTTATGATATGCGCCGCCAGCGCTGCACGACACACTCACACGCAGCGGTCCCGCAGAAATGGATTGTCCTTTTATATGAAAGCGCTCAATGCCGCGAGGATCCGCGGCTCTCAGGTCGATCTGTCGCGATCAGTCTTCATGCATTTTGACGATGAGTTCCGCCGATTGAGAGTTTGTTGACTATTGCAAGTCATTTTCTAAGGCGATGAGGTCATTTATTTACGCCTCAAGTATTTTTGTGAGCCGACACCATGCGCGTCTTCCCCCACCTCATGAAGCGCTCCCTCAATCCGCTTCGCCCGCTGATCATTTATGGCGCAGCAGCCCTGGCCGTGGTCTGCGCCTTTGCACCCTCTGCTCGCGCAGAGACCGTGGTCGTGGCGCTGGACCATTCGGCGCGCCTGCATGTGGCTGGGTCCGCCCAGTCGGTTGTCGTCGGCAACCCCGCAGTGGCCGATGTCACGGTGGTGGATAGCCACACCATCTATGTCAGCGGCCGCGGCTATGGGGTCACAGATGTCGTCGTTCTCGACAGTAATGGTCATTCGCTTTTTGCTGGCGAAGTCCAGGTGACGACGCCGAATACCGGCCGTGTCACCGTGTGGCGTGGATCGGACCGAACAGACATGGCTTGCGCACCGAGTTGTCAGGCCAGCATACGCTCAGCAGCAGCCAAGGGCGGCGGCGATGCGTCCGCCAGCGGCGCTTCGCCGGCGGGCGCGGCCCCATCTGCGGCTGGCGGCGGCATGCCCGCCATCCCGTCCCAGTAGGGTGACCATGACACTCGGCGATCCGAGATGAATATCAGGGCCATGATCAAGGGCGGCGGTCGCCTCGCGGGCGCATTCTGTCGGGACAGCAAGGCCGCGACAGCGGTTGAGTTCGCCCTGGTCGCGGCGCCGTTCATCTTTATTCTGATGGCGGTTTTTGAACTCGCTCTGGTCTATACGGTGTCCACCACGCTCGACAATGCGACGGCGAAGGTGGTGCGAATGGTCAGAACAGGCCAATTGCAGACCGCTGGCGGCGCCAGTACGGCGACCTTCACACAGAAGATTTGCGCCAATATGGGCTGGCTGACGACAGACTGCCCGAACAACCTGTCGGTCGACGTGCGAACCTACACCAACTTTCAGAACATTGCCGTGACGTCCCCGGTCGCCAATGGGCAGTTTCAGTCGTCGGCCCTGCAGTTCAATCTGGGGACGGCGGGCGATATTGTTCTGGTGCGCGCCTATTATCAGTGGGGCCTGTTCACCCCGTTTCTGAATGGGGGGTTGCAACCTCTTTCCAACGGATCAGCTCTGATTGTGTCCACTATCGCCTTCCGAAACGAGCCCTATGTGGCGTCCTGATTCGCAAGGCGCGTGCGCTCGCACACGGATCACCGCTGCGGTCCGGCGGTTTGTTGGCGACACTGTCGGCGCCTCCGCCCTGGAGTTTGCCCTCGTAGCGCCCCTGCTCATCCTGGTCTATTTCGGGCTGGGTGAACTGGGTCAGGGCCTGATGGCGCAGCGCCGGGTGAGCCATGTGGCCTCCACGATTGGCGACCTTTCGGCTCAGGTCACAATTCTGCACAATACTGACCTGGCCGATATTGCCGCCGTGGGAAACACCATGATGTGGCCGATGGCGACCACACCTCTGGCCATGCGCATCACCAGCATTACGGAAAACGCATCGAGTCAGGTGCTGGTGGACTGGAGCTACGCCCAGGGAATGTCGCCCTATACGACGGCAGCCGCGATCACTGTGCCGACTGGGTTGATCTCCAGTCCAGGCGACAGCGTCATTATGTCGGAAGCCACCTACGCCTACACGTCTCCGGTCAGCGTCGTGCTTCCCAATGGGATCAATTTCAGCGAAAAATACTATTTCAGGCCCCGAAAGTCGGCTCAGGTGACGCGCGTTTCACCCTAGAGGAAGATCCGATCTGTTTGGGTCGGACGTTCCTCATAACCCTATATAATTAGAGCGCTTTCTGCCACGATTCGGTGTCCATTTCGTCGGAAAAGGCTCAGGTCGAAAGGGGCGGATGTGCAGCTGATCTGGTCTGCCACACGGGCTCCCGAACCGTCTCTCCATCATCCCTCAGGCCCCGGCGCGATGTTTCACCAGATCGTCCACCACCGAAGGGTCCGCCAGGGTTGACGTGTCGCCCAGAGCGCCGATCTCGTTTTCAGCGATCTTGCGCAGGATGCGGCGCATGATCTTGCCGGATCGCGTCTTGGGCAGGCCTGGCGCCCACTGGATGACGTCCGGCGCGGCGAATGGGCCGATCTCACGGCGCACCCAGTTGATCAATTCCTTGCGCAGCGCGTCGGTCGGATCGACGTCGGCATTGAGGGTGACATAGCAATAGATGCCCTGACCCTTCACGTCATGGGGATAACCGACAACAGCCGCCTCCGCGACGCGAGGATGGGCCACAAGCGCACTTTCGACCTCCGCCGTGCCCATACGGTGTCCCGACACGTTGATCACATCATCAACCCGTCCGGTGATCCAATAATAGCCGTCCTCATCGCGTCGACAGCCGTCGCCGGTGAAGTACAGGCCAGGATAGGTGGTGAAATAGGTTTCGATGAAACGCTTGTGGTCGCCATAAACCGTGCGCATCTGACCGGGCCAGCTGGAGGAAATGCACAGATTGCCCTCGGTTGGCCCGTCGAGCGGCTTTCCCTCCGCGTCGACGATCAGGGGCTGGACGCCGGGCAGGGGTAGTGTGGCCGAACCCGGCTTCATCGGCACGGCGCCGGGCAGGGGACTGATCAGGCAGGCGCCGGTCTCGGTCTGCCACCATGTATCAACGATCGGACAACGGCTGTCGCCCACCACCCGGTGATACCAAAGCCAGGCTTCGGGATTGATGGGCTCGCCTACCGAGCCCAGAAGTCGCAGCGAGCTGCGCGAAGTGCGTTTCACCGGCGCCTCCCCCTCACGCATCAGGGCCCGAATGGCCGTCGGCGCAGTGTAGAAGATTTCCACCTGATGCTTGTCGATCACCTGCCAGAACCGGCTGGACGACGGATAGTTGGGGACGCCTTCGAAGATCAGGGTCGTCGCGCCATTGGCCAGAGGGCCATAGACAATATAGCTGTGCCCCGTCACCCAGCCGACATCGGCCGTGCACCAGAAGATTTCTCCGGGTCGATAGTCAAACACCAACTCATGTGTATAGGCCGCCCAGAACAGATAGCCGCCGGTCGTGTGCAACACGCCCTTGGGCTTTCCGGTGGAGCCGGACGTGTAGAGAATGAACAGGGGATCTTCAGCTGACATGGGCTCTGGCGCGCAGTCTGCGCAAACCTCTGCGGCCTCAGCCTCATAGACATGGTCGCGACCTTCGGTCATGGCCACGTCAACGCCGGTCCGGGTCACGACCAGAACGCTGGTCACGCCCGGACAGGCGCGCAGGGCTTCGTCCACATTGGCCTTCAGCGGTATGCGCCGTCCGCCGCGCACGCCTTCGTCCGCGGTGATGACGAGGCTTGAGTCACAGTCCTGAATCCGGCCCGCCAGGCTGTCGGGCGAGAAGCCGCCGAACACCACCGAGTGAATGGCGCCGATCCGCGCACAAGCCAGCATGGCGTAGGCGGCCTCTGGAATCATGGGCATATAGATCGTGATCCGGTCGCCCTTCTTTGCGCCATGCTTTTTGAGCACATTGGCGAAGCGGCAGACATGAGCGTGCAGTTCGCCATAGGTGATTTTCTGCGAGGCGCAAGGATCGTCGCCCTCCCAGATGATCGCGACCTCATGGGCGCGGTGGGGCAGGTGCCGGTCGACACAGTTGGCGCAGACGTTCAGCACGCCGTCCTCGAACCAGCTTATATGGAAATCCTTCACGTCAAAGGACACGTCGCTGACCTTGGTGAAGGGTTTGATCCAGTCCAGTCTCTGCGCCGCCTGGGCGAAGAAGGCGTCCGGATCGGTTCGCGCCCGATCGCGCAGGCCTGAATAGGTCTCAGCGGTCACCTGGGTGCGCGCCGCCCAGGCTGGCGGTACAGGAAACAGATCCGAAGCGCTCACGACGGGACTCCTTACGAGTATGCAGGCGCGAGTATGCGGACCCCGCCCCGCTGCGCAAGCGTTTGGCTCAAATGTCTTGCGACGTCTGGGTGGCGCCGGACTTGAAACCAAGTGGTCCAGAGGCGGCTGAATGGCCTGTCCTGTACCGTTTTGGAGCGCTAGCATGTTTCTTTTCCGGAGTTTTGGGTCTGGCCTTGCCGCGGTTGCGGCTGCGGCGTCCCTCTGCACCCCCGTCGCCAGCGCTCAGGCGCAACAGGTGATCTATGCGCAGGGGCCGCGCACGCCCCAGCCTCAAGTGATCTATGTGGTGCAAACTCCGGCGCAAGCGCCCGTGATCTATGGCGCTCAAGGGGGATACGGCCAGATGGTCGCTTCGCCGTGCAACTGCGCCCCCGGTCTGGCGGCCCCGCCGCCAGCGCCCTGTTCGGCGTCCGCCTGCGCCTATCCGGCCCCCTATGGCCTGCATCCCATGCCGGCGCCGCCCCAACCCCAATCGCGTTACGCGCCGCCCGCGACAGGCGAGCGCAATTCGGCCCAGGCTCAGGCCCAAGCCCAGTTTCAAGCCCAGGCCTATGCCCGCGCCTATGCGCAGGCCTATGCCGATGCTCAGGCCCGTGTTCAGGCGCAGGCCATGACCCAGGGACGCGCCTATCCTGCGCCGGTCGCCCCTGCCTGCGGAAATTGCGGCGCAGCGCCTCAGGAAGAACATTTCTACTCCGATTCCGGCGGCGGCGTCGGGGGTGACGGCGGCGGCTATTATGGCGGCG
Source organism: uncultured Caulobacterales bacterium (assembly GCA_903858685.1). GTDB lineage: Bacteria > Pseudomonadota > Alphaproteobacteria > Caulobacterales > Caulobacteraceae > CAIMFV01. Next base: position 18,688 of record CAIOJR010000023.1, on the reverse strand, counting down.
GCGGGGGCGGCGGCGCCAATGCCGGCCTGTCCGGCTTTGGCGATATTTCCGGCTGGGTCGGGTCGCACAGCGCCAGCCGGAGCGGCGTCCAGGTCTCGGTCAACAACGCCATCAACAACAATGTCGCGGCCAACGCTTCGGCCTCCGCCAATGCGTCAGCCTCGGCCAATGCATCCGCCAACGCCAGCAGCTACAGCTATTCCGGCGGCGTCGGCGGGCATGGCGGGTTCCACGGCGGCGGCCACGGCGGCTATCATGGCGGGGTAGGCAGCGGTGGACAGAATGGCTGCGGATGCGCCAAGCCTCCGCCGCCATGCCACTGCGGCAGGTAGAGCGCAGGCATGAGATCCGTCAGTTGATCATGCGACCGGCGTCCGGTGTTCAGGCGCCGGTCGTCTTGCTTTTCAGGGCCTGCGCCATTTCGGTCGTGATGGCGACTGCCGCCGCATGCGGATCGCGAGCAGCCGTGATCGGACGCCCGCAGACCAGATGGCTGGCGCCGGAGCGCAAAGCGTCGGCCGGCGTGGAGGCGCGCGCCTGATCGTCCATCGATGCGCCCGCCGGTCGCACGCCCGGCGTCACGACCAGAAAATCCGGCCCGCCGATCTTACGCGCCAGGGCCGCTTCAAACGGGCTCGCCACCACCCCGTCCACGCCGGCGTCCAGCGCCTGCCGGATACGGCGCTCCACCAGATCACGCACCGACAGCCCATAGCCGAGCGCGCTCAGGGCGTCGTCATCGAGACTGGTCAATACGGTCACACCCAGTATGCGGGCCGATCTTTCGCCGGCTCGCCCGCGCACAGCGGCCGCCATCACCTGTGGTTCGGCGTGCACCGTCAGTAGGTCGCATGCGCCTGAAGCCACCACGGCCGCGGTCGCCTTCTCCACCGTGGCGCCGATGTCGTGAAGCTTCCAGTCGAGGAACAATTGCTTGCCCTGGGCTTTCAGATCCCGCGCCAGCGCCATGCCGTCGCTGGCGAACAGTTGCAGGCCGATCTTGTAAAAGGATACAGCCTCGTCCAGAGACGCCGCGAGTCGCTCAGCCTCCTTGCGGGTGGGCGTGTCAAGCGCGACGATCAGGCGGGGGTCTGCGGGCATGGCTTGGGCCTCTCGCGTGAGAATGCGGCCCGGAAAGGTGATTTTCCGGGTTCGGCGGTGTGTAAGATGATGCTGAAGGAAATCTGATGGGCCAGCTTGAAGTCGCGGTCAACTTCTTTATCGCCCTGTTCGCCCTGATCGATCCGGTTGGCAATGTGCCCCTGTTCGCCGCCGCCACGCGCGGCGTGCCCAAGGGCGCGCAGCGACGTCTGGCGCTCTATATCGCGCTGTTTGCGGCCGGCTTTCTCTCGTTTTTCTACATCACCGGCACAGCCATGCTGCAATTTTTCGGCATTTCCATGCCCGCCTTCCGCATCGCCGGCGGCGTGATGTTGCTGATTCTGGGGCTGAACATGGCCAAGGAGGAGGAAGGCGAATCCGACATCGACGGCGCCCTGTTTGACGAAAATGGCGAGCCTCTGGGCGCAGGCGAACATGCCAGACGTCATTTCGAGCGGATGATTGTACCCTTTGGCATGCCCTTGCTGGTCGGGCCGGGTGCGATTTCCGCGGTGGTCATCTATGCGTCGGAGGCCGATGACTGGCCAAGCCGCATTTCCGGTATTGGCGCCATCGCCGCCGTGGCCCTGTCAATCCTGATCGCCTTTTTGCTCAGCCGGGTGATCAGCAAGCTTCTGGGGCGGATTGGCATGATGATCGTGGTGCGGGTCTTGGGTCTGGTTCTCTGCGCCATGGCGGTTCAGTTCATCATTGTCGGACTGTCGGGCGCAACGGTCGGCTTCATTCGCGGCTCGGCCGTACATCCCTGGCAAACCCGATGAGCGCGCTCCGCATCGCCTTTATGGGTACGCCGCATTTTGCGGTGGTCAGCCTGAAAGCCATTGTCGAGGCGGGCCATCAGGTGGTCTGCGTCTATACCCAACCGCCGTCGCCGCGCGGTCGGGGCCAGAGCCTGCAACCTTCTCCCGTGCAGGTCTATGCCGAAAGCGTCGGCATTCCTGTCCGCTCGCCCTACTCGATGAAGGCGCCAGACGCCGTCGAAGCGTTTCAGGCGCTGGATCTCGATCTGGCGGTGGTGGTGGCCTATGGCCAGATCCTGTTGCCTGCCGTTCTGGATACGCCCAGGCTTGGCGCGTTCAACCTTCACGGCTCGCTCCTGCCCCGATGGCGGGGCGCCGCGCCGATTCAACGGGCGATCATGGCGGGCGATTCCGAGACCGGCGTGCAGGTCATGCGCATGAGCGCGGGCCTGGATGAAGGACCGGTCCTGTTCACCGCGCGCACGCCCATTGGTCCGGAAGACACCGCAGGCCTCCTGCACGACCGGCTGGCCGAGCTTGGCGCCGGGCTCTGGCCGCTTGCGCTGGACGCCATCGCCCAAGGCCGCGCGACAGAGACGCCACAGGCCCAGGACGGCGCCACCTATGCCCGCAAGATCAGCCCGGCAGAGGCGCGGATCGACTGGTCGCGTCCGGCGGAACAGATTGATCGCCAGATCCGGGGCCTGTCGCCTTTTCCCGGCGCCTGGTTCGAGACGCCGACCGCCAAGGGCCCGGTGCGGGTCAAGGCGCTGGGCTCGCGATGGGAAGCAACGGCGGCGTCCGGCGCGCCGGGTCAGGTGCTGGATGATGCTCTGCTGGTGGCCTGTCAAACAGGGGCGGTGCGTCTGACCCGGTTGCAAAGGGAGGGGCGCAGCGCGGCCAGCGCACAGGACTTTCTGCGGGGCGCGCCGGTCAAGCCGGGCGTGCGGCTGAGCTGATGCCCCGATACAGGCTCGACATCGAATATGACGGCGGACCATTCCGGGGCTTTCAGGCTCAGGATAACCTGCCCACAGTTCAGGGCGCCATCGAAGAGGCGGTCCTGCGCTTTTGCGGCGAGCGTCTGCGGCTGCATGCGGCGGGTCGGACCGATACGGGCGTGCACGCCACTCACCAGGTGATTCACCTCGATCTTACCAGGGACTGGAAAGCCGATGTGGTCCGCGATGCGCTGAACGCCCACCTTGTCCCCGCGCCGATCAGTGTCTTGAGGGTTGTTGTGGCGCCGGCGGATTTTCACGCGCGATTTTCGGCGCGCGGGCGGCGCTATCTCTATCGCGTGCTGGATCGAAAGCCGCCGCCCGCCATCGAAAAGGGCCGGGTCTTCTGGGTTCGCACGCCGCTGGATGCAATCGCCATGGCCGCCGCTGCGAAGCGCCTGTTGGGGACCCACGACTTCACCACATTTCGCGATCTGGCCTGTCAGGCCAAAAGCCCGATCAAGACGCTGGATCTGGCGACCGTCGAGCGCATCGGCGAGGAGGTGCATTGCCGCTTCGCCGCCCGATCCTTCCTGCATCGCCAGGTGCGCTCCATGGTGGGCGCACTGGTGGAGGTCGGGTCCGGCCGGTGGACGGAAGATGATGTCGCGACAGCGCTTCAGGCGCGCGACCGGCGGGCCTGCGCCCCGGTTGCGCCGTCGCACGGCCTCTATCTGTCAGGCGTGGAATATCCGGATTTCGAGGCGCACAGCTAGGCGGGGAGGGTCAGGGCAGCCAGTTGATCAGCGCCGATCGACAGGGCCAGTTCGATCACGACCAGCAAGACGGTGGCGCTGATGTCGCTGGCCATGGTTTCCCGCGCGGCGCGCCAGGTGAACAGAATCTGGATCGGCGCCAGGATCAGCAGCCAGATGATCCGCAAGACCATCAGACCCTGTTCGCCTAGCAGGGTCAGGGCGCTCAGCGCAGCGAAGATCAGGCCAAAAATCAGGTCGGCCCAGTTCAATACAGCGATGAAGGCGCCCCAGCGCTTGAGGCGCAAGAGCCGCGCGATCAGGGCCACGATCAGGGGATAGCCCACGACGCCGATGACATCGGACAGGATCGTCCGCCACACCAGGTTTTGCGTCACGGCGCCGGTGTCCGCCCGCTCGGTCAGAACCGCGAACATCACGACCAAAGGCAGGACCAGAATCTGGGCGAAGAAGGAGCGCACCAGCCCCAGCCGGGTAAGGTCGAACCGCTCAGACCATGTCGGATCAAAACGCAGCAGACGCCAGACTCCGCTGGCGGCGGCCAGGCTATCGCGGCTCAGGCTGTGGGTCGGCGCACGGCTCACTGCGCTGTTCCGGCTGTGAAATATGTTTTGATGATCCGGCGATAGATGCGCGACAGGGCCTCCACCTCCGCCACGGGCGCGCGTTCATCGACCATATGCATGGTCGTCCCGACCAGCCCGAACTCGATGACCGGGCACAGGTCGCGGATGAAGCGGGCGTCGGATGTCCCGCCTGTGGTGGACAGCGCCGCGGTCTCGCCGGTTTCAGCCCGGATCGCCGCGATGCAGGCTTCGACAAAGCCGTCCGGCTCGGTCAGGAAGGCCTCGCCCGATATGGCGGGGTCGAGCATCACTTCGCCCTTGAAGCCCTGCGCCGCGGTGCGACATTCAGCCTCGAGCCATTCGATCAGGCTGGCGCCTGTATGGGCCGGGTTGAACCGGACATTGAGCCGCGCGCGTGCTCGGGCCGGAATGATGTTCTGGGCCGGATTGCCGATCTCGATTTCGGTGATCTCCAGATTGGACGGCTGGAACTGGGAATAGCCCTCGTCGAGCAGATGGGCGTCCAGACGTGTGAGCAGGCGGGTCAGAATCGGCGCCGGATTGGCCGCACGATCCGGATAGGCGACATGGCCCTGAACGCCCTCGACCGTGATCCAGGCATTGAGGCTGCCGCGCCGTCCGACCTTGATCATGTCGCCGAGCCGGGCAGACGAGGTCGGCTCCCCGACCAGACAATGGTCGATGCGCTCGCCCTCGGCGATCAGTTGCGCAACGACCGCACGGGTGCCGTCGCGAGCCTGACCCTCTTCATCGCCAGTGATCAGGAAGGAGAGGGAGCCGTTGGCCTCTCCTGCGTCAATGGCGTCCGCCGTCGCGGCGATATAGGCGGCGATGGCGCTTTTCATATCGACCGCGCCCCGGCCCCAGATCAGTGATTCGGCGATCTCCGCGGCGAAGGGCGGACGGGTCCAGGCCGCGGCGTCGCCCACGGGCACGACATCGGTATGACCCGCGAAACACAGGTTTCGTCCGGTCTGACCGCGTCTGGCGTAGAGGTTCTCTATCTCGCCGAAACGCATGCGCCGACAGGTGAAGCCGAGCGCGGCCAGCGCCTGTTCCACAATGTCCATGGCCCCGGCGTCCGCCGGCGTCACAGAGGGGCGGCGGATGAGGTCGCGGGCCAGATTGACCGGATCATTCAAGCTTGTTTGGCGCATGAACTGAGCTTTAGGCTAGCCTTGGGTCAAGCGAAAGTGGTTTGCGAAGCCGCTGAGGCATCCCGGCCGGCGAGGAGAACGGTTTTGAAGCGGATTGATATTTCGACGGCGCCGACCAAGCATGGAACGCGATATCCCGCGCCGTTTGCCGCACCGTGTCGGGAGCGGATGCGCTGGCGATTGGGGTTGTCGGCGGGTCTGACCCAGTTTGGCGTCAATCTTCACCGGCTGCCCCCCGGCGCCTGGTCGATTCAGCGCCATTGGCACAGTCATGAAGATGAATTCGTGATGGTGCTGGAGGGCGAGGTCGTCCTGGTCACTGATCACGGGGAGGAACTGCTGGGGGCGGGCGACTGCGCCGGTTTTCCTGCCGGCGAGGCGAATGGGCACCACCTGCAGAACCGGTCCGACCGCGAGGCGGTTCTGCTTGAAATCGGCTCCGCCCGCCCTGGGGAAGACGCTTGTGACTATCCGGATATAGATCTGAAAGTGACGGCTGATGGCGACTATACGGACAAAAAGGGTCGCTCCTATGGCGGTGAGCACCGCCACCGGTGAAGGGTTCGCGCACAGGCATCATCGACCGCCTCTGGCGCTTGGCCTGCCGATACACTAAGTCAGCGCGCGACGCTGTCGGGGACCGACTCGGCCCGAACGACCCTGTGAGGACCTGATGCTCATCGTCCTGTCGCCAGCCAAGACGCTGGATTTTTCGCCGACGCCCGAAGGCCTGCCTGTGACCCAGCCGGTGATGACGCGCGACATTGCCAAGCTGGCCCAGACCGCTCGCAAACTGTCGCGGGCCGACCTGATGCGCATGATGCATATTTCGGAAAAGCTTGCGGATCTGAATGTGGAGCGGTTCGCCGCCTTTCAGACCCATCCCGACAAGGCTTCGGGCATACAGGCGGCGCTGGCCTTCGCCGGCGATGTCTATGAGGGGTTGAAGGCCCGCACGCTGGATGCTGAGGCTCTGGACTGGGCTCAGGAGCATGTTCGCATCCTGTCCGGCCTTTATGGGGTGCTGCGACCCCTGGATCGTCTTCAGCCCTACCGCCTGGAAATGGGGGTAAGACTTTCAACCGACCGGGGCGCTACCCTGTATGACTTCTGGGGCGACCGGATCGCCAGGGCGCTGTCCCAGGAATTGAAGGGTCACGCCGATCCGACCCTGGTCAATCTGGCCAGTCAGGAATATTTCGGCGCTGTGGACCTGCGCGCGCTGAAACGTCCCGTGGTCAGCTGTGTCTTCAAGCAGGAGCGGGAGGACATTCTTCGCAATCTGGGCATGTTCGCCAAGACGGCGCGGGGTCTGATGACCCGCTACGCCGTCGATCACCGGATCGATCGCGTTGAAGGGCTCAAGGACTTCAACCGGGCGGGCTATGCCTACCGGGCCGACCTGTCTGGTCCCGCCGAATGGGTGTTCACAAGGCCGCAGCCTGCGCCGGGAACGCCTATGGCGGTCTCGGAAGCGTGAAGCGGCGGGCCTTCGCCGCCCTCCCCTATTGCGGCGCAGCATGGTAAGAGGCGGGCCACCTCTTATTCAGCGGGAGCCTCCACCATGTCGACAAGTCTCAAGGGCCAGGCGGCGATCGTCACAGGCTCCACCAGCGGCATAGGTCATGCGCTCGCGTCCGCCCTCGCCGCCAATGGCGCCCGGGTGATCCTGAACGGGCTTGGCGACCCGACGACGATTGAGGCGACGCGGGCCGAGATGTCCGCCCAGCACGGCGTGGAGGTGCTGTACCACCCCGCCGATATGACCAAGCCGGCTGAAATCGCCGATATGGTGGCCTTGGCGCAGCGCAGCTTTGGACGGCTGGACATACTGGTCAACAACGCCGGCATCCAGTTTGTCAGCCCGATCGAGGATTTTCCCATAGAGAAGTGGGATCAGATCATCGCCATCAACCTGACCTCGGCCTTCCATGCGACCCGCGCGGCCATACCGATGATGAAGGCGCAGAAACGGGGGCGGATCGTCAATCTCGCTTCGGCGCACGGCCTGGTGGCCTCGCCCTTCAAGTCCGCCTATGTGGCGGCCAAGCACGGCATACTGGGTCTGACCAAGACCGCGGCACTGGAACTCGCGACCTTTGGCGTGACCGTGAACGCCATCTGCCCCGGCTATGTGAAGACCCCTCTGGTCGAGGCCCAGATCGCCGATCAGGCCAAGGCCCGCGGCATCAGCGAGGAGGAGGTGATGCGCAATGTCATACTGGCGGCGCAACCGACCAAGGCCTTTGTCACCTTTGAACAGCTGAACGGCTTGCTGCTCTATCTGGTGTCCGACGCCGGCGCTTCGGTCAATGGCGCCAGTCTGCCGGTCGACGGCGGATGGACGGCCCAGTGAGGCGTTGCAGCGCCTTGGGGGCCAGATCTTGACCGGCGCTCACCCACGCCGGATCTGTCTGGCTCTGCAAGGCGGCGGCTCGCACGGCGCCTTTGAATGGGGGGCGCTCGATGCGTTGCTCGAGGATGGACGCCTGTCCCCGGCCGCGGCGTCCGGCGCCTCCGCGGGCGCCATGAACGCGGTGGTCATGGCCGATGGTCTCAGCAAGGGGGGGCATGAGGGCGCACGTCGACAGCTTGACCGCTTCTGGCGCGAGATCAGTCTGGCGGGGCCGCATAGTCCCTTTGGCCAGCTGGATCCGACCGCGGCGGGCAGCTTCTGGCGCAAGAGCCTAGACGGCGCTCTTGGCGGGGCCAATCCGTTCAGCGCCGCCAACCCGTTCATGGCGGCGGCTCAGAGCATGGCCGAGAGCCTGGCCGCCGGTCCAGGCGTCGGGCTTTCCCCCTATCAACTTAATCCGTTCAATCTCAATCCGTTGCGCGACGTGCTCGATGCGGTGGTCGATTTCGAGCAATTGCGCGCTCATTCAGCGATCCAGCTGTTCATCGCCGCCACCCAGGTGCGGTCGGGCCGATTGAGCATCTTTCGCGAACAGAGCCTGACCTGCCGGCACATCATGGCCTCGGCCTGTTTGCCGCAGCTGTTTCAGGCGGTCGAGATTGACGGCGAGGCCTATTGGGACGGCGGGTATCTGGCCGACCCGCCGCTCTGGCCCCTGTTCTACGGCGATCTGCCGCGCGATGTGCTGGTCATTAATCTCAACCCATTTAGACGGGCGAACACGCCTCATGATTCGGTCGAGATCATCGACCGTCTGAACGAGATCAGCTTCAACGCCACCCTGATTTCGGAGTTTCGGGCCGCCGCCTTTGTCAACCGGCTGGTGGAGGAGGACCTGCTCAATGACAAGGGCAGGGCGCGCTACAAGCCGGTGCGCCTGCACATGATCACATCCGATGGATATCTGGCGGATCTGCCCCTGACGTCCAAATTCAATACCGACCTCGGATTCCTGACCGAATTGAAGGCGAGGGGACGCGAAGCGGCCAGAACTTGGCTCGATCAGCATCTGAGCGCGGTTGGCCGTCACTCCAGCGTGGACGTGCGCGCTGACTTCCTCTAGAGCGGTCTCCCATGATTCAAGACCTGATTGAACGTTGCGCAGATCGCATCGGCCTCACCCCGGAACAGGCGCGCACGGCCTTGGCCGCCGCCCTGTGTCTGATCGAGAAGCATGCAGACGCCGCCAGAGTGGCTGAGCTTTTCGCCGCCGTGGACGGGGCGAGCGATCTGGCGGTGGAGGGCTCGACCATGACCCAGAACAAATCCGGCGGGTTGGTGGCCAGCATGATGAAGAATGTGGGCGGCGCTGGCGGCGCGGCCATGTCGGACGCCATGGCGATGGGGCAGAAGCTGACCCGTCAGGGGATCACCGCAGCCGACATGCAGGATATCCTGCCTGTGGCCATGGATTTTGTGCAGGGCGTGACCGGCCGGGACCTGTTGCGGGAGGTGTTGGTCACTGTTCCAGGCCTTGGCCCCCTGCTTACCCCTGAAGACTGACCCGCAGAAATCATCAGAGCATTATCCGACGAAGCGGCCACCGGTTCGTCGCAGAAGTTAGCTTGATCATATAGGGCCAGGAGCAAGATTCGATCCCATCAGATCGGATTTTTCTCCCGGGTCTAATCAGTCCTTAGCGGGGCTTGCGAAGCGCGCCGTTGCGTTCGTCAATGCGGTCGCCCTGGCCGGGGGGCAATCCCACATAATGGGCCCGGGGACGGATGATCTGGCCTTCCCCGATCTGCTCCAGGGCATGAGCGATCCATCCCACTGCGCGTCCGACCGAGAACAGCGTGAACGGCGCTTCGGTCGGCAGTCCAAGCGTTCGCGAGGCGGCGACCAATGCAAAGTCCAGATTCGGCGCCGAGCCGGTCAGCCGCTCGCCGATTTGCTGAATCTCCTGCAATTCATCAGAGAGGGGCAGGGCGTCGGCGATCGCCCTGGCGCGCGGGTCGCCCGCTGGATAGAGCGGATGACCAAAGCCTGGAATGCCCAGACCTTGAGACAGGCGGGTCATGGCGGTTGCGTGGACATCTCCCGTGCGGCGGCATTCGGCGATGAAGGACGAAACCTGCAGCGTCATGCCCCCGTGCAGCGGACCGGTCAGGGTCGACAGTCCTGCGAGCGCGCAGGCGGCCAGGGGCGCGCCGGTCGAGGCGGCGACCCGCGCCGCGAAGGTCGAGGCGTTCAGTTCGTGATCCGCCGTCAGGACCAGACAGCGTCGGATGATATCGACGCGCGACCCTTCCAGCCGCCAGCTTCTGGCCAGGCGTTCATGAAGCAGTCCCGCGCGTCCGCCGCCGCAGGCGGCGTCGACCAGATCGATCAGCACCACGGCAGCCTCACGCCATAACAGGTCGGCGCTGCGGCCGGTCGTCGCCGGATCGGCGGCTGCGCGAATCGCCAGGAGCGCGAAGGCGCGGGCGCGTGGATCGGGGCCGATCGTCTTTTGCGGATTGAAGGTAAGGCCGGCAAAGGGGTCCAGATCGCAGTCCCATAACAGGCGGGCTATATCTTCCAGGGTTGCGCTTTCAGACAGGGCCACGGCGTCGCGGCCGCGATACCACAGACCGCCCTTGCCCAGGGTCGTGATGGACGAGGACAGGACAGGGTCGCCATGATGCAGCGCCTGTTTGGCGACGGCGCCGCGTGTGCGGTGTTTTCTCTGGTCGAGCCGGTCAATATCTTCGGCGCTATAGAGGTGACGGCGCGGACTGTCCGGATCCGCCTGCACGCCGATCAGGCCGCGGCTGACATAGGCGTACAGGGTCTGGGGCTTTACATTGAGCCGCTTTAGCGCTGCGCTTGTTGAAATCCACAGTGGCGACATGACCAAACGCTCCGAACGCGGGGCCGCGTCGTTTGAAAGCGCTGAACTACACCCCGGACGTCAGCGCGGAAACCAAAAATCTTCATCCTTATCGTCGTCAGAATGACGTGCAGGCGCCAGGCGTCGGCTTTATAAGGATGCGCATGACCGAGCACACAGACCATGCCCCCCTGGCGGGCGGTATTTCCGCAGCCGATAGTCTGACCCTGACGGGAAAGGTCACGCAATTGTCGGTTGGCCTTGCGGCGGTGTTGGTCGGGGCCAAGCTGGTCGGTTGGATTCTCAGCGGGTCTGTGGGTCTGATGGCGTCCCTGGGTGACTCTGTCCTTGACCTCATCGCGGCCCTGACCACCTTCTTTGCAGTGCGCTATGCGGTTGCCCCGCCGGACGCCGAGCACAGGTTCGGCCACGGCAAGGCCGAGGCCTTCGCCAGTCTCGTCCAGGCGGGTCTGGTCTTCGCCTCGGCCGCCCTGATCGGCCGTGAAGCGGTGCAAAGGTTCATCCACCCTCAGGCCGTAAGCTCCGAGGGCACGGCCATGTCGATCATGGTGGTGTCCACCATCGGCGTGGTGGGGCTGGTCTGGGCGCAAAACCGGGTTCTGGCCAAGACCGGTTCGGTCGCGGTGCATGGGGATCGGGCGCATTACCTCGCCGATATTGTGTGCAATGTCGCCGCCCTGGCCGGGCTGGCCGGCGCCGCCCTTTTTCACGAGCCGCGCATTGATGCGGTGGCCGGTCTGGTTGTCGGGCTTTGGCTGCTCTGGGGCGCCGTCGGCGTGTTTCGCGCAGCCGCCAGCCAGTTGATGGACCAGGAGCTGGGCCCAAATGAGCGGAACAGGATAATCGCCCTGGCCGGCGACGACCCCCATGTACTGGGCGTGCACCAGCTTCGCACGCGTGCTGCGGGGCCTTTTGTCCATATCCAGATGCACATGGATCTGGAGCCGGCCCAGTCGCTGGAGTCGGCCCACAGGGTCGTCGTGGCGGCCGAAAAGCGCATCCTGACGGCCTTTCCTGCCGCCGACATCCTGATCCACCCTGATCCGACGGGCCGCGCAGAACCTCACGGCGGAGCCTTCCCGGAGCACTATCCCCTCTATGTGGATGACCACGATGAGGGCTGATCCGCAGCTTGGGCGGGCTTAGTCCTGGACCGGGGCTGGCGTCAGATATCGCCCCTCGCAGGGCCCGGCGACACACAAACCGTCTTCGATCCGGAACATGGCGCCGTGCAGCGTGCAGATCAGATGGCGCCCATCCCGCGACACAGGCGCAGGTTCGCCGGGTGCGGACAGCCGTCCCCCCGAATGCGGACACAGATTGAGATAGGCGCGTTCGCCTGTCGTGATGGCGATGCGCAGAATCTCGCGCGCCGTGTCCATCAGGCGAAGGCGCCGACCGCCAAACGCCAGGGCCTTACCTCGACACTGGAGAAGACGCCCGCAAGGGCATAGGGGTCATTGTCGGCCAGGGTCCGGGCGGCCTCAAGATTGTCTGTCTCCACCACCAGCATCGAGCCCTCGGGTTTGCCCTCCCCATCCAGAAAGGCGCCGCCTGCGCGCACCAGGCCGGTCGCGCCGAGATAGGCCAGATGCGCGTCACGCGTGGCGAGACGGGTTTGCAGCGCGCCGGGCTTGTCGGTGCAGATCAGGACGAAATAGGCCATGGGGGGATCTCCAGACGAGGGTTTAGCGTTCGGATTTGAGAGGGCGGGACATTAGGCTCTCTATGGCTTCATCGACGCTGACCGCGCCGTCGAGCAGTGCGGCGGTGGTGCGGCAGATCGGCATGTCCACCTGAAGTCTCTCGGCGAGTTGCACCACGGCGGGCGCGGACGAAACGCCTTCGGCGACCGACAGTTTTCCCGATAGGGCCTCGCTCAAGGTTGCACCGCGTCCCAGCGCCAGCCCCACACTCATATTGCGCGACTGAGGCGACGAGCAGGTCAGGACAAGATCGCCCAGGCCGCACAGGCCCGCCAGGGTTTCGGCCCTGGCGCCCAGCGCCACGCCGAACCGCGTCATTTCGGCAAAGCCGCGCGTAATCAGGGCGGCATGGGCGCTGCGACCCAGTTCCTTCCCTTCCACCACGCCGCAGGCTATGGCCAGCACGTTCTTGACGGCGCCGCCCGCTTCGGCGCCGATCATGTCGGCGGCGAGATAGGGGCGAAAGGCCGGGGTGGCGAGCGCCCTGGCGATGGCCCCGCACAGAGCCTCGTCCGGACAGGCCAGAGTGACCGCTGTCGGCAGCCCCCGTGCAACGTCCCCCGCAAAGCTTGGACCCGACAGCACCGCCAGCGGCGTTTGCCCAAGCACCTCGGCGGCGGCCTCTGTCATCAGTTTTAGACTGTTCTGCTCAATCCCTTTTGCGCACAGAACCAACGGCGTCCCTGTTGCGAGATGGGGGGCGAGGCCGATCAATGCGGCCCGCAGATGTTGGGCCGGTGCGACGGCCAGCACCAGATCGCAGGCCGACAGCGCCGCCAAGTCCAGCGTAGCGGCGATCCGCGCATCCAGCTTAACGCCGGGCAGAAAAAGGCGGTTTTCGCGTCGTCCCGCTATGTCGGCGGCCACTTCAGCCTCGCGGACGGCCAGCGTCACCTGCAGACCGGCGCGTGCACAGACCTGGGCCAGGGCGGTGCCCCAGGCTCCGCCGCCCAGAACGCCGGCGTGGGTGAAGCCCCTCATGCCTTGGCTCCCTTGCGGCCAGAATGATGGACGGGATTTGACCTTGCGGTCGCCTCGTCCAGCGGCCAGCGCGGTCGTGCGGCGACGTCCAGCGGGTCGCATTGGCCCAGAGCCAGCCGCTCCGCGCCCGCCAGGGCGATCATGGCCGCATTGTCCGTGCAATATTTCAGAGGCGGGGCCGTGAAGGCGAAGTCGTGCGCGTGCGCCACGGTTTTCAGAGCGTCCCGGATCGTCTGGTTGGCGGCGACACCGCCCGCCACGGCGAACAGACGGCCCTTCATTCCATATCTTTCACGGTGCAATTCCATCGCACGGGTGGAGCGCTCGCTGAGTTGGCGGGCGATGGCGGCCTGGACGGCGCAGGCGAGGTCGCGCCGATCATCGTCGCTGGTCAGGGAAGGAACCAGCCGCGCGGCGGCGGTCTTCAGTCCGGAAAATGAGAAGTCGCAGCCATTGTAGCCCGCCAGCATTTTAGGCAGTCGATAGCGCTTTGGATCGCCGCCGATGGCAAGTCGCTCCAGTGCCGGGCCTCCGGGATAGGGCAGCCCCAGCGCCTTGGCGATCTTGTCGAAAGCTTCGCCCGCCGCATCGTCTATGGTTGTCCCCAGACGACGGCAATGACCCGGTCCCTCGACCGATAGGAGCTGGCAATGGCCGCCGGACGTCAGAAGCAACAGATAAGGATAGGGCGCGGCTTCGGTCAGGCGCACCGACAGGGCGTGCCCTTCCAGATGATTGACGGCGATCAGCGGTATGCCGCGGGCCAGGGCGATGGCCTTGCCCGCCGACAGTCCCACCATCACGCCGCCGATCAGGCCCGGACCCGCCGTGGCCGCTACCCCGCTCAGAGCCTCAAATCCCACCCCGGCCTGTTTCAGCGCCTGCGCGATCACGAGGTCGACCGCCTCCACATGTGCGCGGGCCGCGATTTCCGGCACGACGCCGCCATAGGGCTGGTGCGCGTCGAACTGGGTGGCGATGACGCAGGAAAGGATCTTCACATCCTGGCCGTCCGGGCGCGGAGTCAGGCGCACGACCGCGGCTGCGGTTTCATCACAGCTCGTTTCGATACCCAGTATGGTCAGAGGCGGCGCTGGCGACATGACTTTTCGAACGGGGTCGACGCGCCATTGCGGGCGCCGCATTGTGATCGTCCCAAAGCTCCTGTAGCCAACGGGACAGTGATCCTTGAGGTAGCCTTACCGAACCCGTCATGCAACACGCACAGTCCCCCATCCGCATTGGCGCCCGCGGCTCGCGCCTCTCCCTGGTTCAGGCCCGCTACATCCAGGCCGAGATCACGCGTCTTCTGGGCGCAGACCCGGCTCTGGCGGACGCGGTCGCCCCGATTGTGCCGATCACCACCACGGGCGACCGCGTGCAGGATCGACGCCTGTTGGAAATCGGCGGCAAGGCGCTGTTCACCAAGGAAATCGAAGAGGCGCTGCTCGACGGTCGCATCGACTGCGCCGTGCACTGCCTGAAGGACATGCCCGCCATGACGCCGCCCGGGCTTGCGACCGCCGCCCATCCCGAGCGGGAAGATCCGCGCGATGCGCTGATCTCCCACATAGCCAGCCGCATTGAAGACCTGCCGCAGGGCGCCCGCCTGGGCACAGCCAGCCTGCGGCGTCAGGCTCAGGCGCTGCATATCCGCCCGGACCTTGACGTCCAGCTTCTGCGCGGCAACGTCGATACGCGTCTCGCCCGGCTGGACGAGGGCGGGGCGGATGCGATCATGCTGGCCTTCGCCGGACTTAAACGTCTGGGCATCCCCGAACGCGCAGCCGGTCTGATCGATCCTGTGCTGGCTCCGCCAGCGCCGGGGCAGGGCGCCCTCACCATCCAGACACGCGAGGCCGATCTCGACCATCCGGCGTTCCGGGGTCTGCATCATGTCGCCACAGGCATTTCCGTCGCTGCGGAACGCGGGGCTCTGGAAGCGCTGGAGGGATCCTGCAAGACGGCGGTGGGCGCTTTTGCGCAACTGGTTGACGGACGGCTGTCGCTCATCGTGGAAGGCTTGACGCCAAACGGTGCGCAACGCTGGCGCCGGGACGGGGCGATCCAACTATCGATGGATGAGCAACACGCGCGCGACGAAGCCTATCGCCTGGGCCTGTCCCTGGGGGAGGCCGTGCGCAAGGATGGCGGCGACGCGCTTCTGCCGCCAGGCTGAGGCCATGAGCGGGCCAGAGCCAACCAGGATCGTTGCGCCGCGGGTCTGGGTCACGCGCTCAGCGCCGGGCGCCATGGCGACATCGAATGCGCTTCGGCCATTCGGACTGGACCCGATCACCGCGCCGCTGATCGAGACGCGGGCTCTGTCCTATGATCTGTCCAGGCCGCTCGATTTTGACGCTGTGGCGTTTTCCAGCCCAGCCGCCGTGCGCCTGTTTGGGCTCCACCCTGAAATTTCCAGCCGCCCCGTCCTGACCGTCGGAGATGCAACGGCGCTGGCGGCCAGACAGGCTGGATGGCGAGACGTGGAAAGCGCTGATGGCGATGTGTCGGCGCTTGCGGCGCTGATTATCAGTCGCTGTCCCGGCGGACGCATCCTCCATCCGTGCGCCCGAATTCCGGCGGGGGACCTGGCGGACGCCGTGGTGCGCGCGGGCTGTCATGTCACGCGCCTGCCCGTCTATGAGACCTGTGGCGTCGCCGAGCTTCCTGATTCCCTTCTGTCAGCATTGCAAGCCGCCCCAATTGCAGGGATCGTGGTCCAGTCCCCCAGCGCTGGATGCGTTCTGACTGAATTTTGGTCAAAGGGGCTGACTGGACTTGGAGACGCCGTGGTTTTCGCGCTCTCCGACGCCTGCGCTGCACCGCTTCGATCGACGCCGTGCAGAGAAATTATCGTCTCCCCGTTCCCCAAGGAGGAGGCATTGCTTAAGGTCATTCGCGACAGACTCTGCGCATCGCCTTCCGCGGCGCGTTGACCACGCAACATATCGGCCTTTGTCATGACCATCGCCAATGATCCGTCCGACCTCTCCCCCCGTCCGCCCGCGCGACGCAACGGGCCGATGTCTCCGCTCGTCTGGTTCTGTCTGGGGTCGGGCGTGACCTGCGTCGTGTTGGCGCTGGTCGTGTTTCTCGGGGCGAAAAGCCTGCATGTCGGGCCCCAGCCCCAACCGGTCACTGTCGAGCCCGCGGCGTCTCCCGCAACTTCGACCGCCAGTGAGCCGATCGCCGCGCCGGCCTCAGCCGCATCGACCAGTCCGTCGGCCGCAGCGCTGACGGGATTGGCCAGACCAGATGTCGCGGCCCTGACCGCCAGGCTCGATCGGATCGAGAATGAACACCACGCACTGGTCGGGGCGGCGTCGGCGGCGCTGGCGGCGGCCAGTCTGTCACAGGCCTCCGACACCGGTCGCCCCTTTGCGTCCGATCTCGATAATCTGGCTCGCACCCTGCCGGACCCCCATGAGGTCGACGCCCTGCGCGCTCTGGCCGAACATGGCGCCCCGCCCCGCCCCGTGCTTGTGGCGGAGTTTCCGGACATGGCGCGCCGCGCGGCCTACGCCTCGCGCGCTCCGGTGCAAGGCTCCGGCTGGCTGGCCCAGATTGCCCATGCTGTGGGCGTTCTGTTTACCGTCCGACGGACGGATCAGACTTCTGGATCAAGTCCGGACGCCATTCTCGCCCGCGCGGAGCACCGTCTGAACGATGGCGATCTTGACGGCGCCGTGCGCGAACTCGATGCTCTGCCGCCAAAGGGACGAGATGCGGCGGCTCCGTGGCGCGATCGCGCCTTGAGGCGCGTGCAGATTCAAAACCGCGTGGCCGCTATTCGGCTTGACGCGCTGAAAAACCTCGCCAGCGCCAGCAAGGGAGCAGGCCAATGATCCGCGCCCTGCTCGCGATCCTCTTTGTGGCTGTGGTGATTGGCGTCGCCATGGCGCTCGCCGGGCAGACGGGCCAGGCCAGTCTGGTCTGGCTGGGTTGGCGCATTGATACATCCGCCGCAGCGGCGGTTGTCGCCCTGGTGCTGGCGGCTCTGGCCGCAACCCTGTTCTGGCAGGCCGTGCTTTGGTTTGCTGCGGCGCCGGCGCGCGCTGCGCGAACGCGGGCGGAGGCGCGGCGTCGCGAAGGCGCGGAATGCCTGTCTCGCGGATTTGTCGCTGTCGCCGCCGGATCCGGCGTCGATGCGCGCCGGCTAGCGCAAAAGGCGGCGGAATACATGGATGATCAGCCCGTGCTCGTGCGCATTCTGGCGGCGTCCGCGGCAGAAGCCGCGGGCGATGATGTCGCAGCACACGCAGCCTATGCCGCGATGCTGGGCTTTCCGGAGCTGAGACTGGCGGGGTATCGCGGCCTGATGCTGATTGCCCAGCGCAAGGGCGACGCCCTGGAAGCGGTCAAGAACGCAGAGGCCGCCTATGGTCTGACCAAGACCGCTCGGTGGGCCTGGCGTGCTTTGGTTGAGGCGCGACTGGCTGCGGGTGATTGGGATGCAGCCCTCGCCCTGGCGAAAGAGGCTCTGGAGCGCAAGATCGTCTCGCCTGCGGTGGCGGAGCGCACGCGTGCCGCGCTTCTGGCGGCGTCGGCGGCGCGCCGGGACCTGTCCAGCGAACCCAAGGCGCTGGACGAGGCGCTCGAACTGGCGAGCCAGGCGGCGAAACTCAAGCCGGACTTCTCGCCCGGGGTGCTGACTGCGGCCCGCCGTCTGGCGGCGGACGGCAAGGCGACTCGGGCGGCGCAACTCATCGAATCCGCGTGGAAGGTCAGGCCCCATCCGGCGCTCGCCATGGCCTATCGCGACCTTAACACGGCTGAAACCCCGCGTGAGCGGGCGCGGCGTCTGACGGCGCTGGCGGACCTGAATGCAGAGCATCATGAAAGCCGGATTCTGCGCGTCGAGCAGGCTCTTTTGGCCGGTGACGCCCGTGGCGCGCGTATCCACGCCGGCGCCCTTGATCAGGCCCGCGCCAGCGCTCGCGTCTGTGGCTTGATGGCGCGGATCGCCCTGGCCGTCCATGAAGCGGACGAAGCCCGCTTGTGGATCGCCCGCGCCGCTGCGGCGCCGGTTGAGCCGGATTGGAGCGATATCGATCCCGAAGGCCGTGCATTCGCCTATGGGTCCGGGGATTGGAGCCGTCTGGTCTCGCACTATGCTGAAACGGGCGAACTGGCCCATCCGCGTCTGGAGCGGGGCGAGCGCGTTCTGTCAGAACTGCCGGATCTGCCGGTCGCCTATCAGGCCTCGACGCCATTTTTCACAGCCGATAATGCTGACATATTGGCCCCGCCCATCCCGGACGACCCTGGCCCCTATGAGGATGACGCCGCCCTGTCCGCACCACGGCCCTCGCCCGCGCCAGGCGGCAGGCGCCGCACGGTGCGTTGAGGTGACTGGACGTCCTGTCCGCAACTCTGGCGTTGTGTAATAAGGCGAACGGGAAATGGTGCCGCCTGCGTGACTCGAA